>NZ_JBVKBA010000006.1:0-372071 GCF_055639175.1 Streptomyces sp. NPDC107546 | reverse complement strand
CTGAACTGCTGGACCGGCACCTGCACCACCTGCCACCAACCCCTGCCCAGCAGAGCCACGCCAAGATCAAGAAAGACCTAACGGAGTCCTACTAGCCGAGTTGCGGCGGCAGCGGCGCCGCGTGCGTGACGATCAGGCCCGAGACCGCTCGGGTGAGGGCCACGTACAGGCGGCGCAGGCCCGTGCGTTCGTCCGGCTCCCCGTCCACGACGGCCTGCGGTTCGTCGAGGACGACGTAGTCGTACTCAAGACCCTTGGCGAGTGAGGCCGGGACCAGGGTCAGACGGGTGTCGTGGGTGGTCTCCTCACCGGGGGCCAGATGGGTGACGCCCGCCGCCGTCAGGGCCTCGGCCAGGGCGGGGATGCGGGCGTCGGCGGCGATCAGACCCGTCGAGCCCTCGTTGCGCAGCGACTCCGCACAGGCGGCGACCACTTCGGTGTCCTCCGTGACCGAACGGACCTCGAAGGAGCCGGGGTTCTCGCGGACCGACGCGACCGGTGTCAGGTCCGGCGCGATGTGCGGCAGCAGCCGGGAGGCGTACGTGATCACGTCCGTCGGCACACGGAAACCCGCCGTCAGCTCCTCGATCACCGCCTCCGGCTTCCCGAGGTGGGCCAGCGCCTCCTGCCAACTCCGCGTCGCCCAGGGCGTGGTGCCCTGCGCCAGGTCGCCGAGCACGGTCGCCGAACCGGTCGTGCAGCGCCGGCCGACCGCCCGGTACTGCATCGGGGAGAGGTCCTGCGCCTCGTCCAGCACCACGTGCCCGAGCGAGTGCGTGCGCTGCACCAGGTCGGTGGCCTCGTCGATCAGCACGGCGTCCGCGGGCGACCACTTGGCGGACTTCACCGACCTGACCGGCTTCGACCAGAGGATCTCCTTCTGCTCGTCCGCGTCGAGGACCCCGTCCGCGTGCTCGGCGAGGAAGTCGGCGTCGGTGAGCAGCCGCAGGACCAGCTTGGCGGGGTCCACGGGCGGCCAGATCGCCTTCACCGCCGCCTTGACGGCCGTGTTGCGGGCCACGGCGTCCTGCACCCGGTCGTCCGGCGCCTCCCCCGAGCGCTCCATCTGGACGAGCACGGCGTGCGCGATCCGCTGCGGCAGGGCGTCGCGGGCGGCGCCGTACCGGATGTCCCGGTCCAGCAACTCGGCGACGATCTCCTCCAGTTCGTACGCCGGTACCCGCCACCGCCGCGAGCCCCGCACCACCATGACGGGCTCGGTGGGCATCGTCACGTGCGAACGGACGGCCCGGCGCAGCACCTCCGCCATGCGCGCGTCGCCCTTGATCACGGCGGCGGCCGCAGTGTCCGTGCCGCGCACCTCGACGTGCGCGACCAGGTCGTCGACCGTCGCCTGCTTGACCTCCAGCTCGCCGAGTGCGGGCAGCACCTGCTCGATGTAGTGCAGGAAGGACTTGTTCGGTCCGATGACGAGCGTCCCGGTGCGGGCCAGGCGCTCGCGGTGGGCGTAGAGGAGGTAGGCGACGCGGTGCAGGCCTACGGCGGTCTTGCCGGTGCCGGGTCCACCCTGGACGCACACGGTCCCGGACAGTCCGGCTCGTACGATCTCGTCCTGCTCGGGCTGGATGGTGGCCACGATGTCGCGCATCGGGCCGACGCGCGGGCGCTCGATCTCCTGCTGGAGCAGTTTGCTGGTGGTGGCGGCCTCGGCGGGGTCGGAGAGGTGTTCGTCCTCGTACGCGGTGAGGTCCCCGCCGGTGTAGCCGAAGCGGCGGCGCAGCCCGATGTCCATCGGGTCCTTCTTGGAGGCCCGGTAGAACGGCTGGGAGACGGGGGCGCGCCAGTCGATGACCATGGGGTCGCCGTCGGCGTCGTGCACGTGCCGGCGCCCGATGTAGAACCGCTCTCCCTCTGCCCCCTCCGCCTGGTCGGCGCCGGGGGCGTGGAGGTAGTCGAGGCGGCCGAAGAAGAGGGGGGTGTGGCTGAGGTCGGCCAGGGCCTTGATGCGTTCCTCGATCTGGCGGGCGAGGACCTCCGCGTTGACCCAGTTCGCGGTGACGTCGCGGATGTCGAGGTTCTCCACGTCCTCGCGCATGGCCCGCAGGGCGGCCCGGGAGGCGGCGAGGTGGGAGAGCTCGCGGGAGAGGGGGTCGGTGTCGGTGTCGGACGGGGTGGTCGGGGTGGACACGGAAAGGTGCCTCCGGGGCGTGGCAAGGAGCCGGGCGGTACGCGGGCACGTACCCGCGCGTACCGGCGGCCGGCTGCTGCGGTGACGGGTGGCGGTTCTGCCGTCCGGTTTCCGTCCGGACGACGGCTCTCCGTGAAGGGAGGCGGGCAAGAGAGGGGATTCTAGGTGACGGTCGGATACCGCGGCCAACGGTTTTTCCGCCGTGCCGTCTGCCGCCTCAGGGATGCGTCCCGGGTGCCCTAGGGGCCGGTGTCCCTCCCGGGTACTACGCGGGGGCGACTCCAGGGGGAGGTGAGGGCCGTACAGGTTACGTCCCTGGTCCGACGCCATTCGGGTTGTGCGGTTCCACCATGGAGACATGAGCGCAGCAACCTTCACCCCCTCCCGGCACGGCCCGCCGTCCGGCGCGACGGCCCTCGACGGCGACCGCCACCGTCACCGCCTCGCCGACGCCCTGCGCGCCGTCAAGGTGTTCCTGGGCGCCGCGGTGGACGTGGTCCTCTTCGGTGAGTACGGCGAGGAGGCGGGCATCCGCCGCCGCCCCTAGTCGCCCAGCCCTCTCAGCTCTCCTGGGCCAGGAGCTCGTCCGCGTCCACGATCCGGTACGCGTAGCCCTGTTCCGCCAGGAAGCGCTGGCGGTGGGCCGCGAAGTCCTGGTCGATCGTGTCCCGGGCGACCACCGAGTAGAAGTGGGCCTGGTGGCCGTCGGCCTTGGGGCGCAGCACCCGCCCCAGCCGCTGAGCCTCCTCCTGCCTCGACCCGAAGGTCCCCGACACCTGGATGGCGACCGTCGCCTCCGGCAGGTCGATGGAGAAGTTCGCGACCTTGGAGACGACGAGCACGCTGATCTCGCCCTGGCGGAACGCCTCGAATAGCTTCTCGCGCTGTGCGTTGGACGTCTCGCCCTTGATGACGGGCGCGCCCAGATGCTCACCCAGCTCGTCCAGCTGGTCGATGTACTGCCCGATGACGAGGATCTGCTGCCCTGCGAAGCGTCTGACCAGCGCCTCGGTCACCTTCCGCTTGGTGTCGGTGGTCGCGCAGTACCGGTACTTCTCCTCCGTCTCGGCGGTGGCGTAGGCGAGCCGCTCGGAGTCGGTGAGGTTCACCCGCACCTCCACGCAGTCCGCGGGCGCGATGTACCCCTGGGCCTCGATCTCCTTCCACGGCGCGTCGAACCGCTTGGGCCCGATCAGGGAGAACACGTCCGACTCGCGCCCGTCCTCCCGCACCAGCGTCGCCGTCAGCCCGAGCCGCCGCCGCGCCTGCAGGTCCGCCGTGAACTTGAAGACGGGCGCGGGCAGCAGGTGCACCTCGTCGTAGACGATCAGCCCCCAGTCACGGGAGTCGAACAGCTCCAGGTGCGGGTAGACGCCCTTCCGCTTGGTGGTGAGGACCTGGTAGGTGGCGATGGTGACCGGCCGGATCTCCTTCCTGGTCCCCGAGTACTCGCCGATCTCGTGCTCGCTGAGCGAGGTCCGCTTCACCAGCTCGTGCTTCCACTGGCGTGCGGAGACGGTGTTGGTGACGAGGATCAGCGTGGTCGCCTTGGCCTGCGCCATGGACCCGGCGCCGACCAGGGTCTTCCCGGCGCCGCAGGGCAGGACGACGACACCGCTGCCGCCGTGCCAGAAGTTCTCCACGGCCTGCTTCTGGTAGGGCCGCAGCGCCCAACCGTCCTCGCGCAGCTCGATGGGGTGCGCCTCGCCGTCCACGTACCCGGCGAGGTCCTCGGCCGGCCAGCCCAGCTTCAGCAGCATCTGCTTGATCTGCCCGCGCTCGGAGGGGTGCACGGCGACGGTGTCCTCGTCGATCCGGGCCCCGACCAGCGGCGCGATCCGCTTGGAGCGCAGCACCTCCTCCAGGACGGGCCGGTCGGTGGTGCTCAGGACCAGCCCGTGGGCCGGGTGCTTGCTGAGGGTCAGCCGCCCGTACCGGTCCATGGTGTCGGCGATGTCGACGAGCAGCGCGTGCGGCACGGGATACCGGCTGTACTGCACGAGCGCGTCCACGACCTGCTCGGCGTCGTGACCCGCCGCGCGCGCGTTCCACAGGCCGAGCGGGGTCACGCGGTAGGTGTGGATGTGCTCGGGCGCCCGTTCCAGCTCGGCGAACGGCGCGATGGCCCGACGGCAGTCGTCGGCCTGCTCGTGTTCGACTTCGAGGAGCAGGGTTTTGTCGGACTGGACGATCAGCGGACCATTCACGCGCGGCTGCCTTTCTGCACGGCTTGCACGGCTCTGTACGGCTCTGCATGACGCTGCACGACTCTGCTCGGCCAAACGTCCAGTGTGCCTCATCGGAGGACGATCAAGGCCGGCTCGCGGACGGTCACTCCTGGTCGTCCGCCAGTTCCGCGACCCCCGTGACCCGGTGCAGCGGATAGGTGCGGACCTCGTCCGCCGTGTGGTCGTACGCCGTCACGAAGCCGCCCTCGACGCGGATCGGGGCGATGACGCGCTGGCTGGCGGCGCCCTCTGCGTTGACGTAGCCGATCCACAGGGACTCGCCGGTGAGCACGGCGGCCTGCATGGTGGCGAGGGTCTCGGCGGAGGTGGTGCGCGGCAGGTCGCCGCCGGCCGTGGGAGCACCGGCGGGTTTGCGGGGGGCCGTGGAGGCCAGGTCGCCGGCGCGGATGGCGCGCAGGGCGGCCGTGAGGAGGGTGGCGTCCGGGGCCGGCGGGCCGTCCGGGACCGGCTCGGGCGGGGTGCGCGGCGGGGTGCGGTGGGCGTGGGCGCGGGCGATCAGGACGTCGCCCTCGGCGGACTCGGCGGCCGGGGCGAGCCCCATGGCGCGCAGCCCCTCCAGGAGGGTCGCCGGGTCGGTCTGCGCGGCCAGGACGGTCGGGGCCAGGCGGCGCAGGCGCAGGGCGGCCGAACGCTTGTCGGCGAGGATCTCGTTGAGCAGGGCGTCGTCGTCGCAGCGCACATACGCCGAGGCCGCGCCGACGCGCAGGTGACCGTGCTTCCGCGCGACGTCGTCGATCAGATAGGCCAGCGGCTGCGGGACCGGCGTGCGGGAGTGGGCGGCGAGGAAGGCGTGCAGGTCGGACGCGGTGCGGCCGGCGTCCAGGGCGCGGCGGACGGAGGCGGGCGTGAAGCGGTAGACGGTCGCGCCGCCCTTCGACTCCACCTCCGCGAGCACGCCGAGCACGTCGGCCAGCGGGCGCTGCAGCGGGCCGGGGGCCACCGCCGTGAGGTCCGCCTGCAGCAGGACGTGGTCCAGCGGTTCGGGCAGCAGCGGGGCGAGCAGGCGGGCGGCGCGGGAGGCGGCCGCGGCCTGCTCCGCGGGGGTGAGCGGCGCGCGGGGCGCGGCGGGCCGGTGGTGCTGCCGGTGGACGGGGAGCTTGTCACCGGGGCCGGTCGCGGCGGGCTCGACGGCCGGCGTGTGACCGGAGGGCTCCCCGATCAGGGCGCGGCCGTGGGCGGACAGGGCGCCGCGGCCGGTGACGCCGAGGAGTTCGGCTTCGGCGAGGGTCCACTGGGCGAGGCGGGTGCGCAGGTCGTCGGCCGGGGGCTGGGTGGCGGCGGGCTGGACGGTCGTGGGCTGGGTGCCGCGCGGGGGCCGCTCCCAGCGCAGCCGGGCCAGGATCGACTCCGGGGTGGCCGAGGCGCCTTCCGGCAGCCCGGCGAGCAGAGTCAGGACCCGGTGGCGGACCTCGGGCGCGGACGAACGGTCGAGACCGGGGCCGAGCGCGGACAGGGCGCGGTCCTTGGCGTCCCGCCCGCCGACCAGACCGGGGGTGCGGGTGGCGGCCAGCCAGGCGGTGGCGAGCCGGGTCCACCGCTCGGCGGCGGGGCGTTCCAGCCACTCGTCGTAGGCCGGGGTGGCCGCGTACCGCTCGTCGGCCTCGCCGTCCGAGGCCAGCAGGCCCGCCGCGTAGGCGAGTTCCACCCAGAAGGCGGCGACGGGCTCGGACACGTCGAGGGCGACGGCCGTCCGCTTCAGGTCCCGCACGCTGAGCCCGCCGGCCCGCAGCATGGTCGGCCCGCCCTCGTCCCAGTCCTTCAGCAGCTCCTCGACGGTGGCGAGCGCCGTGTACGCCTGACCGGCCGCGGTGGCGTCCACAACCTGTGGACGGTGGGTGGCGGCGGGCTCCACGGCGGGGGGCAGCGGCTCGGGGTGGCGGTGGGCCCGCCCGGACCGCAGATGCAGGGCGACTTCGCGGGGGAGTACGACGGTGCCGGGTGCCGTGGGCAGCAGCAGACCACGGTCGAGCAGCCAGCGCAGACGCGGGGCGGGGTCCGGGGTGACCTGCCCGTACGGCGGCCCCCACACCAGCCGGTGGAGCACCTCGAGGGACTCGGCGGGGGCCGTGGCGAGGAGCGCGGCCATGCGGGCGCGGTCGCTGAAGAGGCCGGACAGCGAGGAGACGGCGGACACGGCGTCGTGGGTCGTCGGCAACCCGGCGGCGGAGAGGATCTCCTGGATCCGCCCCGGGGACATGCCGGCGGTGGCCTCCGCGACGGTGGGGCCGAGGCCGGTGGGGGAGGGGTGCTGCGGGGTGGGGGCGAGCAGCTCACGGGCGGTGCGGACGAGGTGGAGCCGGTCTTCGGTGCCCCACACGAGGGCCTGCTCGCGCAGGGCGGCGAGGGCGTGGGGGACGGCCTCGGCGACCACCGGATCGGCCTCGGCGCCGCCGTCACCGGTCATCAGCTGGAGGAGTTCGCCGTACGACGCCGGGTCCCCGGCCACGGCGAGTGCCTCCGCCGTCTGCTGGGCGAACCGGTCGAGGCGCTCCAGCGCGCGGATGACGCTCGCGCGGGTGGCGGCGCGGGTGGCGAGCTGGGTGAGGTCCGTGGGGACCGGGGTGATGAGGTCCGGGCGGGCGCGGAGGAGGGCGGCCAGGGAGGCGTCGTCCCGGGCGCGCAGGGATTCGGCCAGCGAACGCGGCGCACCGGTGCCGGTGGCTTCCTTGCGTGAGCGCTCCTCGGTCGTCATCCGGTCAACGGTAGCGGGTGGCACGGGCCCGGCGCGTGCCCCGGCCGGACAGCCACCGAGAGGACGCCGCCCCCACCGCCCCACCCCAGGGCCTCCGCCCCTGACCCGCACCGGAGACTCCGCCCCTGAAACCCCCTTCGGGGACTGCGTCCCCGAAGGGGCGCGGGGAACTGCGCGCTCAGCCATCTGCGGCCGGCGGCGGGGCACTCGCCGAAGCCGCCCCACGTTTCGGGCCGGAGGTCGACCGGGGGGTGGGGACGAAGCCCCCTGAAGGGGCGCGGGGAACTGCGCGCTCAGTCACCTGCGGCCGGCGGCCGGCCACTCGCCGAAGCCGCCCCACCCTTCGGGCCGAAGGCCGACCGGGGGGCTGGGGGAGAAGCCCCCAGAGCGCCGTTCCCCCGGTACGGTACGGGGGGAGATGCGACGCCACCCCGGAGGGGCTTCGTGGGGATTGAGAGCGACCAGCTCGTCTTCGACTATCTGAGCCGGGTCGGAGACGTGGCCCAGCAGCGCCAGTTGCCGTCGGCCGCGCGCATGCGCCTCGTGTCCGAGTTGCGGAACGAGATCGACCGGCGGCGGGCGAAGGCCACCGTCGACAGCCCCACGGCCGTCCGCCGGATCCTCGCCCGGCTCGGCACTCCCGACGAGGTCGTCGCCGCCGCGTCCGCCGACGCCCCCGCAGGCGCCACCGACAGCCGCCCCGCCTCCGTCCCCCTCCAGCGGGCGAACGACACGGACGACCGCCCCAAGGGCCTGCGCCGGGTCGTACCCCGGCCCCGCCCGGCCGATCCGCCGCCCGCCGACACCTCCCGGAACGCCCCTTCCCCGCCCCACCTGGCCGGCGCACACGAGCTCGGCGACAGCGCCACCCGGCCCGACTGGTGGCGGGCCGACGGCCGGCCCGGCGGTGCGTTCGAGGCCGGTGACGGCGTCCCCGGGTTCGTCGGCGGAGTGGAGATCCCCGAGCTGCTGAAGCCGCCGCCGCGCGACCCGCCGAAGCCCGAGACCGAGCGGAGGGAACCGGAGCCGGTACCGGCCGTCGAGGCGGCCCCCGCCGTCGAGGAGACCGCAGCCGCCCCTGCCCGCCGTGCGCCGCGCCTGACGGGGTGGCGCAATCCGCTGCTGCTCCTCGCCGCCGGTCTCCTCGTCGCCGGCGCCGTGCTCGGCAACTGGATCGCCCTCGGCCTCGGCTGGCTCATCGCCTGGGCCTCCCGGCGGTTGACCCCCACCGAGTCCAAGTGGGCGGTCATGGGCATGCCCGGTCTGGTCGCGGCCGTCGGCATCGTCTGGCTGTGGGGCCGCACGGACGGCCGCTGGGGCACCCCCATCCCTGAGGGCCACATGAACGACGCGATCTCCCAGACCTGGCCCTGGGTGGTCCGCGGCGCCGCCGTCGCCTCGGCCCTGTTCCTCGTCTGGCGCTCACAGCGCCGGTGACACCACGAATTCACTACTCGTGATGTCACTGATGGGATGATGTGGGTCCTTTGGGCTTGTTCTCCCCTGGAACAATCGCCGATATGACTTCTCGCGCGCTCACCGTCGGCTTCGACCTCGACATGACGCTGATCGACTCCCGGCCCGGAATCCACGCCTGCTACGAGGCACTCTCCGCCCGGACCGGCACGTACATCGACGCCGACCTGGCCGTCACCCGGCTCGGGCCGCCGCTCGCGGAGGAGCTCGTGAACTGGTTCCCGGCGGAGGAGATCGACGCCGTGGCCGACCTCTACCGTGAGATGTACCCCGCCATCGCCATCGCCGCGACGCCCGCCCTGCCCGGCGCCCGGGAGGCGATCGACGCCGTACGGGTGGCCGGCGGGCGCGCGATCGTCGTCACCGCCAAGTACGAGCCCAACGCCAAGTTGCACCTGGAGCACCTCGGCATCGAACCCGACGCGGTGATCGGCGACCTGTGGGCCGAGCGCAAGGCGGAGGCCCTGCTCGACCACGGCGCGGCGGTCTACGTCGGCGACCACACGGGCGACGTACGCGGCGCCCGTACGGCGGGGGCCCACTCCGTCGCCGTCGCCACAGGCCCCTGCGACGCCGACGAGCTGCGGGCCGCGGGCGCGGACGTCGTCCTCGCCGATCTCACCGAGTTCCCGGCCTGGCTCGCGACATACCGGGCTCGGTAGCGACCCGCTGCCGCTACCGCTGCCCCACTCCGCGCGCCTGCCTGCGCCCCTGAGCGATCGACTGGAGCACACCGGCCCCCGCCATCAGGAAGCCCACACCCATGAGCATGCACAGGCCGTACATGTACGTTGGGAAAGGCTTCGTCCCCAGCAGCAACGGGGCCACGGTGACCAAAGTGGACACGGCCCCGAGGAAGAACACGATGGCGCCGGCACGGATCAGC
The DNA here is from genome assembly GCF_055639175.1 of Streptomyces sp. NPDC107546. Lineage (NCBI taxonomy): Bacteria > Bacillati > Actinomycetota > Actinomycetes > Kitasatosporales > Streptomycetaceae > Streptomyces > Streptomyces sp. NPDC107546. Next base: position 362,619 of record NZ_JBVKBA010000006.1, on the reverse strand, counting down.
CGGTCGCCGGCCGCGGCGGAATTCGCTTGGGTTTTGTCACGCACTGGACCAGGGTAGTTCCCACCGCGAGGAACCACTCGGCGACGTCTTGTCACCAGCCCGCGGACCATTAGCCTTGGTACCGGCGGGTCCACGCGGCCCGCTGCAGTGCTCTCCAGAGCAGTTTTCCGAAACACTTTGCAGACGCAGTTTCCGACGAGTACGAGGACGAGGACAGACGTGCCTACCGGCAAGGTCAAGTGGTTCAACAGCGAGAAGGGCTTCGGCTTTCTCTCCCGCGACGACGGCGGCGACGTCTTCGTCCATTCCTCGGTTCTCCCCGCCGGAGTGGATTCCCTGAAGCCGGGACAGCGCGTGGAGTTCGGAGTGGTCGCCGGCCAGCGCGGCGACCAGGCGCTGTCCGTCACCCTTCTGGAGCCGACCCCCTCGGTCGCCGCCGCCCAGCGCAAGAAGCCGGACGAACTGGCCTCCATCGTCCAGGACCTGACGACTCTCCTGGAGAACATCACCCCGATGCTGGAGAAGGGCCGCTACCCCGACAAGGCCTCCGGCAAGAAGATCGCGGGCCTGCTGCGCGCGGTCGCCGACCAGTTGGACGTCTGACCACGCGCACAGGGCACCGGCCCCGTCAGGGGAAAGCGAGCGCGTTCGGGTCGAGGGGCGGTACCAGCCCCTCGGCCGCCGCGCGTGTGAGCAGACCGCGGACCGCCGCATAGCCGTCCTCGCCCAGGTCGGCCGTGAACTCGTTGACGTACAGGCCGATGTGCTGGTCCGCAACCGCCGGGTCCATCTCCTGCGCGTGCTCCATGACGTACGGGCGTGAGAGCTCGGGGTCGTCCCAGGCCGCCCGCACGGACGTGCGGATCGAGTCGGCGAGCAGCTTCAGCGCGTCCGCGCCCAGCGACCGCTTGGCGATGATCGCGCCCAGCGGGATCGGCAGGCCGGTGGTGTCCTCCCAGTGCTCGCCCATGTCGGCCAGTTTGTGCAGCCCGTAGTTCCGGTACGTGAACCGCGCCTCGTGGATGACCAGACCCGCGTCGACCTTCCCGTCCCGCACGGCCGGCATGATCTCGTGGAACGGCATGACCACGATCTCCCCGACGCCGCCGGGGACCGTGTCCGCCGCCCAGAGCCGGAACAGCAGGTACGCCGTCGACTTCTCGCTCGGCACCGCGACCGTCCGGCCGGTCAGGTCGACGTCCGGCTCCCGCGTGAGCACCAGCGGCCCGCAGCCCCGCCCCAGCGCGCCCCCGCAGGGCAGCAGGGCGTACTCGTCCAGGACGTACGGCAGGACGGCGTACGACACCTTCAGCACGTCGAGCTCGCCGCGCTCGGCCATCCCGTTGGTGATGTCGATGTCGGCGAACCTCACGTCGAGCGCCGGCGCGCCCGGCACGCGGCCGTGGGTGAGGGCGTCGAAGACGAACGTGTCGTTAGGGCAGGGGGAGTAGGCGATCTTCAGGGGCTCGGCGGATGCGGTCATGCTGACTCCCAACTCTCCAATACGGGCGCTAGCTTCCCGAAGCCCTCGGTGAGGGCCGTGAGCGCGTCACCGATGCGCCAGGCGGCGCGGTCGCGCGGGCCGACCGGATTGGAGACGGCCCGGACCTCCACGACGGGCGTGCCGTGCGCGGCGGCCGCCTCCGCGACCCCGAACCCCTCCATCGCCTCCGCGAGCGCCCGCGGATGCCGGGCGCGCAGCTCGGCGGCGCGGGCGGCGCTGCCGGTCACGGTGGAGACGGTGAGCACGGTCCCGGCGCGCGCCCCGGTGGCGGCGACGAGATCTCGTACGAGTGATTCCGGCGGTCGATGGCTGACGGTCCCGAAGCCGAGTTCGGTGACCGGCAGGAAGCCGTCCGCGGTCTCGGCCCCGAGGTCGGCAGCCACGACGGCGTCGGCGACGACGAGCGAGCCGACGGGCGCGTCGGGCACGAAGCCGCCCGCGATGCCGGCGGAGACGACCAGGTCGTAGGGGGTGCCGTCGAGGGCGGCGGCGGTGAGCGCGGTGGCGGCGGAGGCGGCGGCGAGGGCGGGGCCCACCCCGGCGGCGAGCAGGTCGTAGGCGCCCGTGCGGTGCAGGGTCACCCCGGGGAGCCGTACCTCGACCGCCGGGGATGCGAAGGCCCTGGCCACCGAGTCCCGTTCCACGGGGACCGCGGTGGCCACCAGGACCCGCGCTGGGGAGGACGTGATCAGGAAGCCTTCTCGAGCTTGAAGGACCACAGCCCCGTCACCTTGCTCTCGCCCTCCTTGATGGAGACGAGCGTGGAGTTGCCGCTCGCCCCGTACTGGGCGTTGAAGAACACGCTGCCCGGGATCGTGCGGTAGGTCTTGGTGCTGGACTCGGTCAGCGGCTGGCCGTTCATCAGGATCGTCCAGCCCTTGTCCGCGATGGTCGGGTCGACGCCGAAGCGGACCGTCTCGTCGGGGTCGACCTTGATCGACTTGATGTCCTTCGACTTCAGGCACTTCGCCAGATCGGCGGCGGGGATTTCCTTGCCGTCGTTGTAGCAGTCGGTCTGGGAGCTCACCGAGTTCGTGCCGACCGTGATGGTCGCCAGCGGCGACGGCTTCTCACAGGCGGACAGCAGGAGCAGTCCGGCGGAAACGGCGCCGAAGGCGGCTACGGCGCGACGGGAACGCAGTGCGGTCATGGCCGAAGGTTATCGGGCACGGCCGGAGCGCCCCCCACGCGGGGTGGACGACGTGCCGCCCGCTCCCGCGATCAGGCCCCGCGCACCCGCGCCGGGGCCGTGCTCTCGTGCCGTGCCGAGGTCAGCAGTGCCCGTACCGTCGGCAGCCAGCCCGCCGCGACGATCGCCGCGCCGACCGAGAGCCCCAGCACCCCGTTGAGGGGGAGCACGATCCCGATCGCCCCGCCCAGCACCCACGCCATCTGCAACAACGTCTCCGAACGCGCGAACGCCGACGTACGCACCAGCTCCGGCACGTCCCGCTGGATCAGCGCGTCCAGCGCCAGCTTGGCGAGCGCCTGCGCGAACCCGGCGACCGCCGCCAGGCACGCGACGAGGAACGCTCCGAAGAACACCGCGGCGGTGATCGCCGCGCCCAGCACGATGGCCACCACCGTCACGATGATCACTTCCGGTGCGCGCGACCTCAGCCAGGCGCCGACGGCCGTACCGAGCGCGTTGCCCGCGCCCGCCGCCACCCCCACGATGCCCAGCGACACCGCCGCGCTCTCCCCGGTGAGCGGGTGCTCGCGCAGCAGGAAGGCGAGGAAGAAGATCAGGAAGCCGGACAGACAGCGCAGCGCGGCGTTGGCGGCCAGGGCGTGGATGACGGCGGGGCCCACGGTGCGCAGCCCGGGCCGGCGTGCGGCCGCCCTGCGCCCCGGGCCGTGCAGATGGTCCTCGTCCGCGGCCAGCAGCGCGCGGTCCTCCCCCTTCGCCGAGTCGACCTTCGGCGGCAGCGAGAACGACAGGAACGTCCCCGCGACGAACAGCACGAAGGCGCCGTACAGCGGCCAGCCGGGACCGACGGCGTGCAGCGCGGCCCCGACCGGGGCGGCAAGCCCGGTGGCGAGCAGGCCGCCGAGGGTGACCCGGGAGTTGGCCTTCACCAGGGAGAAGCGGGGCGGCAGCAGCCGGGGCACCACGGCGCTGCGGACGACGCCGTACGCCTTCGACGCGACCAGTACGCCGAGCGCCGCCGGGTACAGCTCCAGGCTTCCGCTCGCCACCGCCCCCGAGATGATCAGCGCGAGCAGGGCGCGGGCGAGCATCGCGCCCGCCATCGCGGCCCGCCGGCCGTGCGGCAGGCGGTCGAGGAGGGGACCGATCACGGGGGCGAGCACCGTGAACGGCGCCATAGTGATGGCGAGATAGAGCGCGACGCGCCCGCGGGCCTCGTCGGTCGGCACGGAGAAGAAGACGGTGGAGGCGAGGGCGACGGTGATCATGACGTCGCCGGCGCCGTTCACGGCGTGCAGTTCGATCAGCTTGCCGAGGCCGGACTCGCCCGCGCCGTGCGCGTGCGTGGCCTTCCGGATGCCGCGGACGACACCGGTGAACGGACGGCGCACGGCACGGCCGACCGCGCGGACGGACCCGCCGAACCGGCCCGAACCGCCACCCCGGCTGCGCCCTCCGACCCCACCGGCCCCGGTGGTTTCCTCGGACGACCTCGCGGCTGCCACCCCGTCATAGTGCCCCGAGAAGCGCGGGTGTAGTGCCGTTACCGCACGTACGGGATCGATGGGTGTCGTACCCGGGGCGGGACGCGCCCGCCTGAGGGGGCCGCGGCGACACGTCCGGAACGGCATACGGAGGGCCGGGCTCCGGGAAAGCGCGGCGACTCGGTGTGGGCCGCGGGGCCCGGAGAGGGTAGCGTGCGTAGCGCGCCGTGGCGATTGTTCTCGGCCGCGCGCCTGAAATCCATCCCGCAGAATGGATGGTGTGGGTGCGCCCGAGCGCGAACGGGCGCGGACGTCGACGCGGCCCTCAGGTCCGCTCCGTCCGCACCCAGCCGAGAAGGGGCGCACCCGTGAGACGGCGTAGGAGAGAAGCGATACCTGTGAGCGCGACAACGCGAAGCCGCACCCCCGACCGCCTGTGCGCCGAGGCGATCGATCTCGCCCGTACCGCCGCCGAGGAGGCCGCCGCGCCCGGCGTCGTCGGCGAGCACTCCGGGATGGTCTCCGAGGGTGACCGAGTTGTCACGCACTTCTTCGAGTGCAAGGAACTGGGGTACCGGGGCTGGCGCTGGGCGGTGACGGTCGCGCGGGCCTCGCGCGCGAAGATCGTCACAGTGGACGAGACGGTCCTGGTGCCCGGCCCCGACGCACTGCTCGCCCCGGAGTGGGTGCCGTGGAGCGAGCGGCTGCGCCCCGGCGACCTGGGTCCGGGCGACCTGTTGCCGACGGACGCCGAGGATCTGCGCCTGGAGCCCGGTTTCATCGGCGAGGAGGAGCCGCTGCCGAGCTCCGCGGTCTCCGGCGAGATGGCCGAGCTGGTCGAGGCGGAGGACGCGGAGGTGACCGGCGGGACCCCGGCGAACCTGCCGATCGCCCCGTCGCGCGGTTCGATCTCCGCGGTGGCGGAGGAGCTGGGCCTCCGCCGCGCCCGGGTCCTGTCCCGCTACGGACTGCACGTCGCCGCCGACCGCTGGGAGGAGGCCTTCGGCGCCAAGACGCCGATGGCACAGGCGGCTCCCGCCTCCTGTGTCTCCTGCGGCTTCCTGGTCGCGATCGGCGGCTCGCTCGGGCAGGCCTTCGGGGTGTGCGCCAACGAGTTCTCCCCGGCGGACGGCCACGTGGTCTCCCTGTCGTACGGCTGCGGGGGCCACTCGGAGGCGGCGGTCATGCCGAAGCCGCCGCGCCCGGCTCCGCCGGTGGTCGACGAGACGAAGGTCGAACCGTTTCCGCTGCGGCCGTCGCCGGAGGGGTCGGTGCCGGCGGTGGCGGACGAGTCGTCGGCGGAGCTGGGGCACTCGTAGGGCACCCGCTCGCAGGGCACATCGAAGCCTGGTCGAGCTCCACCAGCCCGTCCGGGGGTCCCCCCTGCTCGAAGAGCTGGGGGAGATCGAGGACGAGGCCGTTCAGGCCGGCACGGGGGCCTGGGGACGGCGCCCCGGCAGACGGCACCTGCCCGAGTGTCGGCCACGCTCCCGCACGGTACCTTCGTCCGGCGGCAGCCCCCCGCCGCCAGAGGGAGAGTGAACCGTGAGCAAGTTCGTGCGACCGGCAGCCGAAGGGGACCCGTTCGGCACGGCCCGCCTGCGCCGCGGCGTGCTGGACGCCTGGGCGACCAGCCCGGCCCGGTTCCGCGAGGACGCCAACGCCGAGGAGGACCTAGTCCTCGGTGGCTACCGCGACCGCCTCGTCGTGGAGCTCGCGCAGAACGCCGCCGACGCCGCGGCCCGGGCGGGGGTGCCCGGCCGGCTCCGGCTGACCCTCCGCGAGGGCGTGCTCGTCGCCGCCAACACCGGTGCCCCGCTGGACGCGGCCGGTGTCGAGTCGCTGTCCACCCTGCGGGCGTCCGCCAAGCGCGACGAACGGGAACAGGCGGTCGGCCGCTTCGGCGTCGGCTTCGCGGCCGTCCTCTCCGTCAGTGACGAACCCGCGGTCGTCGGCCGGCACGGCGGAGTGCGCTGGTCCCTGTCCGAGGCCCGCGAACTGGCCACCGAGACCGCCCGGCACAGCCCCGGCCTCGGCGACGAGATCCGCCGCCGCGACGGGCACGTACCCCTGCTGAGGCTGCCGTTCGCCGCCGAGGGCACCGCCCCGGACCCGTACGACACCGCCGTCATCCTGCCGCTGCGCGACGCGGCGGCCGCCGACCTCGCCGAGCGGCTGCTGGGGGCGGTCGACGACGCGCTGCTGCTCGCCCTGCCCGGCCTGGAAGAAGTCGTCGTCGAGATCCATGACGAGAGCCCTCGTACGCTGATCCGCCGCACCGAGGGCACCGACACGGTCGTGGAGGACTCCCGCGACGGCACCACCCGCTGGCGTACCGTCTCCCAGCACGGTCCCCTCACCCCCGACCTGCTCGCCGACCGCCCGGTCGAGGAGCGGCTGCGCCCCCACTGGTCCGTCACCTGGGCCGTCCCCGCCGAAGCCGACGGCAGCCCGGGCCGTCCCCGCACCGCCCCGGTGGTGCACGCCCCGACCCCCAGCGACGAGCCGCTCGGGGTGCCCGCCCTGCTCATCGCGGCGTTCCCGCTGGACACCAGCCGCCGTCACGCCGCGCCCGGCCCGCTGACCGACTTCCTGGTGGAGCGCGCGGCCGACGCCTACGCCGAACTCCTCGCCGCCTGGCGCCCGGTGACCTCCGGCATCCTCGACCTGGTGCCGGGGCCGCTGGGCAAGGGCGAGCTGGACGGCGCGCTGCGCGGGGCCATCCTGGAGCGGCTGCCGAGCACCGCTTTCCTGCCGCCCGCGAACGAGCCCGGCGACGACGACGAACTGCCCGAGGCGCTGCGCCCCCGGGACGCCGAGGTCGTCGAGGGCGCCGGGGCCGGGACCGTGCGGGTCCTCGCCGAGGTGCTGCCCTGCCTGCTGCCCGCCGGCCTGGAACGCCGAGTGGAACTGCGGACGCTGGGCCTCGCCCGGGTGCCGCTGACCGAGGCGATCGACCGGCTCGCGGGGCTGGAGAAGGCCCCGGAGTGGTGGTGGCGGCTGTACGACAGCCTGGCCGGGGTCGACCCGGACCGGCTGTCCGGGCTGCCGGTGCCGCTGGCCGACGGGCGTACGACCATCGGGCCTCGGCAGGTCCTCCTGCCGACGTTCGACGGGCCGCCGGTGGCTCCCGAGGCGCTGGCCCGGCTGGGACTGAAGGTCGCCCACGCGGACGGCGCCCACCCCCTGCTGGAGAAGCTCGGCGCGCTCCCGGCCACGCCGCGGGCCATCCTCACCACCCCGCAGGTGCGGGCCGCCGTCGCCGCCTCCCTCGAGGACGAGGGCGTGGGCTGGGAGGAGGACGGTCTGGACGCCGAGGAGCTGGCGGACACCGTGCTCGCCCTCGTCCGCGAGGCGGGCCTCGATTCCGGTGACGAGCCGTGGCTCGGCGCGCTCGCGCTGCCCGACGAGGACGGCGAACTCGCGCCCGCCGGGGAGCTCGTACTGCCCGGCAGCCCCTTCGCGGGTGTCATGCGCGAGGGCGAACTGGCCTTCGTGGACGCCGACCTGGCCGAACGCTGGGGGCAGCAGCCGCTGGCCGCCTGCGGTGTGCTCGCCGGCTTCGCCCTCGTCCGCGCCACCGACGTCGTCCTCGACCCGGACGAACTGGAGCCAAGGGACTCCGATTTCGCCGAACCCGACGACGTGGGGCTGCTCGACGCGGTCGACGTGTGGTGCGAGGACGTCCTCGACCGGTTGCCCGACACACCGGTACCGCCGGTGGCGACCGAGGTCGTCGCCGTACGGGACCTGGACCTGGTCGACGACGACCGCTGGCCGCAGGCCCTCGCCCTGCTCTCGCAGCCCCCGCTCAGGGACGCGCTCACCCAGCCGGTGCGGGTGCTGCTGCCGGACGGCACCCACGAGGTCGTACGCCCCTACACGGCCTGGTGGCTGCGCGGCCACCCGGTGCTGGGCGGCCGCCGCCCGGCCGGACTGCGCGCGGCGGGCGGCGACCCGCTGCTCGCCGGCCTGTACGACGAGGCGGACGCCACCGGCTTCGACGACGAGCAGGTGCTGCGCGCCCTCGGCGTTCGGACGTCGGTCGCCGCCCTGCTCGACGAGCCCGGCGGCGCGGCGGAACTCCTCGACCGGCTCGCCGACCCGGACCGCCTGGTGACGACCGCCCAACTGCACGCCCTGTACGGCGCGTTGGCCGAGCTGGACCCGCAGCAGGTGACCCTGCCGGAGGAGCTGCGGGCGGTGGTCGACGGGCGGGTGACCGTGGTGGACGCCGCCGACGCGGTGGTCGTCGACTCGCCCGACCTGCTGCCCTTCACCGAGGGCGTCCCCCTGCTGCCGGTCCGCCCGGACCGGGCCGCCGACCTGGCCGAGCTGTTCCAGGTGCGGCGGCTGAGCGAGTCGGTGACGGGCGAGGTGACCTCCGAGGGTGTCGAGCACGACGTACCGGACTCGGTGCGGGTCCTGCTCGGGCCGCGGACACCCAAGACGTACGTGGAGCACGAGGAACTCATCGTCGACGGGGTCGAGCTGGATTGGCGCCTGACAGCCGGCGGCGTCCTGCACGCGGCCACCCTGGAGGGCGTCGCGGCGGGCCTGGCCTGGGCGGCGGGCCAGTGGCCGCGCCGCTTCGAGGTGGCGGCGCTGCTGGAGGACCCGTCCCGCACCGAGGAGCTGGCGCGGGACCGCTGGTTCGACTAGGGCCTGTCCGACAGTTACCGCCTGCCGGCGGGCGGACGACGGGAATGGTCCGACGGGCCCTGGGGCATCACGCGGGGAACCGGCGGTCGACCCACCTCCACAGCAGTTCCAGGGCGGCCGCCGACACCGCCGCGATGCCCACCGCGACCCAGGGGATCGTCTCCCCGACCAGCCTGAGGGCGAAGAAGTGCTGCAGCCACGGCACGGCCAGCACGCACACGAACGCCACGCCCATCGCGGCCACCAGACCGATCCGCCACCAGGTGTAGGGGCGGGCGACGATGGCCAGCACCCACATGGAGATCAGGAACAGCGTGAGGGTCGCAGCGCTGGTCTCCGCATCCAGTGAGCCGGGGCCGCTGTAGTGGTGGCGGGCGATCAGGTAGGTGACGAACGTGGCGACCGCCGCAACGGCCCCGCCCGGGATCGAGTACCGCATCACCCGCCGCACGAAGTGGGGTCTCGCCCGCTCCTTGTTCGGCGCGAGGGCCAGGAAGAACGCCGGGACGCCGATCGTCAGCGTCGACAGCAGGGTCAGGTGCCTGGGCAGGAACGGGTACTCCACCTGCGAGCACACCACCAGCACCGCCAGCAGCACCGAGTACACCGTCTTCACCAGGAACAGCGTCGCGACCCGCGTGATGTTCCCGATGACGCGCCGTCCCTCGCCGACCACCGACGGCAGCGTCGCGAAGCTGTTGTCGAGCAGCACGATCTGCGCCACGGCCCGGGTCGCCTCGGAGCCGGAGCCCATCGACACCCCGATGTCCGCGTCCTTGAGCGCCAGCACGTCGTTCACGCCGTCGCCCGTCATCGCCACCGTGTGCCCGCGCGACTGGAGCGCGCCCACCATGTCCCGTTTCTGCTGCGGGGTGACCCGGCCGAATACGGTGCCCTTGTCCAGGGACTTCCCCATCTCGTCCTGGTTCTGCGGCAGGTGCCGGGCGTCCATCACATCGCCGCGGATGCCGAGTTTTCCGGCCACCGCACCCACCGACACGGCGTTGTCGCCGGAGATGACCTTGGCGTGCACGTTCTGGTCGGCGAAGTAGCGCAGGGTGTCGGCGGCGTCCGGGCGCAGCCGCTGCTCCAGGACGACCAGCGCGGTGGGCCGGGCGCCTGCCGTGACCCGGGGGTCGTCCAGGTCCTGGGAGGCGCGGGCGAGCAGCAGCACGCGCAGCCCCTGGCCGTTCAGCCGCCCGGTCTCGGTCAGGGCCGGGTCGTCGGGGTCGAGGAGGACGTCGGGGGCGCCGAGCAGCCAGGTACTGACCTGGCCGTCGCCCTCGCTGAAGGAGGCGCCGCTGTACTTGCGGGCGGAGGAGAAGGGCAGGGCCTGGGTGCAGCGCCAGTCCTCGCTGTCGGGGTAGGCGTCGATGATCGCCTGGAGGGAGGCGTTCGGACGCGGGTCCGCCTCGCCGAGGGCGCCGAGGACCTTGCGTATGTAGGTCTCGTCGGCACCCTGGAGCGGTCGCAGCTCGGTGACGTCCATGCCGCCCTCGGTGAGGGTGCCCGTCTTGTCCAGGCAGACGGTGTCGACGCGGGCGAGCCCCTCGATGGCGGGCAGCTCCTGGACGAGGACCTGCTTGCGGCCGAGGCGTATGACGCCGATCGCGAAGGCCACGGAGGTCAGCAGGACCAGTCCCTCCGGGACCATGGGCACGATGCCGCCGACCGTGCGGGCGACGGAGTCCTTGATCCCGTGCTGTGTCGTCACCAACTGGCTGACGACCAGGCCGACCGCGGTCGGGACCATCATCCAGGTGACGTACTTGAGGATGGTGGAGATGCCGGTGCGCAGCTCGGAGTGCACGAGCGTGAAACGGCTCGCCTCCTCGGCGAGCTGGACGGCGTAGGCCTCCCGGCCCACCTTGGTCGCCTGGAACGCTCCGCCGCCCGCGACCACGAAGCTGCCGGACATCACCGGGTCACCGGGCCGTTTGACGACGGGATCGGCCTCTCCGGTGAGCAGTGACTCGTCGATCTCCAGCCCGTCGGTCTCGACGCAGACGCCGTCGACGACGATCTTGTCCCCCGGCCCGATCTCGATGACGTCGTCCAGCACGATCTCGGACGTGCTGATCTCGGCCGCCGTCCCTTCCCGGCGCACGGTCGGCCGTGCCTCGCCGATCACCGCGAGGGAGTCCAGGGTCTTCTTGGCCCGCCACTCCTGGATGATGCCGATCCCGGTGTTCGCGAGGATCACGTATCCGAACAGGCTGTCCTGGAACGGCGCCACGAACAGCATGATCAGCCAGAGCACACCGATGATCGCGTTGAAGCGGGTGAAGACGTTCGCGCGGACGATCTCGCCCAGGGAGCGGCTGCTGCGCACGGGAACGTCGTTGACGTCACCGCGGGCGACCCGCTCGGCCACTTCCGCGGCGGTCAGGCCGCGCGTGCGCACGGGCATCGGGGCGGGGTGCACGGGATCGAGTTCGGCACCCGCGTCGATGTGCGTCATGCATTCGACGGTACGTGCGGATTTGCGCCTTCACCCGCCGAACGCACCAAAGATCAGACCCGGGTAGGAGGGGTCTCGTGCGGTGGTTGTAGGGCAACCGCCGAGGGCTACTGCTGGGAGAGGCGCTGCCCGGCGTCGGAGGCCCGCCTGATCGCGGCGTCCCGCCTGCGTACGTACCAGATGCCCACGCAGCCCAGTCCCGCCCCCGCCAGGCACGTCCACAGCCACCATGTGTGCCCGTGGTCGGCGAACCAGCCGTAGAACGGCAGCTGGACCAGGAACATCAGGAACCAGAGGATCGTGCCGCCGGTGATGACGGGCACCACGGGGCCCTCGAGGGGCTCCGGCGCCTCATGCCTGGGGGTCCATTTCGCCATGCGCACAGCTTACGAGGAGCCGAAACCGCCCCGACTGCGACCCGAAACCGCCCCGACTGCGACCCGGGGCCGCCCGGGCGCGACCCGGAACCCGTGCACACCAAGGGTCTACGCGCGGAGATAGCGATCAGCGCCTTATATGTTCATACTGAAACAGTTCGAGTCTGGCCATTTGCGTTCGTATGAAGCACCAACAGCAGCAGGGGGAACCTGTTGGTGACAGGCGACGGCGAGACTCGATCACGTTTGTCAGCGATCCCCGTGATCCCCGCGCACATTGAGGTCCCGCATGCCCACCTCGGCCCCCGCCAAGGCCTCCGCCCCGCAGCAGCCGGGCACCCGGCCGCCGTCCGGCGCCTTCGACCGCTACTTCAGGATCTCCGAGCGGGGCAGCACGCTGTCCCGTGAGATCCGCGGCGGTTTCGCCACCTTCTTCGCGATGGCGTACATCATCGTGCTGAACCCGATCATCCTCGGCAGCGCGAAGGACATGTACGGGCACCACCTGGACCACGGCCAGCTCGTCACCGCGACGGCCGTGACCGCCGCCTTCACCACGCTGCTCATGGGCGTGATCGGCAACGTCCCGATCGCCCTCGCCGCCGGCCTCGGCGTGAACACGGTCGTCGCCCTCCAGCTCGCCCCGCGCATGTCGTGGCCGGACGCGATGGGCATGGTCGTCCTCGCCGGTTTCGTGGTCATGCTCCTCGTCGCCACCGGTCTGCGCGAACGCGTGATGAACGCCGTGCCGCTCGGCCTGCGCAAGGGCATCTCGATCGGCATCGGCCTGTTCATCATGCTGATCGGCCTCGTGGACTCGGGCTTCGTCACCCGTATCCCCGACGTCGCCCAGACCACGGTCCCGCTCCAGCTCGGCATGAACGGCCACCTGAACGGCTGGCCCGTCCTGGTCTTCGTCCTCGGCGCGCTGCTCACCTTCGCGCTGATCGTCCGCAAGGTGCCGGGCGCGATCCTGATCTCGATCGTCGCGATGACGGTCCTCGCGGTGGTCCTCAACGCCGTCGCCAAGATCCCCAGCTGGGGCCTGACCGTCCCCAAGTGGCCCGGCAACCCGGTCGCCAGCCCCGACTTCGGTCTGATCGGCAAGGTCAGCCTGTTCGGAGGCTTCGGCAAGGTCGGCGTGCTGACCGGCATCCTGTTCGTCTTCACGGTCCTGCTGTCGTGCTTCTTCGACGCGATGGGCACGATCATGGGCATCAGCGACGAGGCCAAGCTGACCGACGCCGAGGGCAACATGCCCGGCATCAACAAGGTCCTCTTCGTCGACGGCATCGCGGTCGCGGCGGGCGGCGCCAGCTCCTCCTCGGCCACCACCTGCTTCGTGGAGTCCACGGCCGGTGTCGGCGAGGGTGCGCGCACGGGCTTCGCGAACGTCGTCACGGGCCTGCTGTTCGCGGTGGCGCTCTTCCTCACCCCGGTCGCCACGATGGTCCCGTCCCAGGCGGCCACCCCGGCCCTGGTCGCGGTGGGCTTCCTGATCCTGTCCAACTCGATCAAGGAGATCGACTGGGCGGACTACACGATCGCCATCCCCGCCTTCGTGACCATGCTGATGATGCCGTTCACGTACTCGATCACGAACGGCATCGGCATGGGCTTCATCACCTTCGCTCTGCTGCGCCTGGCCGCGGGCCGCGGGCGCGAGGTCCCGACGGCGATGTACGTGGTGGCGGCGGTCTTCGCCTTCTACTACCTGATGCCGGCGCTGGGCCTGACCTGATCCGCCGGATCGGCCCCGGGGTCCGGTGACGGTCAGGTGACCCCGTAGAACCGTTCCGTCTCCTCGACGGCGGCCTCGAACCGCTGGTCGAAGTCATCCCGAATGAGCGTCCGGACGACATAGTCCTGGACGCTCATTCCTCTTCTGGCGGCGTGGCGCCGGAGCCGCTCGAGCAGTTCCCCGTCCATCCGCAGGCTGAGCACGCTGGTCCCCATGGCTACGAGCGTTGCCGGACCCGGGCGCGCGACGCGTCACGTTCCGCCACCGGATCACTCGTTCGAGTGATATGGGCACTTCAGGAGTTTCTTGCCGAGTCCTGGGAGTGCGGCTCCGGAAGTGGTCGGAGTCACCCTCATGGGTGTACGTCCGGGTGGTCTTTAGGGAAAGTAATGAGTTACCCTAAAGAGCATGCCTGACCTGACCCATGGCGACGACGCCGCCGCCGTGAACGCTCTCCGCTCCGCCGTGATGCGCCTGTCGCGCCGACTCAAGCACCAGCGGGTCGACGAGTCGCTGAGCCCGACCGAGATGTCGGTGCTCGGCACGCTCGCCCGCTGCGGCTCCGCGACCCCGGGCGAGCTCGCCCGCAAGGAGCACGTCCAGCCGCCCTCCATGACCCGCATCGTGGCGCTGCTGGAGAGCAAGGGTCTGGTCGCCCTGGAGCCCCACCCCGAGGACCGGCGCCAGAAGGTGGTCACCCAGACCGAGCGTGCCGAGGCGATGCTCGAGGAGAGCCGCCGCAAGAGAAACGCGTTCCTGGCCGGACTGATCGAGGGCCTGGACGAGGACGAGTGGGCGGCACTGCGCGCCGCGGCCCCCGTCCTCGAGAAGCTCGCGCACCTGTGACCGGGGCGCATCCGGGGTACCGCGGCACCCCGGGCCGGGGTGCCGCGGCCACGGGTGCGTGCCCATGCCGGACGCCCGCCGTGACCGACGAGGCCCCCACCCGCGTGCGTACGAAGCCGTCATCGCAAGGAGGCGAATCCCTTTGAGTTCGGGAACCGGAGCAGCTTCCGCCCCCGCACCAGCCACCCACGACTCCCCGCCCGCCCACGAGACCGCACCACCGGCACAGCCCCCCACCGCCGCCGAGAGCCCCGAGCCCGCCGCGCGGGCCGACACCCTCGCGCGCACCGAGCCCGTCCTTGCGGCCAAGCCCGTTCTGCCGACCGAGACCGTCGAACGCACCGAGACCGCCGTCCCGACCGAACCCCGCAGGTCATCGATGTTCAGTTCGCTGCGCATCCGTAACTACCGGCTCTTCTTCCTCGGCCAGGTCGTCTCCAACACCGGCACCTGGATGCAACGCATCGCCCAGGACTGGCTGGTGCTCAGCCTGACCGGCTCCTCCACCGCCGTCGGTGTCACCACGGCGCTGCAGTTCCTGCCGATGCTGCTGTTCGGCCTGTACGGCGGCGTACTCGTCGACCGCCTGCCCAAGCGCCCGACGCTACTCGTCACGCAGTCGGCGATGGGGGCCACCGGCCTCGTCCTCGCCTTCCTGACCCTGACCGGGCACGTCCAGGTCTGGCACGTGTACGTGGCCGCCTTCGCCGTCGGACTCGCCACGGTCGTCGACAACCCGGCCCGGCAGTCCTTCGTCTCCGAGATGGTCGGCCCGAAGCACCTGCAGAACGCGGTCAGCCTGAACTCGGCGAACTTCCAGTCCGCCCGCCTGGTCGGCCCCGCCGTCGCCGGTGTCCTGATCACCGGCATGGGCACGGGCTGGGCCTTCCTGCTCAACGGCCTGTCCTTCCTCGCGCCCATCGCCGGCCTGCTGCTGATGCGGGCCCGTGAGCTGCACGCCGTGGAGCGCGCACCGCGCGGCAAGGGCCAGCTGCGCGAAGGCCTGCGCTATGTCGCCGGGCACCCGGAACTGATCTGGCCGATCGTGCTGGTCGGCTTCATCGGCACCTTCGGCTTCAACTTCCCCGTGTGGCTGTCGGCCTACGCGGACGACGTCTTCCACGCGGGCGCCGGCGCCTACAGCCTCTTCAACACCCTGATGGCGATCGGCTCGCTGACCGGCGCGCTGCTCGCCGCCCGCCGCGGCACGGCCCGGCTGCGGGTGCTGATCGCGGCGGCGGCCCTCTTCGGCACGCTGGAGATCGTGGCGGCCGGGGCGCCGTCCCTGTGGCTGTTCTCGCTGCTGATGGTTCCGATAGGAATCTTCGGCCTCACGGTGAACGTCACGGCGAACACGGCCGTCCAGATGGGCACGGACCCGGCGATGCGCGGCCGCGTCATGGCTCTGTTCATGATGGTCTTCATGGGCGGTACGCCGCTCGGTGCGCCCGTGGTCGGCTGGATCACGGACGCGTACGGCGCCCGGGTCGGGTTCGCCCTGGGCGGCCTGATCTCGGCCCTGGCCGCCGTGACCATCGGCCTGATCCTGGTCCGGTCGAGCGGCCTGCGCCTGGCAGTGGGCTGGCACCGGGGGCACCCGCGGGTACGGTTCGTGCCGCGCGAGGAGCCGGTGACGGCCTGAGGGGTTCGGGGCGCCCCGGGGCAGGGGGCGCCCCTCTGCGCCCCTGGTCACCGGTGTGGCCGGGGAATCCGATCCCTGCGAAGGTGAGGTCATGAGACTCTTCGCCGCGGTGCTGCCGCCCCCGGACGTCCTCCGGGAACTGGCCTCGGCGGTACGCGAGTTGGAGGGGCTTCCGGGGGCGCGCTCACTGCGCTGGACGGAACGGCCGGCCTGGCACTTCACGCTGGCCTTCTACGGCGAGGTGGCCGAGGACGTCGTACCGGACCTGTCCGAGCGGCTGACCCGGGCGGCCCGGCGCACCGAGCCGTTCCCGCTGTCGGTGTCCGAGGGCGGGCGCTTCGGGGACCGGGCACTGTGGGTGGGCGCGTCCGGGGACGTACGGGCGCTCGGGCTGCTCGCCGACCGTGTGGAGTCCGCGGCGCGCAAGGCGGGCTTGGAGATGGGGGAGCACCGCCCCTACCGCCCGCATCTGACCCTGGCCCGCAGCCGGGGCACGGCGGACTTCCGGCCGTACGTGGCGGCACTGCGGGAGTTCGCGGGCCGCGAGTGGACGGTCGCCGACCTGACCCTCGTGCGCAGCCGCCTGCCGAGGTCGGGCGTGCCGGGGGAGCAGCCGCGCTACGAGACGGTGGAGCGGTGGGGGCTCGGCGCAGGGGAGTGACGAGGTCCGGTTACGCTCGATACGTGGACCCGAAGACCCGTAACCGGATCATGGCCGGTGTGCTCGTGCTGATGTTCGCGGTGGTGGCGCTGGCGGCGGCGGTCCGGAAGTAGACCCGGGCGTACCGCGCGGAACGCGGGCAAGGCGCCCCGGGCCAGGCGTTCCCCGGCCCGCGGACACCACCAGCGCCCCGCCCGCGGGCTACCAGGCGAAGGCCTCCGGAGACGGACCCGGACCCGGGAAGATCTCCTCCAGGCCCGTCAGGACCTCCTCCGACAGTTCCAGCTCCACCGCCCTGATCGCGGACTCGAGCTGCTCTGCGGTGCGCGGACCGACGATCGGTCCCGTGACGCCCGGGCGGGTCAGCAGCCAGGCGAGAGCCGCCTCGCCGGGCTCCAGGCCGTGCTTCTCCAGCAGGTCCTCGTAGGACTGGATCTGTGCCCGGACCGCGGGGTCGGCGAGCGAGTCGGCGGTGCGCCCACCGGCCCGGCGTCCGCCTTGGACCTCCTTCTTGATGACACCGCCCAGCATCCCGCCGTGCAGCGGCGACCACGGGATGACCCCGACGCCGTAGTCCTGCGCGGCAGGGATGACCTCCATCTCGGCACGGCGCTCGAAGAGGTTGTACAGGCACTGCTCACTGACCAGTCCCAGCGAGCCGAGCCGGGCGGCGGTCTCGTTCGCCTGGGCGATCTTGTAGCCGGGGAAGTTGCTGGAGCCGACGTACAGGACCTTGCCCTGCTTCACCAGCACGTCCAGGGCCTGCCAGATCTCCTCGAAGGGAGTGTTCCGGTCGATGTGGTGGAACTGGTACAAGTCGATGTAGTCGGTCTGGAGGCGCTTGAGGCTGGCCTCGACCGCCCGCCGGATGTTCACGGCGGAGAGCTTGTCGTGGTTGGGCCAGGCGGTGGTGCCGTCCGGGGCCATGTTGCCGTACACCTTGGTGGCGAGCACGACCTTGTCGCGCCGCTCGCCCCCCTTGGCGAACCAGTTGCCGATGATGGTCTCGGTACGGCCCTTGTTCTCGCCCCAGCCGTACACGTTGGCGGTGTCGAAGAAGTTGATCCCCGCGTCCAGGGCCGCGTCCATGATCGCGTGACTGTCGGTTTCCTCGGTCTGCGGACCGAAGTTCATGGTCCCGAGAACGAGCCGGCTGACCTTGAGTCCCGTACGTCCGAGCTGCGTGTACTTCATGACTGCTTAGCCAACGGCGTGGAGTGCGCTCTAGGCAAGGGGCACTGGGGGGAAGGGCGGATCAGTCGCGCACTCGACGTCCTGGTGACGCCAGTGGCCCTTGTCGTCCATCTTCGCCGGGTCCTTGAGCAGGGCGATGTCCGGGCAGAAGCCGTTCTCGTGGCCCGGGAAGTCGATCCGGACATCCGAGAACACCTTTGTCGCGCTCCTCCCCGGCTGCCCACGGACAGATGCAGCCGCGCAGTACAACGATACGCACGGTGACCGAGGCACGCCGGTATCCGGTCAACTCGTTCCCACCGCGTACGGCTGTCCGATCCCCCATGCCTCCCACAGCGCCCCCGCGAACGCCCCCGCGATCTTGTGCTCGCCGGAGGCGTTCGGATGCGTACCGTCGTACGTGTCGACGTGGATGTCGTACGACGGCGGCGGCGAGGCCAGCAGGATCGGCGAGCGGGGCTCGTCCAGGTCGGCGGCCGCCTTCGCCAAGAGCTCGTTGAAGAGGGCCACCTGGGCCCCGAAGGGCGCGTCCGCCTGCGCCCGGATGTTCGGGATCACCGGGAGTAGGACCATCCGGACGCGCGGGTTGGCGCTCCGCGCCTCCGCCACGAAGCGGCACACGTTCTCCGCCGTCTGCTCCGCGTTCGTATAGAAGCCGAGGTCGATCAGCCCGAGCGACACGAGCAGCACGTCCGCTCGGGACTCGCGGACCGCGTCCGCGATCAGCGGGGTCATGTGCAGCCAGCCCTCGCCCCAGCCCGCCAGGTGGGCACGCGGGAAGTCGGGTTCGGCGTAGGCGTGCGACGTCGGTGCGTCCGCCGCCTTGTCGTACAGCGTCTCGCGCGGACCGACGAGCGTGCACGGGCCGCCGTACGTCGCGCACAGGTGCCGCCACAGCCGGTAGCGCCATGTGTGTTCGCCCGCGCTGCCGATCGTCTGGGAGTCGCCTACGGGCATGAACCTGAGCACCCGCTCATGATGGACGATCAGCGGGGGAGCGGGGTGGGACGTATGGGACGGGGTGGGTGTGAGGATCGACACGCGCGACGGCCGTCGATCACGGGATGGCACGCTGGGGCCATGCGTCGATCGTTCGCGTTCCTCTCCGGCCTCTTCGGGGCCCTGCTCGCCGGTGTGCTCGCGCTCGTCGCGCCGGCGCCCGCGTCCGCCGACGACGGCGGCTTCACCATCAAAGACCCCCGGATCACCGAGTCGAGCGGGCTCGCCGCCTCCCGTCTCCACCCGGGGATCTACTGGACGCACAACGACAGCGACGACGGCCCGTACGTGTACGCGGTGGACGGCCGCACCGGACGGACGGTGGCCACCCTCACCCTCCGCGGCATCGGCACGCCCCGTGACGTGGAGGCCGTCTCCATAGGCCCGGGGAACGAGATCTACCTCGGCGACATCGGCGACAACTTCGGCGGCAGGTGGCCGTACGTGTGGATCTACAAGCTGCCCGAGCCGAAGGTGCTCAAGGACCAGACGGTCCGCGCCACCCAGTACGTCGTGAAGTACGCGGACGGCCCCAGGGACGCCGAGTCCCTGCTGGTCCACCCGAAGACCGGGCGCGTCTACATCATCGACAAGAAGGAGGACGGCGGCCACCTCTACGAGGGCCCGGCCAGGCTCTCCGCCACGGGGACGAACGTCTTCCGCCCCACCGCCGCCGTCGACCTGTGGGCCACCGACGCCGCCTTCTCGCCCGACGGCGAACAGCTCGCCGTGCGCGGCTACTTCGGCGGCATCGCGTACGCGTGGAACGGCGGACGGATCAAGAAGCAGACCCGCCTGGACGTCCCCCTGCAGCGGCAGGGCGAGTCGGTCACGTACACGCTCGACGGCTCCGAGCTCCTGTACGGGAGCGAGGGCGCGGACAGTCCGGTGCAGCCCGAGAAGGTGCCCGGTCACCAGCCGTCCAAGTCGCCCTCGGGGAAGGGGGGTACGCAGACCGGGGCCGGAAACGGCTCACCGCTGAACGCCGACTACAAGGTGGGCGCCCTGGTCCTCGCCGCCGGCCTGGCCTTCGTCCTGCTCCTCAAACGCCTGCTGCGCCGCACCCCGCGCTAGAGAAGGGCGGAAGGGGCGCCCGGTGACACCGGACACCCCCTTCCGTCGTACGCGATGAAGTCGGCCGAAGCCCTACAGCTTCTCGACCACGTAGTCGACGCACTTCGTCAGCGCCTCGACGTCCGTGGGCTCGATCGCCGGGAACATCGCGATGCGGAGCTGGTTGCGGCCCAGCTTGCGGTACGGCTCGGTGTCGACGATGCCGTTGGCGCGCAGGACCTTGGCGACGGCGGCGGCGTCGATCTCGTCCGAGAAGTCGATCGTGCCGATCACCTGGGAGCGCTTGGCCGGGTCGGTGACGAACGGGGTCGCGAACTTGACGTCCTCGGCCCAGCCGTACAGCGTGCGCGCCGAGGTGGCGGTGCGGCGGACCGCCCAGTCCAGGCCGCCCTGGCCGTTGATCCACTCCAGCTGCTCGTTGAGCAGGAACAGGGTGGCCAGGGCCGGGGTGTTGTACGTCTGGTTCTTGCGGGAGTTGTCGATCGCCGTGGGGAGGCTGAAGAACTCCGGGATGTGGCGGCCGGAGGCGTGGATGCGCTCGGCGCGCTCGATCGCGGCCGGGGAGAAGACACCGATCCACAGGCCGCCGTCGGAGGCGAAGGACTTCTGCGGGGCGAAGTAGTAGACGTCGGTCTCGGCGACGTCGACCGGGAGGCCGCCGGCGCCGGAGGTGGCGTCCACGAGGACCAGCGCGCCTTCGTCGGCACCCTCGACGCGCTTGATCGGCATGGCGACGCCGGTCGACGTCTCGTTGTGCGTGAAGGCGTAGACGTCGACGCCCGCCTCGGCCTGCGGCTCGGGGTGGGTGCCGGGGTCGGTGGCGACGACGGTGGGCTCGGCGAGCCAGGGGGCGAGCCCCGCCGCCTTGGCGAACTTCGAGGAGAACTCGCCGAAGCTGAGGTGCTGCGACTTGTTCTCGATCAGGCCGTGGGTCGCGATGTCCCAGAACGCGGTGGACCCGCCGTTGCCCAGGACGACCTCGTAGCCGTCGGGGAGCTGGAACAGCTCGCGGATACCCTCGCGCACCTTGCCGACCAGGTTCTTGACCGGGGCCTGGCGGTGGGACGTGCCGAGCAGGGAGCTACCCGTGGCGGCGAGGGCGTCCAGCGCCTCGACCCGCACCTTGGAGGGACCCGCGCCGAAACGACCATCGGCGGGCTTGATGTCGTCAGGAATCTGGATATCAGCCACGGACGGAGCGTAGCCGCTGGAGGAAACCTGGGCGAAACGTGGTCCGTCGGCTGAGACGGGGTGTCCCCCGAGGGGGTGAACCGCCCCCGCCGCCCCTTTCTCTTCCCGTCCTCCAAGGGCTCCGCCCCTGCGACCCCGCCAGTGCTCGGCCCCTGGAACCCGGACGGGGCCGGGGGGACTGCGTCCCCCTGTGCGTCCGTCGGGGACTGCGTCCCCTGCTCCGTCACGAGCTGCTTCCGGCGGTGCGGATCTCGCGGATCCGGCGGACGGATCCGCTCCCTCGTAGGGGCGGTGTGCGGGCAGGCCGAGACGGACGGCCCGTCGGGGGAATCCGGGCCGTCCGTCGGGCTTCCCGGAGTCTTCCGGGAAGCGGGCACCACGCACCGGCCTTCGGCACGGTGGGCGGTGGCTCGGAGCTGCGGCGATCCTGGTGCGGTCGCCGCGGTTCAGCAGCCGTCGATCCCGCAGGCGTTGCCCTGGATGACGGCGAGGGAGGCCTGTTCGTCGAGGACCGCCTTGCGCAGCCGGGCCGCGTTCGGCACGCCCTCGATGCGGTGCCGGTCGTTGACGATGATCGTGGGAACGACCGAGATGCGGTACGCCTCCGCGGTACGCAGCGCCTCCTGGTGGGTCTCCCGGTAGGTGCCCTCCTCCAGCGCCCGTGCGTAGTTGTCGGCGTCGAGGCCGAGTTCGTCCGCGATGGCGGTGAGCACCTCCAGCCGGCCGATGTCCTGGTTCTCCTGGAAGAACGCCCGCAGCATGCGCGGGGTGTACGCGGCCGCCTTGCCGTGCTCGGCCGCGTACTGGTACCCCTCGAACGCCAGCCGGGTGTACGGCTGTGGCGAGACGGTGGGCAGGGTGATGTCCACCCCCATCCGGCGGGCCATGGGATAGACCGAGCTCGCCCACACCGCGGGCAGGTACTCGTCCTCGGGCCGCAGCGTCGGCTTCGGGTACGGCCGCAGTTCGAACGGCATCCACTCGATGTCGACGTCCAGGTCGTGCGTGGCCTCGTGCAGCGGCCCCTCGGCGAGCATGCAGTACGGACAGACGTAGTCCGACCAGACCTTCACGTTCACCCGGTCGTTCGTCGCGTCGCTCATCCCAGCCTCCCCTTGCTCATGAGGTACTCCTCGAACGGTTTCGTCGCGTCCGGCACCTGCAGGTACGTCACCTTCACCGGCCAGTCGACCGGGTCCTGCGCGAAGATCGAATACGAGCCCGAGTAGTCGAAGCCGTACTGCGCGGCCGTCTTGCGGTCGACGGCGTACACGACATGGCTGACGCTGAAGTACAACGACG
Organism: Streptomyces sp. NPDC107546; assembly: GCF_055639175.1. Classification (NCBI taxonomy): domain Bacteria; kingdom Bacillati; phylum Actinomycetota; class Actinomycetes; order Kitasatosporales; family Streptomycetaceae; genus Streptomyces; species Streptomyces sp. NPDC107546. The sequence continues at coordinate 340,331 of NZ_JBVKBA010000006.1, read as the reverse complement.
CCATATAGCACAGGGCGCACGGCTCGCCGGAGGCGATCAGCGTGGCTCCGGCGGTAGCCCACACCCCTCGTTCGGCCGCTGCCTTGCGCAGCGCGACGACCTCGGCGTGGGCGGTGGGGTCGTCGTCCTCGCGCACGCGGTTGAAACCGGTGGCCAGGATCTGCCCGTGGTTGACGACGATCCCCGAGAAGGGGATGCCGCCCTCGGCGACGTGCTCTCTGCTGATTCGCACCGCTTCCTGGACGTATTCGGCCAGCCGGCTCTCGGCGGGTGTCATGGCTGCACTCCTGTCAGAGGGCGTTCGGGCGGAGCGGAAGGGCGCCGCCGGTGATCGAGGCGAAGGAGAGCAGCCGGGCCGAGGCGATCCTCTGGGCGCAGCTCTCCGCGGTGCGGGTGCTCAGCGCGGACATGATCTCCAAGAGCGAGGGCCACGGCAGCCGGGCGGCCTCGGCGGAGGGAACCGCCTGCGGGGTTCTGCGCGTTGTCCGGCACAGGTGCGCCCCTATCTGCTTGCTTGTGCGTGCAAGTAATCCCTCCGTGAGGCGACCCCTTGAGGGATCGAAGGGATGGAGCAGAAGATTGCATGAACATGTATGTTGTTGTCAACGCCGCTTGGGAGGAGCCAGTACCCCAGATGACAGCCATCCCTCACGCGCCCACTGCGTCCTCTGACCAAGCCATGTGGAACAGGGTGCTCACCCTGTTTGCGCATGTCGAGCGCCAGCTGACCCAGGTGCTGCAGCGCAAGCACGGCATCGGCCTGTCCGAATTTCGCGCCCTGGAATGCCTGGCCCAGGCCGCCGACGGCGAGCTGCGCATGCAGGATCTGGCGGACAAGGTCGGTCTCGGCCAGAGTTCGGTGACGCGCCTGGTCGGCCGCCTGAGCACGGCCGGATTCGCCTTCCGGGACCTGTGTCCCGACGACAAGCGCGGGGTGTACGCGGTGATCACCGACGAGGGCCGGCAGCGCTATGCCGCCGCCCGCGGCACCTACGGCGAGGTGCTGAGCGCGGCACTGAACACCGCGGGAGCCGTCCCCGAGCTCGCCCGCATCGTCCAGGCGCTGCGCAGCGGCGTCTGACCTGCGCTTCGTCGGCTTCCGCCGACACTCCCTCCTGTGTGGCCCTATCGAGAGCCGCCCGGTTCCCCGGGGCGGCTCTCGGCGTTTCCGGGCGCCGGGGCGGCAGCCGACGGCGAACGCTCTCTTTCTGAGGTGGAGTGACCCGTGACGCCTTTGATGCTTCGGTAGCGCGTTGTTAATCCCTTTGAAATGAATATTTCATGAAGCAAGGGCGATACACGGTCCGACGTGACTTCTGTCACGCCGGTCGCGGCAGATACATGCTTGACTCTGCATGCATTGTCGCTACGGTGAATGATCGAACGACCACGGGGGACGTGGCCGGAGCCGGCTCGGCCTGATGTGCGCCGGGCTTCGGGCGCGGCATTTCGGCGCGCCTCATGCGCCGTCACCCCCCCTTTGCAGCGGAGATCACTGTTCCCGTCGAAGCCGGGACGAACGAGGGGGAACCATGCCATCCTTATGCCTCTGCGACGCATTGGCGGCGCATGCGCGGCACCGGCCCGAGGCCGTGGCCCTGGTGTGGCGCGGGCGGCGTACGACGTATCGCCGGCTCGTCGACCTCGCCGGGGAGCTGGCCGCCGCGCTGGACCGCCTGGGCCTCGACCCCAGCCGCCCGCTGTGCGTACCCGCACACAAGACGCCGGAGACCATCGCCCTGCTCATCGGGGCCTTCCGGGCCGGCTACGCCGTCCTCACCCCTTCGCCCGGGCTGGGCGCCGCGGTCCTGGAAACGCTCACCGTGCAGGCCCGGTGCTCCGCGGTCCTCACCGTGGACGACCAGGGTGCGCTCCACCACGACGACGTCCCGCAGGACGAGGCGGCCGCCCGCGGATTCGACGCCGTCGACCCCACCGCCGCCCGCCTGCTGCTCACCACCTCCGGATCCACCGGAACGCCCAAGATCGTGCCCATCGCGGCCGACGGCTTCGACCGGTTCGCCGCATGGGCCACCGAACGCTTCCACCTCACCGAGCGGGACACGCTGCTCAGTTACGCCCCGCTCAACTTCGACCTCTCGCTGCTCGACGTCTGGACCGGGCTCCGGCTCGGCGCCGCCGTCGTGCTCGTCGAGCAGGACTCCAGCACCGACGCCCGCCACCTGCGGGACCTGGTCGCGGAGCACGAGGTCACCTTCGTGCAGGGCGTCCCCATGCTGTACCGGCTGCTCACCCAGGACGACGCCCGGCACCCGCACGTCCGTACCGTGATCTTCACCGGAGACGCGATGCCGCCTCCGCTGCTGGCCCGGCTGGGCGCGGCCTTCCCCGGTGCCCGCTTCCACAACGTCTTCGGCTGCACCGAGACCAACGACAGCTTCCTCCACGACGTCGACCCCGCCGCAGCGGAGGAGAAGACCCCGATCGGCCGTCCGCTGCCGGGCGTGCGGGCCCTGCTGCTCGACGACGAGGGGAAGGTCCTCGACGGGCCCGGCAAGGGTGAACTCTTCGTGTCGACCCCGTTCCAGACCGCGGGCTACCTGCAACGCGAGCGCAACGAAGGCGTGTTCGTCCCGGCGCCCGACGGCGGACCCGAGGTGTTCTACCGCACCGGCGACGTCGTCTCCCGGGACTCCGAGGGCCTGCACTGGCTCGACGGGCGGACTGACTTCCAGGTCAAGGTCCGCGGTGTGCGCACCAACGTCCAGGAGGTCGAGAACGTCCTGGCCGCCCATCCGGACGTCGCCGAGGCCGCCGTGGTGGCCCTCCCCGACCCGGAGGCCGGCTACCGGCTGCACGCCCAGGTGACCCGGCGGCCCGGCACCACGCTCACCTCCCTGCGTCTGCGCACCCACAGCGCCGCGCACCTGCCCCGGCACGCCATCCCCTCCTCGGTCCAGGTGGGCGACACACCCCTGCCGCGCACCGCGACCGGAAAACCCGACCGCAACCTCATCAAGGCGCTGCGCCAGAAGGGAAACCACGCATGAGCACGCTGACGGACGAGATCCGTGGCTATGTCGTCACCGAATTCCTCGACGGAGAGGACACCTCCGACCTGACCACCGAATTCGACCTGATCGACAGCGGAGTCGTCGACAGTCTCGGACTGGTCAGGATCGTCTCGCACCTCTCCAGTGCCTACGCGATTCCCGTCGACGACATCCCGCTGAAGCCGGAGCACTTCCGCAGCATCGGCGCCATTGTCGCCTTCGTCGAGAACGCGAACCGGGCTGCCGCCTGATCTCCCGGGAGAACCCCGGAGAAGCGAAACCCACACATCGAGAAGGAGTCTTGTCATGATCGTTCGGAGCATCAGTGACGTCGTCCCCGTGGAGTGGGGCAACGGTACCAGCCACCGTCTGCTGACCGAGGCCGACGGCATGGGCTTCACCGTGTGCGAGACCCTGGTCCGCAAGGGCACCTCGAGTGCACTGCAGTACCGCCGGCACCTGGAGGCCTGCTACTGCACCGGTGGTTCCGGCGAAGTCATAACCAAGGACGGGACGCGCTTCAAGATAACGGAGGGCACCATCTACGCCCTCAACGAGCACGACGCGCACCACCTCGTGGCTTCCGACTACGAGGACCTGCGGCTGATATCCATCTTCAATCCGGCCCTGCGCGGCGACGAGAAGCACACGCTGTCCCCCGACGGCTTCTCCCAGTACTGAGTCACGTGTTTCCGGGGCCCGCTCGCCGACGGGCCCCGGCCCCTCAGCTCACCACGTACCGGAAGGCCGGCACAGCCATGACATCCGCATTCGCGCAGTCCGCTCCACAGACCCCCCACCCCGCCCCCGATCCCTATGAAATGGCCGCCCCCTGGGCAGAGGAACTCAACCGTGACGTCGAGGAGTTCGACGCCCGCGGCGAATTCCCTTGGGAGAAGTGGAAGACCATCCGTCGCTCGGGCATCCTGGCGGTCCCCTTCGAGACGCGTTACGGCGGCAGCGGCGGCACCCTGACCGAGACGATGCGCGCCCTGGAGGGACTCGGCCACACCTGCCGGGACGCAGGCCTCGGCTTCTCCACCTCCACCCAGATCGTCAGCGTCGGCGTACCCCTCCAGGCGTTCGCCGGCGAGGAGCTCAAGTCCCGTTTCCTGCCACGGATCATCTCCGGCGAGTTGATCACGGCACATGCCATCACCGAGCCGGAACACGGCTCGGACGCCATGAACATCACCACCACCGCGCGACGTGACGGCGACGACTACGTCATCGACGGCGGCAAGATGTTCATCACCAACGCGCCGATCGCCGACCTGTTCCTCCTGTACGTGCGTACCGGCGACCCCGGCCCCTTCGGCCTGAGCGTCTTTCTTGTCGAGCGGGACATCCCCGGCCTCAGGGTCGGTGAACCGCTGGCCAAGATGGGACTGCGCACCTCCCCGCTGAGCGAGGTGACCTTCGAGGGCCTGCGGGTGCCCGCCACCCGTCGCATCGGCCAGGAGGGCGCCGGCTTCCTGATCCTCGACCACGTGATGAAGAGGGAGATCCTGTTCTCCTTCTCCCTCACGCTCGGAGAGATGACCCACCGCCTGGAGCGGGTGATCCGCCACGCCCGGACACGCCGCCAGTTCGACCAGCCGATCGGCCGGTTCCAGGGCGTCTCACACCGGATCGCCGACATGAAGATCGCGGTGGAGACCTCACGCAAGTGGCTCACCGACACCGGCGCCAAGGTCGAGGCCGGCCAGGACGCGGCGATCGACATCGCCGCGACCAAGACCGTGGTCAGCGAGGCCAACAAGAACACCGCTCTGGACGCGGTGCAGATCTTCGGCGGCCAGGGCTATCTGACCGGCACCGGCATCGAACGCGACGTGCGCAACGCCGTCGGCGGAACCATCTACTCCGGCACCAGCGAGATCCAGCGCAACCGCATCGCCGCCCTGCTGGGCCTGTGAGCGGGCAGCGCTGACGAAAGGGTGACCATGAACGCCATCACGAGTGCCGAGCACGCCCGGCTCACCGCGCCCACCGCATTCCTGGACCACGAGACGGACGCCGTCCAGGCCTTCGTCGACCACGCGGTCGCCGACCGGGCCGCCGACAAGCGCCGGCTCGCCGTCGAGCTGTACTACGCGGTCCGCGACGACGTCTTCTACGAGGTGTACGGGGCCGATCTGTCCCCGGAGGGACTGCGGGCCAGCCACATCGCGACCACGAAGAAGGGCTTCTGCCTGCACAAGTCCGTGCTGTACGCGGCGGCCTGCCGGGCCGTGGGCATCCCCGCCCGTCTGCACTACGGCGACGTGCGCAACCACCTCGCCTCCGACCGGCTGCGCGCCCACATCGGCGGAGACGTCTTCTTCCACGGCCTCAACACCGTCTACCTGGACGACAGATGGGTGAAGGCCACCCCGGTCTTCAACAAGATCCTTTGCCGTCTGTACGGGATGACGCCGCTGGAGTTCGACGGCACCGCCGACAGCGTGCACCACCCCTTCGACGACCAGGGCGAGAAGAACATGGAGTTCGTCGCCGATCACGGCGACTTCGACGACGTGCCGTACGAGTTCGTCATGTCCCAGATGCGCCGCAAGCACCCCCGCTTCCTGGACGGCAGCGGTACCGGCACGGTCCGCGGCGGCTCGCTGGCCGCCGAGGCGACGGCCTGACCCCGGAAGGAGTGACCAACATGAGCAACGTCCAGGCCGAGAAGGACGGCTGGGAGGCCCGGGCCCGGGTCGGCGTGGTCGTACCGCACGCGGACGTCGGCCCGGAGTCGGAGTTCCAGGCCATCGCCCCCGACGACGTCTTCGTCCACGGCTCACGCGTGCACTTCGCGGCGATGCGCCCCGGCGGCGAGATGGACCCGAAGATCCCGCACGACCCCGTGCGCGCCTTCGTGGAGCCGCCGCTCATCGACGACGCGGTGGAACTGCTCGCGGCGTCCCCGCTCGACGTGATCGCGCTCGGCTTCACCAGCTCCGCCTATGTGCTCGGCGCGAGCGGTGAGAAAGAGCTGTTCGACCGGCTGGCGCGCCGTACCCGGGGGATCCCGCTCACCGGCACCACCGCGGCCGCCGTCACCGGCTTCACCGCGCTCGGTGCCCGCAAGGTGGCGATCGTCAACCCGCCGTGGTTCGACGACCGGCTCTCCGGGCTCGGCGCCGACTACTTCACCGAGCAGGGCTTCACGGTCGTCCACCACGGCCCGTGCGGCCTGCCCAGCAACCAGAAGCTGATCACGCCCGAGGCCCTGTCCGACTGGATCCGCACCACCGTCGCCCGCCACCGGCCCGACGCCGTCCTGGTCGCCGGCAACGGCATCCGCGCGGTCGGCGTCATCAACGCCCTGGAGAAGGAGCTGGACTTCGCCGTCCTGACCGCCAACCAGGTGCTGTTCTGGCACGCCCTGCACCTGGCCGGCGCGGGTGAGGCCGCAGCCCGGATCACCGGCTACGGGCGGCTGTTCGACACGGCACCCGGGAGCGGTGCGTCATGAGCCTGCTGGCGGCCGACGGCCACATCGCCCTGTTCGGCACCCCCGAGGGAGACACCTACGGCCTGCCGCTGGTCTGCTGGCGCGACGACGGCGCCACCGTCCACGGCCTGGTCCTGTACCGCGGCGCGCTGCGCCAGGCCGAGCTCGTACCGGGCTTCCGCCGCTACGCGCACGGCAGCGAGACCGCCCCCTCGTTCGCGCCCGAGGAACCGCGGCCGCGTTACGCCGGCGCGGCCGGCTGAACCACCCGGGCCCGTGCGGCACCCCTCGCACGGGCCCGTCACCGGCGGCCTCCGGGCCGCCCGGCCCCCCCACGCACGGAAAGGCATGAGCCATGTCCCAGCACCCCGGTTTACAGGCCTACTTCGCCCTCCTCGACGGCACCCCCCAGCCGGTCCTCGGCCGCCACGTCCTCGCCACGGTGGCCTTCGGCGAGCACTCCGGCCTCGCCCTCACCCCCCAGGGCCACCCCGAGCTGGCCATCCCCATGTCCGCGCCCGGCTTCGACGCCTTCCGCGAGGTGTGGACCACCACCGCCGAACCGGTCTTCGGCACCCGCGACGGCCTGGCCTTCGCCCACGACGGCGAACACCTCTTCGTCTCCGGCACCATCGACCCGCTGCCGGTCTACGCGCCCACCGTCCGCGCCACCTACGAGGCCGCCTTCGCACTCGTCTCCGACCTCGGCTACCCGCACATCTTCCGGATGTGGAACTTCGTCGGCGACATCATCGGCACCAACGCCGAGGGCATGGAGATCTACCGGGACTTCGTGGCAGGCCGTGCCGAGGCCTTCGCCTCCTACGGCGACGGCACCGGCCACATGCCGGCCGCCACTGGCATCGGCACCCGCGGCGAGGGCATCTCCTTCACTCTGATCGCCTGCCGCGACGGCCGCCCCCGGCACGTGGAGAACCAGCGGCAGACGCCCGCCTACCACTACCCCGAGCAGTACGGACCGAAGCCGCCGAGCTTCGCCCGCGCCACCCTGCTGGAACCGGCCGACGCATCCACGGGCGGCACGCTGTTCGTCTCCGGCACCGCGAGCATCCTCGGCCACGAGACCGTGCACCGCGGCGACGTCGCCCGGCAGACCGAGGTGGTCCTCGAGAACATCGCCGAGCTGATCAGCGGCCCCAACCTGGCCGCGGCCGGCCTGCAAAGCGGCCACGAGCTGAAGGACCTGCGCCTGGTGAAGGTGTACGTCCGCCACGAGGAGGACCTCGCGGTGGTGCGCGCCCGCTGCCGGGAGGCGCTCGGCCCCGACGCGGAGACCGTGTACCTGAACGTGGCCGTGTGCCGCGACGACCTGCTCGTGGAGATCGAAGGCCTGGTCCCCGGACCGGAGTGGACCCGATGAGCGAGTCTCCCTCGCTGTCCGCGCCGGAGACCACCACCCCCGCGGTGTGGGACCTGCTCCCCGCCGAACAACAGCCCCACTGGGGCGCCCACCCCGACCTGCCCCGGGTGCGCGCGGAGCTGCGCGGCGCGCCCGCGCTCACGACGGCGCGGGACGTGCGGACCCTGCGCGGGCAGCTCGCCGAGGTGGCGCTGGGCCGGGCCGGGCTGTTGCAGACCGGCGACTGCGCCGAGGACATCCGTGAGTGCGCCCCGCACCACACCGAGCGCAAGGCCGGACTGCTCGCCGACCTCGCCGACCGGATCGCCGCGCGCACCGGCCGGCCGGTGGTCCGCATCGGCCGGATGGGCGGCCAGTTCGCCAAGCCGCGCAGCCGTCCCACGGAGCGGACCGACGGCATGGACCTGCCCGTCTTCCGCGGGCACCTGGTCAACTCCCACGAGCCGACCGCGCCCGCCCGCCGCCACGACCCGGTCCGGATGCTGCGGGCCTACGAGGCGAGCGAGCGCGTCATCGGCGCCCTCGACCTGCTGCGCACGGACTCCACCGGGCCGTGGGCGAGCCATGAGGCGCTCGTGCTGGACTACGAGGGCGCGTTGGTGCGCCGGGACGTGGCGACCGGTATGCCGTACCTGGCCTCCACGCACTTCCCGTGGATCGGCGAGCGCACCCGTCAGCTCGGCCTGGCGCACGTGGAACTGCTCGCCGCGTTGGCCAACCCCGTCGGCTGCAAGATCGGCCCCTCCGCCACGCCCGACGAGGTGGTGCGGCTGTGCGGGGTCCTCGATCCGCACCGGCTGCCCGGCCGGCTCACCCTGATCCTGCGCATGGGCGCACAGGCCGCGGCCACCGCCACCGGACCGATCGCCGAGGCGGTGCGCCGCTCGGGTCACCCCGTGGTGTGGCTCAGCGACCCGCTGCACGGCAACACCGTGACGGCCACGGCCGGGATCAAGACCCGTCACCTCGATGACGCCGTCGCCGAGGCCGTGACCGTCCGGCGGGAGCTGCACCGGCACGGACAGCGTCTCGGCGGGCTCCACCTGGAGACCACCCCGGACGACGTCACCGAGTGCGTCGGCGGCCCCGTCGCCGAACACCTGCTGTCCGAGCGCTACCTGACCCTGTGCGACCCGCGCCTCAACCCGCGCCAGGCACACGAGCTGATCGACGCCGTCTTCGCCTGACCCGGGCCCGTGCGACCGGGCCGAGACCCCACCCAGCAGCGGCGCCGAGCACCGGCCCTGCGGACCGCCCGAGAGGAACTCCCATGCCCAAGCCCCCCTCCGACCTGCGTATCGGCGTCGTCCTGCCCGGACGCGAATCCGTCGTCGACCGCGGCGACTACCCGAGCCACCTCGGCGAACTCGCCGCGAAGATCGAGGCGTCGGGTTACGACTCCATCTGGGCGGGCGAGTCCCCGCTGGCCCGCTCCCGGATGAACCCGCTGCTGGCCCTGACCGCCGCGGCCACCACCACCGAGCGGGTCGGCCTCGGTACCGCCGTCCTGCTGCCGCTGCGCCCGCCGGTGCACCTGGCCCACGAACTGGCCTGCCTGGACCGGATCTCCGGCGGCCGCCTGATCGCCGGCCTGGGCTCCGGCTTCTCCTCGCCCGCCACCCAGGCCGAGTTCGCGGCGTACGGCGTCCCGTTCCAGGAGCGGGTGGGCCGGATGCGGGAGACCATCGAGATCTGCCGGGCACTGTGGGCCGCCGAGGGCGGCCCCGTGTCGTACGAGGGCACCTACCACCGCCTCGACGACGTGGCGCTGCTGCCCGTGCCCGGCCGGCCGGGCGGGCCGCCGGTGTGGATGGCCCACTCCGGCGAGAAGATGCTGGAGCGCACGGGGCGGATCTACGACGGCTGGATGCCCACCAGCACCACCGCCGCGAACTACGAGAAGGGCTGGCTGCGGGTGCGGGAGGCCGCCGGGACCGCAGGGCGTCCCGAGAGCGACGTCACCGCCGCCGTCTACCTGTCTGTCGCCGTCGACGACAGCCGGGAGAAGGCCGAGCAGACCCTTGAGGCCTACTTCCGCGCCTACTACCGGCTCGACCTGCCCACCATGCGCACCACCCAGGGGATCTTCGGCGGCACCGCCGAACAGGTCGCCGAATGGCTCGACGGCTACATCGAGGCCGGTGCCCGCCACCTCGTGCTTCGGTTGCCCACCGCCAACCTCGAAGAGCCCCGTTACCGGGCGGCCCTGGAGCGCACCGCAGAGGAACTGCTGCCCCTGCTGCGCTCCGCCGCGTGATGGGAACCACCCGTACGCCACGGGCGGGTCGGCATGTCGCGTCGCCGACCGGGACGAGCCGGGCGGGCCAGGGGGACATCTGGCGCGCTGCCTGGCCGCTGACCGCGGTGTTCATGCTGTCGAACGCGCCGACCCCGCTGTTCGTGCTGTGGCAGCACCGGATCGGTTTCGCCACGGGCACCCTGACCGTGGTCTTCGCGATGTACATCGGCGGACTGCTGCTCGCCCTGCCGGTCGCGGGCGCCCTTTCGGACCGCTGCGGCCGGCGGACCGTGCTGCTGCCGAGCGTGCTGTGCGCGCTGCTCGCGTGTCTGTTCTACGCGACCGCGACGAGCGTCGCCGCGCTGCTGGCCGCCCGGTTGCTGACCGGTCTCGCGGTGGGCGGCACGGTGGCCGCGGGCATGGCGGCGGTGGTGGACGTCGGCGGACCCGAGCGGCGTCGGCAGGCCTCGCTCGCCGGGTCGGTGGCCATGGGCACGGGCCTGGCCACCGGCCCGCTGCTGGCGGGCTGTGTGGCCCAGACGCTGCCGGCGCCCACGGTGACGGTGTTCGACGTCGAGGCCGTGCTGCTGCTGTCGGCGCTCCTGGTGGTACGCCACGCGCCGAACGTCCGCCGCCCCGCCACGGGGCCGTGGCTGCGCCTGCCGTCCGTGCCGCGCCGCAACAGGCGCGATCTCCTGCTGGGGCTGGCCGCGTACATGCCGGGCATGACCGGGACGTCGTTCCTGCTCGCGCTCGGCCCGTCCCTGCTGGCGGCCCTGCTCGGGACCGAGAACCGGATCGTGGCGGGCGGCACGGCGTTCGTGATGTTCGGTACGTCGACCGCGGTGCAGTTCGTGGTGAGCGGATGGCCGACACGCTGGCTGCTGGCCACCGCCACCGTGGCGACCGCCGCGGGCATGGCGCTGGTCGTGTCGGCCGTGCACGGCCGGTCGATCGGTCTGCTGCTCGCGGCCGCCGTCCTCGCCGGCGCCGGGCAGGGGATGGGGCAGCTGGGCGGCTTCTCCCTGCTGGGTGCCCGGGTCGACGCGGCCCGGCTGGCCGAGTCGAACGCGGCGCTGAGCTCCTGGGGATATCTGTTCGCCGGGCTCCTGCCGGTCGGCTCGGGCTACCTCGGTGACGCGGTCGGCATCGGCTTCAGCGCGACCCTGCTCGGTGTGGTGGTGGCCGTGGCGGCGGGGGCAGGGGGCGTGTACATCACCTGGGCCGGGCGCACGCGGCGCTCTCCCGAGCGGCATTGACAGCTAGATACATGTTCATGCAAGCTTTGTCTGTCTGCTCGAGAGCCTGGTGACGTGGCTCTATAAGCGCGCCGAGTATGCACGTACAAGCAAATGTCATGGGGAAGTGTGGCCTGGCCGCTGTTGCCGCCGCCGTCCGGGCCACCGTCGCTCCACGGCGAGCCGGTCCCGAAACACGCTGCCCCTCACCGAACGAAAGGACTGCCATGCAGTGGCTCTACCTCGCCATCGCGGACATCTTCGAGATCGTCGTCGCCATCGCAGCCGGCAAGGCCGAAGGCTTCAAGAACCGCCGGTGGACCGCCATCACCCTGGTCAGCGGCGCGCTCGGGACCTACTTCCTCAGCAGGGCACTGCTGACCTTCAACGTCGGCGTGGGCTACGCCATCTGGACGTCCATCGCCGGTGTCGGCATCACCGTGCTCGGAGTGCTGCTCTTCGGTCAGCGCCTGAACTGGCGCAAGGCCCTCGGCATCGTCGTCATCATCGCGGGGGTCGTCGGCCTCCAGCTCAGCGGTGCCGCCTAGGAATCCCGCCCACGCCTGATCCGTCTCCCCGAAAGGACCCGGGTACATGTCCCACACCGACCGCTCCTCGGCCAACTCCTGGCTCATGCTCCTCCTCGCCGGAGGATTCGAAGTCGGCTACGCGCTCTCCGTCGGCGGCAGCCACGGCTTCACCCGTCTGACGTGGTCACTGGTCGCCGTCGTGTTCTTCCTCCTGACGCTCTGGGCGCTGAGCGTCGCACTGCGCACCATCGACGTCGGTATCGGCTACGCCGTCTGGGCGGGCATCGGGGCAGCCGGCGCGGCGCTGCTCGGCCCGGTCTTCTTCGACGAGACCCTCACCACGGTCCAGGCCCTGTGGCTGGGCGTCATCATCGTCGGAGTGGTCTGGCTCAAGCTCGCCGACAGGCCGGAGAACACTCAGGAGTCCACCGCCCAGGCCCAGGACACGCAGGGGCTCGTCGCCGGCTCGAGGGAAGCCCAGGGCGCACAGCACTGAAGCGGGACCGCGTGCGTCGGCCTTCCGTCGGTCTGCCCCTGCGCGCCCTCCAGGGCGCCTGCTTCCGGGCTCCGGCTCCTCGCCTGCCGGGCGGGCTGAGAATTCAGCCCGCCCGGCGTTCGCGGGCGAGGCCGTAAGGCCGACAGCGGGGGTCCTGGGGGCGCAGCCCCCAGGGACGGGAAGGGCGGGGGCGAGGAACCCCTGCCTCAGCCCTCGAGCCGTACCGGCAGCTCGAACAGGTCGTTCTGCGTCACCACCGGCTTGTTGCGCAGCTCGCTCGCCGGGACCGCCAGGTTCCAGGTCCGGGAAACGGGCGTACAGCGCCGGAAGCGCCACCCCCGCCTTCAGACGGGACAGCGCCGCCCCGGGGCACACGTGCGGACCGGTCACTACAGGTGAGTCACAGATGGGTCTGTGATCGGAACGAGACGGTTTCGATTCGGAATCCGGTCATGTGATCGCTGCGTGGCCAACCTGGGGCCGCAGTCGCCATGGCCCTGCGAGACGGCTCCGGTATGCCCCGGGACGGTCACTGTCAGTGGCGGCAGGCATGCTGGTGGCATGACGGATCGTGGGGTGCGAGGGCAGCGGGCGGAGGGCGCCGCCGACGTCGGTGCGCTGCGCCGGGAGCTGCGCGCGGCGGTGCGCGGTGCGGTCGAGTTCGACACGACCGCGCGGGCGCTGCACACCATGGACGCGTCCAACTACCGGCGTGTCCCGCTCGGCGTGGTGGCGCCCCGGGACGCGGACGACGTGGCGGCGGCGCTCGCGGTGTGCCGGGCGCACGACGTGCCGGTCGTCGCCCGCGGCGGCGGCACGTCGATCGGCGGGCAGGCGACGGGCACGGGCGTGGTGCTCGACTTCACCCGCCACATGAACCGGATCGTGTCTCTGGACCCCGAGGCGCGCACGGCGGTGGTGCAGCCGGGCCTGGTCCTGGACCGCCTCCAGGAGGCCGCCGCTCCGCACGGCCTGCGCTTCGGCCCGGACCCCTCCACCCACGCCCGCTGCACGCTGGGCGGAATGATCGGCAACAACGCGTGCGGCTCGCACTCGGTGGCGTGGGGGACGACGGCGGACAACGTACGGGAGCTGTCGGTGCTCACCGCGCGGGGCGAGCCGCTGACCCCGGGCAGGTCCTGGAAGGGTGCCCCCGAAGGTCTGCGGGCGCTGGTGGAGGGCGAGTTGGCGCTTCTGCGCACCGGCTTCCCGACCCTGCCGCGCCGTATCTCCGGTTACGCGCTGGACGCGCTGCTGCCGGAGAGGGGCGCGGACGTGGCCCGCTCCTTCTGCGGCTCCGAGGGCACGCTGGGCGTCCTGACGGAGGCTGTCGTCCGCCTCGTCGAGGCACCCCGCGCGCGTGCGCTCGCCGTGCTGGGGTACGCGGACGAGATGGCGGCGGCCCAGGCGGCGGCCGGGCTGCTGCCGCTCGGCCCGCTGACGGTGGAGGGCATGGCCGCCGATCTCGTACCACCGTCGGCGGGGCTGCCGCGCGGTGGCGCCTGGCTGTTCGTTGAGGCGGGCGGCGGGGACGAGGCGGAGGCACGCGCGCGTGCGGAGGCCATCGTCCGGGCTGCGGACGTCACGGACGCCACGGTCGTCACCGACCCTGCCGGACAGCGCGCGCTGTGGCGGCTGCGGGAGGACGCCGCCGGTACGGCGACCCGTATGCCGGACGGGAGTGAAGCCTGGCCGGGCTGGGAGGACTGCGCGGTGCCCCCCGCCCGGCTCGGCGACTACCTCCGGGACTTCCGCCGCCTCCTGACCGACCACGGCCTGCGCGGCACCCCGTACGGCCACTTCGGGGACGGCTGCATCCACGTCCGTATCGACTTCGACCTGCTGACCGAGGAGGGCGTCGCCCGCTTCCGCCGCTTCTCCGAGGACCTCGCGGACCTGGTTGTCGCCCATGGCGGTTCGCTGTCGGGAGAGCACGGCGACGGGCAGGCGCGCGCGGAGCTGCTGCCGAAGATGTACGGGCCGGACCTGGTCGCCCTCTTCGCCCGCTCCAAGGACGTGTGGGACCCGGACGGCCTGCTCAACCCCGGCATCCTGGTCCGCCCGGCCCGCCTGGACGAGAACCTGAGGTTCGCGGTGCTCCCCCGGGAGCCGGTCGAGGTCGCCTTCGGCTATCCGGCGGACGGCGGCGACTTCTCGGCGGCGGTCCGCCGGTGCGTGGGCGTCGCCAAGTGCCGTACGACGCCGGTGTCCGGCTCTTCGGTGATGTGCCCGTCCTTCCGGGCGACGGGCGCGGAGGAGCACTCCACGCGCGGGCGGGCCCGGCTGCTGCACGAGATGCTGGCGGGCGAGGTGGTGACGGACGGCTGGCGCTCGACGGAGGTCACAGACGCCCTCGACCTGTGCCTGTCCTGCAAGGGCTGCCGCACGGACTGCCCGGTCGGCGTCGACATGGCCACGTACAAGGCGGAGTTCCTGCACCACCACTACGCCGGCCGTCGCCGCCCGGCCGCGCACTACGCGATGGGATGGCTGCCGCTGTGGCTGGGAGCGGTGGCCCGCACCCGCACGGCCTCATTGGTCAACGCCCTGGCCTCGGCCGACCCCTTGGCGGCACTCGCCAAGCGCCTGGCCGGGATCGCACCCGAGCGCCGCCTCCCCCGGCTGTCGCAGGAGACGTTCACCCGATGGTGGAGGCGCACGACGGGCAGGCGCCCCCGGGCGACCGGTCCCCTGATGGCCCTCTGGCCGGACACCTTCACGGAACACCTGTCGCCGTCCGTGGGCCGCGCGGCGGTCCGCGTCCTGGAAGCGGCCGGCCTCAGGGTCGCCCTGCCGCCGGGCCGCCGTGGCCGGGTCTGCTGCGGCCTGACGTACGTCTCCACGGGCCAACTGGACCGCGCCCGCAAGGTCATGCGCCGCACCCTGGACCTGATGGACCCGGTCCTGGCGGCGGGCGCCCCGGTGGTCGTCCTCGAGCCGAGCTGCGCCGCCGCGCTGCGCACGGACCTCCCCGAGCTGCTGCACGACGACTCACGCGCACAGCGCCTCGCCGCCGCGGTGGTGACGTTCGCGGAGGCCCTGGAGAAGCACGCCCCCGACTGGGCACCGCCCCGCCTCGACCGCCCGGCGGCCGGCCAGACCCACTGCCACCAGCACGCCGTCCTGGGCGACACGGCCGACCGCCGGTTGCGCACGGCGGCGGGCCTGACCGGCGAACTCACCGGCGGCTGCTGCGGCCTCGCGGGCAACTTCGGCTTCGAGAAGGGCCACTACGAGATCTCGACCGCCTGCGCGGAGGACCAACTCCTCCCGTCGGTGCGCTCGGCACCCGAGGACGCGGTGATCCTGGCGGACGGCTACTCCTGCCGTACCCAGCTTCAGCAGCTTGCGGGTGTCAGGGCACGGCACCTGGCGGAGGTGCTGGCGGAGGGGCTGGAGGAGGCCATCGACAAGGAAGGGGACGAGTAAGTGAGCGACGTACTGGACCGGGTGGCGGTCCTCTCCGACATCCACGGCGTACTGCCCGCCCTGGAAGCGGTACTCGCGGAGCCGGAGGTCGCCGCCGCCGACCGCGTCGTGGTGACGGGCGACATCACGGCGGGCCCGCAGCCCGCCGAGGTCCTGGACCTGCTGATGCGCGAGGGCGAGCGGGTGGTGTGGGTCGCGGGGAACGCGGACCGGGAGCTGGTTGAGTACCGCCGCGGCGAGCGGACGGAAATTCCCGACCCGATCGGCCCGTACGCGGCGTCGCGCCTCCGCGACGAACAGGTCGACTTCCTCTCCGCTCTGCCGCTGACGGTGACACTCCCGGTACGCGGCCTCGGCGACGTCCTGTTCTGCCACGCGACGCCGAGGAACGACGAGGAGGTCGTGCTCGTCGACTCGCCCCTCACCCGCTGGGCGGAGCTATGGGAGAAGCTGCCGGAAACGATCGGCACGGTGGTGTGCGGCCACACCCACATGCCGTACGTCCGCCTCGCCCACGGCCGCCAGGTGGTCAACCCCGGCAGCGTCGGCATGCCCTACGGCCGCCCCGGCGCCCACTGGTGCCTGCTCGGACCCGGAGTGGACCTGCGCAGAACGCACTTCGACATCCCGTCCGCCATCACCCGCCTGACCCGGGAGTCGGCCTACGAGGACATCGCCGAGTGGGCGGACTACTTCCTCAACGCCCGGGCGGGCGACGCGGAGGTGCTGGAGGTGTTCGGACGGATGGAGGGGCGGTGATGGGCCCCGTGCGCGGGGGTGCCGACGGAGGTGGTGCACCCGCGGAACTGCGACACATCCGGGAAATGTGTCGCAGAGCTGGTGCACACCAAGGCGGTGGGGGCGGCCGGGTGGGTGCCGGACATGGGCATCAGGAGCCCGTCCGGGCCCTGCACGCCCACGCCGCCGCTCGAACGGTCGTCCGGCAGTCCCTGCACCGGCCGGGTTCTGCTGCGAGGCGAGCCGCCGCGCTCCGCGACAGGGGCGGCGGTTCACCCATCTCCCGGCAATCCCTAATCGGCGAGGACGAGTTGTGCCCCGAGCCAGAGAAGCGCGCAGTGCAGCGGGACGCAGGCAGACCATCCTCGTGCCTGCCGCGGGCCGTAGCGGACCACTTGGACCCACCCGACGATCGTCAGCAGAGCTGCAAGGCCCCACAGCATCCACGCCACCACGAGCCACGGTGTCGAAAGATCTGTGAAGACCCGCATCAGGGCGACCGGAATCAAAACGATCAGGGGCATGCCCCAGGTTCCCTCAGTGACCTTGGGTTCGACGTCCTGGCCCTGGTCGTTTTCCATCGTCAGTCCCTTCGAGTGTCAATTCCCTTCGGGTCAAAAGCGCCGACACGGCGCCGAGATCCACAGGCGTCGTGGCAACGCGGTGAAGCCCGTCCGGGCCGCCCGTACAGGCGGCCGGACGGGCAGGCGACTCAGTGGTTGAAGTGCCACCAGATGTCGTAGAGCGACAGACCGGGCGAGATCGCCTTGATGGCGTACTTGATGTACCACGGCCGGTCGTCGACCCACCGCTTGAAGTCGTCGTACTTGCCCGCCACAGCCCTGGCGAAGCCGCCGATCCTCTTGAGGGCGCGCATGATCTGGCCCCAGTTGGGGGCCTTCAATCCGACCATGCCATCGCCCGGCTTGGTCTCGGCCGCCTGCTTGAAGGCGGCCAGTTCCTCACTGCTGAAGTTCGCCATGAAGGCCTGGACCTCGGGGTCCTTGCTGTCCAGCAGGGCCTTCAGCGACTCCGCTGCCCCGACCTCCTGGGCGGACGCGGCTGCGGCCTTCGGCAACTCCTGGGCAGTGGCCATCGGAGCTGCGGCGGCAAGGCCGATGGCGGCCAGCACGCTCACGGCGGCAACGCGCATACGTATGGGTTTCACGTAGACTTCCCCTTGCAGTACCAAGGGGGAAGAGGGCGTGCGGGGACGCCGGTAGGCGTCCAAACTTAACGGCTCCCCCAAATGCTTCTCTTCCCCCGCATTTGCACCCGATCAGCAGTTGGTCAGACGCTGATCGGTCGAAAGTGCACTTTAGCAGCGAAGATCACTTCGGACATGGGCGTACCGCGTGGTCATGATCACGCACCGCTGAGGGAACCTGTCCGCTGAAAATCCGTCCCTGTTCGCGGCGGACTCGCGACGTTCTGTTCTGCCGCGCGGAACCGAGGAGTCCCGAGGAAACCACGTCGGCCGCGACCACGGCCGAGGCGCTGCGAGCGTTCCGACGGCGGGAGTGGGAACCGCCCCGGCACCTACGCCTCCGGCTGTGCCACCTTCACCTTGCCCCGCCCCACCTGCGTCCGCACCGCCCCCATGCTCGCCGCGATGACCAGCGCGATTGCGACCGTCTGGGTCGCGGTCAGGGACTGGCCGAGGATCAGGAAGCCCGCCGTCGCCGCGAGGGCCGGTTCCAGGCTCATCAGGATCGCGAAGGTGGAGGCGGGCAGGCGGCGCAGGGCGAGGAGTTCCAGGGTGTAGGGCAGGACCGAGGAGAGCATCGCCACGGCCGCGCCGAGTCCGATCGTCACCGGTACCAGCAGCCTCGTGCCGGACTCGGCGATGCCCAGCGGCACGAACAGCACCGCCGCGACCGCCATCGCAAGCGCCAGGCCGTCGGCCTGCGGGAAGCGTCGTCCGGTACGGGCACTGAAGACTATGTACGCCGCCCACATGGCGCCCGCCGACAGTGCGAAGGCGACGCCCGCCGGGTCCAGGTCGCCGAAGCCTCCGCCGCCCAGCAGGAACACGCCGGCCAGGGCGAGGGCCGCCCAGACCACGTTCACCGCGCGGCGTGAGGCGAGGACGGAGAGGGCGAGGGGGCCGAGGACCTCCAGGGTGACGGCGGGGCCGAGCGGGATGCGGGCGACGGCCTGGTAGAAGAGGCCGTTCATCGCGGCCATCGTGATGCCGAAGACGACGACCGTGCCCCAGTCGGCGCGCGAGTGCCCGCGCAGCCGGGGCCGGCAGACCAGGAGCAGCACGATCGCGGCCACCACCAGGCGCAGGGTGACGACCCCGAGCGCACCGGCCCGCGGCATGAGGCTCACCGCGAGCGCGCCACCGAACTGGACCGAGACGCCTCCGGTGAGCACCAGGCCGACGGGCCCGAGGGAACCCCGCAGCCGAGGACCGCCGGGCGCCACGGGAGCGGTCGAGGCGGGAGTCGGCGCCGAAGAGACGGCGGAGGCTGCGGTGCTGGGCGTGTTCACGGGGCCTTCCAGGTGCTGGGCGGAGGTCGTGCAGCTTGGTGTACCTGGAAGTCCAGGGTAATGGACTTCGTCATGTGTGTGAAGCCGTTATGCGCCTGTACCCCCGGTCGCGGAGCGGAGTCAGCCCCCGTGCCAGGGCCGCTCGTCACCGGAAGAGCGGGCGGCCGTCCGGGAGTTGGTGCGGTACGGCTCCGGGAGCCTGGCCGGGGAACCCGTACGGGTCGGGCGTCGGCCGGCCGGCCTGCTGCCCCGCCGGGGCCCCGGCCGCGTACTCCGCCGGAACCGGAACCGCTGCGGGCACCGGCGCCGGCTCCGGGAACAGCGGCACCGCAATACGGCAAGGAACTGCAAACGGGGGCTGTGAAAACCTTGGGAATTGCTGGCAGCCGGTCGCGGAACCTGAGTGTCGCTTGTCCCCGGCGTCCCTGTCTGTGAGCCCCCTGAGCGTGAGCGATCCATGCAAGCACGCTTGCTTGTTTCTCCGCCCGCTGCCATGCTCCCCACGCACACCGTCGTGCCCCGAGGGGAGCGCATCGTGTCCGACGCATCGTCCGTGATCGACGACCTGGGCCGGGAGAGCGAGGAACTCGACCGACTGGTGGCCGAGTCGGGGGAAGGCGGCTGGGCGCTGGACACCCCCGCCGAGGGCTGGACCATCGCCCACCAGATCGCGCACCTCGCATGGACCGACCGCGCCGCCCTGCTGGCCGTCACGGACCCGGAGGCCTTCGCGACGGAGGTCGAGAAGGCCCTCGCGTCGCCCGGCGCCTGGGTCGACGAGGCCGCACGCGAGGAAGCCGGGCGCCCGCCCGCCGAACTGCTCGCCCGGTGGCGCGAGGGCCGCGCCGCGCTCGACCGGGCCCTGCGCCAGGCACCGCCCGGCGCCCGTTTCCCCTGGTACGGGCCGCCCATGTCGACCGCCTCGATGGCCACCGCCCGCCTGATGGAGACCTGGGCCCACGGCCTGGACGTGGCGGACGCGCTCGGTGTGGCACCCGCGCCCACGGCCCGGCTCCGGCACGTCGCCCGGCTCGGATTCCGCACCCGCGACTTCTCCTACGCGGTCCAGGGACTGCCCGCGCCCGCCGACCCGTTCCGCGTCGAACTCCTCGCGCCGTCCGGCGACCTGTGGACGTACGGCCCCGAAGACGCCCCACAGCGCGTCACCGGACCCGCCCTCGACTTCTGCCTCCTGGTCACCCAGCGCGCCCACCGCGCCGACCTCGCACTGCGCGCCGAGGGCCCGGACGCCGACCACTGGCTCGACATCGCACAGGCCTTCGCGGGCCCACCGGGCAGCGGACGCCCGCCGAAGGGAGCCGCCCGGTGACGACCCTGCGTCCCCTGCGCATAGGCAACGCCTCCGGCTTCTACGGCGACCGTTTCGACGCCCTGCGCGAGATGCTCACCGGCGGCCCCCTCGACGTCGTCACCGGCGACTACCTCGCCGAGCTGACCATGCTGATCCTCGGCCGTGACCGCCTGAAGAACCCCGGCGGCGGCTACGCGCGCACGTTCCTCGGCCAGTTGGAGGAGTGCCTCGGCCTCGCCCACGAGCGGGGCGTGCGGATCGTGGCCAACGCGGGTGGGCTCGACCCGGCCGGACTCGCCGACGCGGTACGTGAGTTGGCGGGACGCCTCGGCATCGCCGTCCGGGTGGCGCACGTCGAGGGCGACGACCTCACCGCGTCCAACCCCGGCGCCCTCACCGCCCACGCCTATCTCGGCGGGCACGGGATCGCCGCGTGTCTGCGCGAGGGCGCCGACGTCGTGGTCACCGGGCGCGTGACGGACGCGGCGCTGGTCACCGGACCGGCCGTCGCCCACTTCGGGTGGGGGCCCGAGGAGTACGACCGGCTGGCGGGAGCGGTGGTCGCCGGGCACGTCCTGGAGTGCGGGGCACAGGCCACCGGCGGCAACTACGCCTTCTTCGCCGAGCATCCCCCCGAGCGGCTGCACCGGCCCGGCTTCCCGCTCGCCGAACTCCACGAGGACGGCAGCAGCGTCATCACCAAGCACGACGGCACCGGCGGCGTCGTGGACGTCGGCACGGTCACCGCACAGCTGCTGTACGAGACGGCCGGCGCCCGGTACGCGGGCCCCGACGTCACCGCTCGGCTGGACACCGTCCGGCTCACCCAGGAGGGGCCGGACCGGGTGCGGATCGAGGGCGTGCGCGGGGAGGCACCACCGCCCACCCTGAAGGTCGGCCTCAGCAGGCTCGGCGGCTTCCGCAACGAGGTCGCCTTCGTGCTGACCGGGCTCGACATCGAGGCCAAGGCCGCGCTCGTGAGGGCCCAGATGGAGGCGGCCCTGGACGCGGCCGAGTCGCGCCCGAGAGAGGTGCGCTGGGAGCTGGCCCGCACCGATCGCCCGGACGCGCCCACCGAGGAGACCGCGAGTGCCCTGCTGCGGCTCGTGGTGCGGGACTCCGCCGAGGACGCCGTGGGTCGTGCGCTCACCGGCGCCGCCGTCGAACTGGCGCTCGCCAGCTACCCCGGCTTCCATGTGGTCGCCCCACCGGGGAAGGGGCAGCCGTATGGGGTCTTCGAGGCGGCCACCCTCGACCGCGGTGCCGTAGCCCATGTGGCGGTCCTCCACGACGGCCGTCGCATCCCCGTGCCGCCGGCCAGCCACACCCGCGCACTCGACGACGTACCGGAACCGCCCCTGCCCGAGGCACTGCCCCCGGGACCCACCCGTCGCGCGCCCCTCGGTCTCGTCGCCGGCGCCCGCAGCGGCGACAAGGGCGGCGACGCCAACGTCGGCGTCTGGGTCCGCACCGACGAAGCCTGGCGGTGGCTCGCCCACACCCTCACCGTCGACCGCTTCCGCGCACTGCTCCCGGAGACGGCCGGCCTGACCGTCCAACGCCATGTCCTGCCCGATCTGCGCGCCCTGAACTTCGTCGTCGAGGGCGTCCTCGGCGAGGGCGTCGCCGCGCGGCACCGCTTCGACCCGCAGGCCAAGGGCCTCGGCGAATGGCTGCGCGCCCGCCACCTGGAGATACCGGAGGCCCTGCTGTGACCGTCCTGTCGTCGGCGCTGGACCCCCGCAGCCCCGACCACCTCGCCCACCGCGACGCCATGCTCGCCAAGCTCGCCGAGCTGGACGCCGAGCACGCCAAGGCGCTCGCGGGCGGCGGTGAGAAGTACGTCGCCCGCCACCGCGCACGCGGCAAGCTGCTCGCCCGCGAACGCATCGAACTCCTCCTCGACCCCGACACACCCTTCCTGGAGCTGTCCCCGCTGGCCGCCTGGGGCAGCGACTACACGGTCGGCGCCTCCCTCGTCGCCGGCATCGGGGTGGTGGAGGGCGTCGAGTGCCTGATCACCGCCAACGACCCCACCGTGCGGGGCGGCGCCAGCAACCCGTGGAGCCTGAAGAAGGCCCTGCGGGCCAACGACATCGCGCTCGCCAACCGGCTGCCGTGCATCAGCCTCGTGGAGTCGGGGGGCGCCGACCTGCCGTCCCAGAAGGAGATCTTCATCCCCGGGGGCGCCATCTTCCGGGACCTGACCCGCCTGTCCGCCGCCGGCATCCCGACCCTCGCGGTCGTCTTCGGCAACTCCACGGCCGGGGGCGCGTACATCCCCGGCATGTCCGACCACGTGATCATGGTCAAGGAGCGCGCCAAGGTGTTCCTCGGCGGGCCGCCGCTGGTGAAGATGGCCACCGGCGAGGAGAGCGACGACGAGTCCCTGGGCGGCGCCGAGATGCACGCGCGCGTGTCGGGCCTCGCCGACTACTACGCGGTCGACGAGCAGGACGCGATCCGGCAGGCCCGTCGCGTGATCACCCGCCTGAACCACCGCAAGGCGTACGCCGACCCGGGACCGGCGCAGCCGCCCAAGTACGACGCGGAGGAACTCCTCGGGATCGTGCCCGGCGACCTGAAGGTGCCCTTCGACCCGCGCGAGGTCATCGCCCGCATCGTCGACGGCTCCGACTTCGACGAGTTCAAACCGCTGTACGGGACCAGTCTGTGCACCGGGTGGGCCGCCCTGCACGGCTACCCGGTCGGCATCCTGGCGAACGCCCAGGGGGTGCTGTTCAGCGCGGAGTCCCAGAAGGCGGCCCAGTTCATCCAGCTCGCCAACCAGCGCGACATCCCGCTCCTCTTCCTGCACAACACCACCGGCTACATGGTCGGCAAGGAGTACGAGCAGGGCGGCATCATCAAGCACGGCGCGATGATGATCAATGCCGTCAGCAATTCGACGGTGCCGCACCTGTCGGTGCTGATGGGCGCCTCGTACGGGGCCGGGCACTACGGCATGTGCGGACGGGCCTACGACCCGCGCTTCCTGTTCGCCTGGCCCAGCGCCAAGTCGGCGGTCATGGGCCCCCAGCAGCTCGCGGGCGTCCTGTCGATCGTCGCCCGGCAGTCGGCGGCGGCCAAGGGGCAGCCGTACGACGAGGACGCCGACGCCGCCCTGCGCGCCATGGTGGAGCAGCAGATCGAGTCCGAGTCCCTGCCGATGTTCCTTTCCGGGCGGCTGTACGACGACGGCGTCATCGACCCGCGCGACACCCGAACCGTCCTCGGCCTGTGCCTGTCCGCGATCCACACCGCGCCCTACCAGGGCGCGCGTGGCGGGTTCGGCGTCTTCCGGATGTGAGGCCCCCTATGCCCCCTATGCCCCCTACGCCCCCGATGCTTTCGATGCCCGTGATTACTTCCGTTCTGGTGGCGAACCGCGGCGAGATCGCCTGCCGTATCGCCCGCACCTGCCGTGACCTGGGCATCCGCACGGTCGCCGTGCACTCGGACGCCGACGAGGACGCCCTCCACGCGCGCGTGGCCGACGCGGCCGTACGCCTCCCCGGCGCGGCACCCGCCGACACCTATCTGCGCGGCGACCTGATCGTCAAGGCCGCCCTCGCGTCCGGCGCCGACGCCGTGCACCCCGGCTACGGCTTCCTCTCCGAGAACGCCGACTTCGCTCGTGCCGTGCGCGACGCCGGCCTGGTGTGGATCGGGCCGCCCCCGGAGGCGATCGAGGCGATGGCGTCCAAGACGCGCGCTAAGAAACTGATGGGCCTGGAGCCGCTCACCTCCGTGACGGATGCCGACCTCCCGGTCCTGGTGAAGGCGGCGGCGGGCGGCGGCGGACGCGGCATGCGGATCGTACGGCGACTGGCCGACCTGGACGCCGAACTGACGGCCGCCCGTGCCGAGGCACGCGGCGCCTTCGGTGACGACGAGGTGTTCATCGAGCCGTACGTCGAGGGCGGACGCCACGTCGAGGTGCAGATCCTCGCCGACACCCATGGCACGGTGTGGGCGCTCGGCACCCGGGACTGCTCCCTCCAGCGCCGCCACCAGAAGGTGATCGAGGAGGCCCCCGCACCCGGACTGACCCCCGAACTCGACGAATCCCTGCGCTCGATGGCCGTACGGGCCGCCCGAGCCGTCGACTACGTGGGCGCGGGCACGGTCGAGTTCCTGGTCGCGGGGGACAAGGCGCACTTCCTGGAGATGAACACCCGCCTCCAGGTGGAACACCCGGTCACCGAGGCGGTGTTCGGGATCGACCTGGTGGCCCTGCAGATCCGGGTGGCGGAGGGCGCGGCACTGGACGACGAGCCGCCACGCGCGCGGGGGCACGCGATCGAGGCCCGCCTCTACGCCGAGGATCCCTCCCGGGACTGGGCCCCGCAGACCGGCACCCTGCACCGACTCGCCGTACCGGGCGTACGCCTCGACACGGGATACACGGACGGTGACACCATCGGCGTCCACTACGACCCCATGCTCGCCAAGGCCGTCGCCCACGCCCCCACCCGGGCGGAGGCGATCCGGAAGCTGGCGGGGGCCCTGGAGCGCGCCGAGATCCACGGCCCGGTGACGAACCGCGACCTTCTGGTCCGCTCCCTGCGCCACGAGGAGTTCACGGCGACCCGGATGGACACCGGCTTCTACGACCGCCACCTCGCCGTCCTCACCGAGTCCGGCCCCGACCCGTACGCCCCCCTGGCCGCCGCCCTCGCGGACGCCCACGGCCGCTCACGGTTCGGCGGCTGGCGGAACCTGCCGTCGCAGCCGCAGACCAAGCGGTACCTCATGGCGGGCGAGGAGCACGAGGTCCACTACCGGCACACGCGCGGGGGTCCGGAGGCCGATGGGGTGCGCGTGGTGCACGCGGACACGCACCTGGTGATCCTCGAAGTGGACGGCGTACGACGGAAGTTCCCGGTGGCCCGCTACGGCGACGACGTGTACGCCGGCTCGACGGCCCTGACGGCCCTGCCCCGCTTCCGCGAACCCACGGCCGACCACGCCCCGGGTTCCCTGCTGGCCCCGATGCCCGGGACGGTCGTACGGGTCGCGGAGGGGCTGACGGCCGGGGCGACGGTACAGGCCGGGCAGCCCCTGCTCTGGCTGGAGGCGATGAAGATGGAACACAAGATCACGGCCCCGGCCACGGGAACGGTCACGGCCCTGCACGCCGGCCCCGGCCAACAGGTGGAGGTCGGGGCACTGCTGGCAGTGGTTCAAACCGCCGAGTAAGGGAGCGCCCCTTCAGGGGCGCGGGGCTGTATCGATATGCGGCTACCGCCGCATGAGCGCGATCAACCACGACGAACCCGCACCCGGGAGACGACAATGAGCCCCGTCATCGAATCCGAAGAACAAAAAGCCCTCCGTACAGCGGTAGCCACCCTCGGCACCCGCCACGGCCGCACCCACAACCCCACAGAACTCTGGTCAGAGGCAGCCAAGCTCGGCTACCTCGGCGTCAACCTCCCCGAGGAGTACGGAGGCGGAGGCGGCGGCATCATAGAACTGTCCATCGTCCTCGAAGAGCTCGGCGCAGCCGGCTGTCCCCTGCTCATGCTGGTCGTCTCACCGGCCATCTGCGGCACGGTGATATCCCGCTTCGGCACCGAGGAACAGAAACAGACCTGGCTCCCCGCAATCGCCGAAGGCACCGGCATAATGGCCTTCGGCATCACCGAACCCGACGCCGGCTCCAACTCCCACCGCATCACCACCACCGCACGCCGCGACGGCGACGACTGGATCCTGAACGGCCGCAAGGTGTTCATCTCCGGCGTCGACATCGCGGACGCGACCCTCATCGTCGGTCGCACCGAGGACGCGCGCACCGGCAAGCTCAAGCCCTGCCTGTTCATCGTCCCCCGCGACACACCCGGCTTCGAGCGGCGGCAGATCGACATGGAACTCACCGGCCGGGAGAAGCAGTTCGAGCTGACCCTGGACGACGTACGACTGCCCGCCGACGCCCTCGTCGGCGACGAGGACGCCGGGCTCCTCCAGCTCTTCGCCGGTCTCAACCCCGAACGCATCATGACGGCGGCCTTCGCGATCGGCCTCGGTCGCTACGCCGTCTCCCGTGCCGTGCAGTACGCGCGCGACCGTACCGTCTGGCAGCAGCCCATCGGCGCCCACCAGGCGATCGCGCACCCCCTGGCGCAGGCGCACATCGACCTCGAACTGGCCCGCCTGATGATGCAGAAGGCCGCCTTCCTCTACGACTCCGGGGACGACACGGCCGCCGGTGAGGCCGCCAACATGGCCAAGTACGCGGCCGGGGAGGCCTGTGTGAAGGCCGTCGACCAGGCCGTGCACACCCTCGGCGGCAACGGCCTCACCCGGGAGTTCGGGCTCGCCTCCCTCATCACGGTCGCGCGCGTGTCTCGTATCGCACCGGTGAGCCGGGAGATGATTCTCAACTACGTCTCCCACCAGTCCCTGGGCCTGCCCAAGTCGTACTGACAACCGGCGCGCCGGCGCGAGGAGGAACAGTGTTCCGCAGCGAGTACGCAGACGTCCCGCCCGTCGAACTCCCCATCCACGACGCCGTGCTGGGGCCGGCCGCCGAGTTCGGCGAGCTGCCCGCCCTGATCGACGGCACGGACGGCACCACCCTCACGTACGAACAACTGGACCGTTTCCACCGGCGGATCGCGGCCGCGCTCGCCGAGGCGGGTGTGCGCAAGGGCGACGTGCTCGCGCTGCACAGCCCGAACACGATCGCCTTCCCCCTCGCCTTCTACGCGGCCACGCGCGCCGGTGCCTGCGTCACCACCGTGCACCCGCAGGCCACTGCCGAGGAGTTCGCCAAGCAGATACGGGACTCCGCGGCCCGCTGGATCATCACCGTCTCACCGCTCCTTCAGACGGCCCGCCGCGCCGCCGAACTCTCGGGCGGCGTCCAGGAGATCCTCGTCTGCGACAGCGCGCCCGGCCACCGGTCGCTGATCGACATGCTGGCCTCCGCCGCGCCGGAGCCCCACGTCGTCATCGACCCGGTGCGGGACATCGCCACGCTCCCGTACTCCTCCGGGACGACCGGCATCCCCAAAGGCGTCATGCTCACCCACCGTCAGATCGCCACCAACCTCGCCCAGATCCGGCCCCTCATCGGCACGGGACCCGGCGAGCGCATCCTCGCCGTACTGCCCTTCTTCCACATCTACGGCATGACGGCCCTCATGAACGCACCCCTGCGGCAGGGCGCCACCGTCGTCGTACTGCCCCGCTTCGACCTGGACACCTTCCTCGCGGCCATCCAGAACCACCGCATCACCGGCCTGTACGTGGCCCCGCCGATCGTGCTCGCCCTCGCCAAGCACCCGGTCGTCGCCCAGTACGACCTGTCGTCCTTGAAGTACATCATCAGCGCCGCGGCACCCCTGGACGCCGAGCTCGCCGTGGCCTGCGCCCAGCGCCTCGGCCTGCCGCCCATAGGCCAGGGATACGGCATGACGGAACTGTCCCCGTGCACCCACGTCGTCCCCCTCGACGCCCACGACGCGCCCCCCGGCACCGTCGGCAAACTGGTCGCCGGAACCGAGATGCGCATCCTGTCCCTCGACGACCCCGACAAGGACCTCGGCGTCGGCCAGGCCGGCGAGATCGCCATCCGCGGCCCCCAGGTGATGAAGGGCTACCTGGGACGGCCCGAGGCCACCGACGCGATGATCGACCGCGACGGCTGGCTGCACACCGGAGACGTCGGGTACGTCGACGCCGACGGCTGGCTGTTCGTCGTCGACCGTGTGAAGGAACTCATCAAGTACAAGGGCTTCCAGGTGGCCCCCGCCGAACTCGAAGCCCTCCTCCTCACCCACCCCGGGATCGCCGACGCCGCCGTCATCGGCGTCTACAACGACGACCACAACGAGGTCCCCCACGCCTTCGTCGTCCGCCGGGCGGGCGCCGACGACCTCTCCGAGGGCGAGGTCATGATGTACGTCGCCGAACGCGTCGCCCCCTACAAACGCGTCCGCAACGTCACCTTCATCGACGGCGTGCCCCGCGCCGCCTCCGGGAAGATCCTGCGCCGGCAGCTCAGGGAGCGGATATGACCGACCTCGTCCGCACCGCCCACGACCGCGGCATCACCACCCTCACCCTCGACTCGCCCGCCAACCGCAACGCCCTGTCGGCCGCACTCGTCGGCGGCCTGACCGACGCGCTCACCGCCTGCGGAAAGGACCCCGACGTCCGCGCCGTCGTCCTCACCCACACCGGCAGCACCTTCTGCGCGGGCGCCGACCTGCGCGACCCACCGCCCCCCGACGCCCTGGTCGCACTGCTGCGGCAGATCATCGAGCTCCCCAAACCCGTCGTCGCCCGGGTGACCGGACACGTACGCGCGGGCGGCCTCGGCCTGCTCGGCGCCTGCGACATCGCCGCCGCGTCCACCGCCGCGACCTTCGCCTTCACCGAGGTACGCATCGGGGTCGCCCCCGCCGTGATCTCCCTGCCCCTGCTGCCGCGCACCGACCCCCGCGCCCTCGCCCGCCACTACCTCACCGGCGAGCGCTTCGACGCCCCCGAAGCCGTGCGCACCGGCCTGCTCACCGCCACCGGCGACGACATCGACCAAGTGCTCGAACCCGTGCTCGACGGACTGCGGCGGGCCGCACCCCAGGCCCTGGCGGAGACCAAACGCATCCTCACCGCTACTGTGCTGCAGACCTTCGACCGGGACGCGGCCGACCTGACCGCGCTCTCGGCCCGGCTGTTCTCCTCCCCGCAGGCCCGCGAGGGAATGACGGCCTTCCTGGAGCGACGGGACCCCTCATGGGTGGTGTGAACACAGTCGAACGCGAGCGCGTGCCCAAGCAGGACCGCAGCCGGGCCACCCGGCAACGGCTCCTCCAGGCCGCCGTGGCCTGCCTCGCCGACCACGGCTGGGCCGGCTCCACCGTCCTGGTCGTCGCCGAACGCGCCGGCGTCTCGAGGGGCGCCGCCCAGCACCACTTCCCGACCCGGGAGGACCTGTTCACGGCGGCCGTCGAGTACGTCGCCGAGGAGCGCTCCACCGCACTGAGGGCCCTGTTCCCGCACGGGGCGGCCGACCGGCGCGCGGTGGTCGCGGCCCTCGTCGACCTCTACACCGGGCCGCTGTTCCGCGCCGCCCTGCACCTGTGGGTCGCCGCCTCCAACGAGGAGCAGCTGCGCCCCCGCGTGACCGAACTGGAGGCCCGCGTCGGGCGCGAGACCCACCGCATCGCCGTCGACCTGCTCCGCGCCGACGAGAGGAGTCCGGGCGTCCGCGAAACGGTCCAGGGCCTGCTGGACATGGCCCGCGGCCTGGGCCTCGCCAACCTCCTCACCGACGACGCCGCCCGCCGCGAACGAGTGGTGACGCAGTGGGCGGCACTGCTGGAGGAGGCGCTGGGCTGAGGACAGCCCAGCGCTCCCTTGCCGTCAGTGCGGTCGTCAGTGCGCGATGTCCGCGTACCCCTCGATCTCCTGCGGACTGCGCGGCCCGGGACCCACATAGCGGGCCGACGGACGCACCAGGCGGCCCGTGCGCTTCTGCTCCAGGATGTGCGCCGACCAGCCGGCCGTACGGGCACACGTGAACATCGACGTGAACATGTGCGCCGGTACCTCGGCGAAGTCCAGCACGATCGCCGCCCAGAACTCCACGTTCGTGGCGAGCACCCGGTCGGGACGGCGATTGTGCAGCTCCTCCAGAGCCGCCTTCTCCAACGCCTCCGCGATCTCGAAGCGCGGCGCGCCCAGCTCACGGGCGGTGCGCCGCAGCACGCGCGCCCTCGGGTCCTCCGCCCGGTACACCCGGTGGCCGAAGCCCATCAGCCGCTCACCCCGGTCCAGGGCGCCCTTCACATACGCCTCCGCGTCACCGGTGCGCTCGATCTCCTCGATCATGCCGAGCACTCGGGAGGGCGCACCGCCGTGCAGCGGCCCCGACATGGCACCCACGGCACCCGACAGCGCTGCGGCCACGTCCGCGCCCGTGGAGGCGATCACGCGCGCGGTGAAGGTGGAGGCGTTCATCCCGTGCTCGGCTGCCGACGTCCAGTAGGCGTCGACGGCCGCGACGTGCTTCGGGTCCGGCTCGCCCCGCCAGCGGATCATGAACCGCTCCACGATGGACTGCGCCTTGTCGATGTCCCGCTGCGGCACCATCGGCAGCCCCTGGCCGCGCGCCGACTGGGCGACGTACGACAGCGCCATGACCGCGGCCCGGGCCAGGTCGTCGCGGGCCTGCTCCACGTCGATGTCCAGCAGCGGTTTCAGGCCCCACACCGGGGCGAGCATGGCCAGCGCGGACTGCACGTCCACCCGGATGTCACCGGAGTGCACCGGGATCGGGAACGGCTCGGCGGGCGGCAGCCCGGGGTTGAAGGCGCCGTCCACGAGCAGCCCCCACACGTTCCCGAACGAGACATGGCCGACCAGGTCCTCGATGTCGACGCCGCGGTACCGCAGGGCACCGCCCTCCTTGTCCGGCTCGGCGATCTCCGTCTCGAACGCGACGACTCCCTCGAGCCCGGGTACGAAATCGGACATCAGGCGGCTCCTCGTGATGTGTACGGCGGGAAGGGGTGCGCCGCCCCGGCTCCACGGTCTGTAGCGGTCGTTCTCGAAAACTCGCGGTCCGAAACGGTCACCCCGGTTGATGCCCCGATCGGTCGGCGGTCACCCAACCCGAACGGCATCTGCACGATATCCCCGAGTGCCACCTTTGGGGAGACCAAGCGGCACTCAGTGCCACACAGTGATGAACCGCACTCCCACCGTGCCCACTGTTCACAAGCCGCCGAGGGCCCCCGGGCCCGTACGGCAAGATGACGGCGTGACCGACCGCTACCCGGACGAACCCGCAGCCCAGCACCCCGTTCACCCCGCCGCCAAATCCACGACGGACCCGGTTATCGAACCCATCGTCGAACACGCGGCCGAAGGCCCCGCCGAGGACCTGTCCGCCAACCCCGCAGAGATGCGAGCCCACTACCGCGCCGAAGGCCTCGACGAGTCCACGCTCGCCCCCCACCCCATGGACCAGTTCGCCCGCTGGTTCAAACAGGCAGCCCAAGCCGCCATCGCCGGAATGATCTACGAACCGAACGCGATGATCGTCTCCACCGCCGACGCCGAAGGGCGCCCCAGCTCCCGCACCGTCCTGATGAAGCAGTACGACGAACAGGGCTTCGTCTTCTACACCAACTACGACTCCCGCAAGGCCCAGGACCTCGCCACCAACCCCTACGTCTCCCTGCTCTTCCCCTGGCACCCCATGGCCCGCCAGGTGATCGTCACCGGCACCGCCCGCCGCACCGGCCGCGACGAAACCGCCGCCTACTTCCGCACCCGCCCCCACGGCTCCCAGCTCGGCGCCTGGGCCAGCACCCAGTCCTCGATCATCTACTCCCGCGCCGAACTCGACGCCACCTACCAGGAACTCACCACCCGCTATCCCGGGGGCACCCAGGTCCCGGTCCCCCCGCACTGGGGCGGCTTCCGCATCGCACCCTCGACGGTCGAGTTCTGGCAGGGTCGCGAAAACCGCCTCCACGACCGCCTCCGCTACGTCGCGGAACCGGACGGCACCTGGCGGGTGGAACGCCTCAGCCCCTGACCCCCGGCGCCCGAAAACGCAGACGACCCGCGAGCTCAGGTCCTCCGCCAGAAGACGAAAGAGCCGGCCGGACGTACCGGCGAGCCCGCGGGCCGGGTGACTGCGTTGGATTGGCCGGCTGCGCGTATCTCACACGCGCTGGTCCGGCGCCGAACTGAGTACGACGGCGAGCCGCTAGCCCGCAGTCACCTCACGCGTCCGGTTGTCATACATCTGCCGAACCACCTCCCTTCCGTGTACCTCACACCCTAAGAAGCGGTTGGAACGCAATCAATCGGTTTTTCGAGATATTGACGGCGCGGCTTCTGGCCGGATGCCGTAGCCGTACCCGTCGCCGCGCTGCAGGAGCCGCAGGTTCCAGTGGGAGACGTTGATCCGCCCGGCCGGCGTGGTGAGGCTGTGCTGCCCTCGGGCGCGTCGCCGTTCTCGTGGTCGAGGCGTCCGACGCACAGCGCGTCCAGGGTGTGCGTCTTGGGCAGGGCCGTGGCGGCTCGGTTCCCCTTCGTACGGTGGCCCGACCGGGGGTGAACCGGCCTGCCGAGTGCGGTGAGCGCCTCGGTGAGCCGGCAGAGGGTCGTATTCATGGCAGCGGCGTCGCGAAGCGGTGGTCTGGCCCGGGCGAGGATCTGCGCCAGTCGGTCGGGCCTGTGGGTCAGGAAGACGTCGACGGGCAGGTTGCCTTTGGCCTTGTCGCAGGGCACGCAGGCCAGGACGAGGTTCGAGATGCGGTCCGAGCCTCCTCGGCTTCGGGGCCGGACATGGTCGATGTTCAGGGGCACGCCCGTGGCACCGCAGTAGGCGCAGGCGCAGCGCCACATCTCGTGGAGGTAGGCGCGCGCGTCGGTCCCGGCGAGCGTGCCCTGCTGGTATTGGGTCCCCGTGAGTTGTCGGCCCACGCTCATGGAGTGGGTGTCGAAGGCGGCGTGCTCGACATGGATCTCGGTGACCGGTGCGTCCCGGCACAGGCGGCTTGCCCAGGAAACGGTGGTGTCGACGCGGTGGCGTAGTGACGGGGGGAGCCATCCGGTCGTGTCCGCCTCGGCTGGACTCTCGTTGAGGTCGGCCTGCGGCTGGCCGCCGGGCCCAAGACGGCCGCCGCTGTCCTCTGACCCTGTTGTCGAACTCCCGCGCCGCTCACGGAGACAGCACGTCGGCCAGGAACGGCTCGATCGCGGCTCGCCATGCCTCCGGCTGGGCGTGGTGGAGGAAGTGGTCGGCGTCGGGGACCTCCGCGTACTGGCCGTGGGGGAGGACGCGGACCATCTCCTGGGCCTCCGCGCGGCCCAGTTCGCCGTCCAGGCCGCGGACGACCAGGGTGGGGCAGCGCACCTGTGCCAGTTCCTCCCAGTGTGCGTCGTACACCCAGCTCTCGCGGGACCTCAGCATGTGCTCGGGTTCGAAGACGGGGCGCCAGCCGTCCGGGGACTCGGTCATCACCTCGACGTAGAACTCGCCGCGGGCGGGGTTCGGCCGCTCGACCCAGGGGTCGTCCTCACCGAACCACTTGCGTACGTCGGCGAGTGTGGCGAAGGGGAGGGGCCAGGACTTGAACCAGTTCTCCCATTCGCGCTGGGAGGCGGCGCCGAGTGCGGAGGCCCGCATGTCGCAGATGACCAGGGCGCGTACCAGGTCGGGGCGTTTGGCGGCGAGCTGCCAGGCGGTCAGGGCGCCCATCGCGTGGCCGACGAGGACGGCCGGGGCGAGGCCGAGTTGTTCGAGGGCGGCTTCGGCGTCGTCGATGTAGGCCTCACGGGTGTAGCCGTCGGCGGGCTTGTCGCTCTGGCCGTGGCCGCGCTGGTCGAGGGCGACGGCGCGGTGCCGTTCGGCGAGCAGGCGGGCGGTGGGCGCCCAGTGCGAGGCGCGGCCCATGAGCCCGTGCAGTAACAGCACGCCCGGCGTCTGCTCGCCGTCGCCGGTCTTGGGCGGGTCGGCGAACTCCCATGCGGCGAGGCGTACGCCGCCCGCTCCGGTCACGTCGATGCGACGCATCGTCCTGGCACCCCCCTGCTCGGCCGGGACCGCTCGCTTCCGCGTCGGGCGGTCGGTCCGCGCGCTTGTCGTACGGGTCGTACTTTCGCTGTCGTGCTGCTTCTGCTGGTGTCGGCGGTCACTGCCGGCGCCGGTGTCGCCGCCGGGCGGTGGTGCCTGTGCTCACTGTGTGAAGGACGCGTCATTGGTACAGCGCCCGGCCCGGCGAGATCGTCACCGCCCCACGCTATCGAATGGCTATTCGAAAGCGCCGTTTTCAGCGGCAATACCCCACCTTCGAGTGACCTCCCCCGAGGATTGGCCGCCGTCTGCGCGGGGAGATCTTCTGCGGGAGGCGGACCGCTCGGGGAAAACCGGTCCGAGGGGGCGACCCTGAGAGCTCGGGGCTCCGGGTCGAAACAGGGGAGGACAGGCCCCGGCGCCGATAGGTGCCGGGGCCCTCCCCAGGTCCGGGGTCGCGTCCGGGGCACATCCTCCCTCCCTTTCCCGGCCGTTGACATCGCTGTCATCTCCGGCCAAGAGCCCTCAGGTCATATGCCTCATGCGACAGCCTCGCATGCGAACGGTCCGAGCGCTGCGATTCCGCTCACTGAATCTTGATTGCAGTACGATCGCGGAATCATCACAACAGCCCCAGGAATCGCAGGAGTTGTGAGGCCGGGCGGGATGAGGAGGAGCGTAGGGGGACGGAGAGGGCCAAGAGGGGCGGAGAGGGTCAAGAAGGACGGAGAGGGTCAAGAGGTCATGCCGGGCCCCGGCGCCTGTGTCAGGGCTTGGCCACGAAGACGTGGGACGCGATGTCCGCCTGGAGCTCCGCCGCCTCGCCGCCGCTGCCGACCAGGACACCGCCCGCCGACTCCGTCACGCTGACCACCGAGCCGGGCTGCACGCCCGCCCGCCGCAGCGTGTACATCAGCTGCGCGTCCGTCTGGATGGGCTCGCCGATACGGCGTACGACGACCGTCTTGCCGTCCGTGCCCGGGTCCAGGTCGGCCAGCGAGACCATGCCCTCGTCCAGGAAGGGGTCCGCCATCTCCTTCTCGCCGAGCTCCTCCAGGCCCGGGATCGGGTTTCCGTACGGCGACTCGGTGGGGTGGCGCAGCAGCTCCAGGACGCGGCGCTCGACCGCCTCGCTCATCACGTGCTCCCAGCGACACGCCTCGGCGTGCACCTGCTCCCACTCCAGCCCGATCACGTCGACCAGGAGGCACTCGGCGAGGCGGTGCTTGCGCATGACGCGGGTGGCCAGGCGGCGGCCCTCGTCCGTGAGCTCCAGGTGACGGTCGGCGGCGACCGACACCAGGCCGTCGCGCTCCATTCGCGCCACCGTCTGGCTGACGGTCGGGCCGCTCTGGTCCAGTCGCTCGGCGATACGGGCGCGCATGGGGACCACGCCTTCCTCCTCGAGCTCGAGGATGGTGCGGAGATACATCTCCGTCGTGTCGATCAGTCCGGACATACGTGCCCCTCGAAGAGATCTGCCGGAGGCTCGACTGCTCACCGGCGTGTGCGCTGGCCCTGGATTCAATTCTGACTCATCCCACCGACAACCGGGGCGCGGCGAGGGGAGCAGGCGGCTACGGGGCGCGTCGGCACGGCACCAGGAGCGCCTTCGGGCGCCGGTTCCAAGGCCCCGGCCGCGCACCTCGGCGCCTGGCGGGCCGTATTGACATCCCACTGGTCCAGACCGCAACGTGATCCGCGACACGGGCCGACTTCGAAGGGGCGTGGCCGATGAGCGCAGGGTCGAGGGGTGGGGAGCCGCAGGGCGGGAGCACACCGGCGGAGCGGTTCTTCGACGCGGCGGTCGGGCTGCTGCGGCGCGTGCGGGACGAGGACGCGGAGGAGATCGCGGCGGCCGGCACGCTGATCGCGGACACCGTGGCCGCGGGCGGCCGGCTGTTCGCCTTCGGTGCCGGGCACTCCTCGCTGGCCGCTCAGGACCTGGTCTACCGCGCCGGCGGGCTGGCCCTGATGAACCTGCTCGCGGTGCCGGGAGTCGTCGGCGTGGACGTCATGCCGGCGACGCTGGGCTCCGCGCTGGAGCGGGTCGACGGCCTGGCGAGCGCGGTCCTCGACACGAGCCCCCTCCGCTCCGGCGACCTCCTGGTGATCATCTCCCTGTCCGGCCGCAACGCGCTGCCCGTGGAGATGGCGATGAACGCCCGCGCGCTCGGCATCAAGGTCATCGGCGTGACGTCGGTGGCGTACGCGGCGGAGACGAAGTCCCGGCACGCCTCCGGCACGTACCTGAAGGTCCACTGCGACCTCGTCCTGGACTCGAAGATCGCGGTGGGGGACGCGGAACTCACCCTGGACACCATCCCGGCGCCCTTCGCACCCGCGTCCACCGTCGTCACCACGGCCCTGCTGCAGGCGGTCATGGCCACGGCGGCCGGGGTCCTCGCGGAGCGCGGCATCGAACCGCCCCTGCTGCGGTCGGGGAACGTCGACGGCGGCCATGAGTGGAACGCCCGGGTTCTGGCGGAGTACGCCGACCGGATCTTCTACCGCCAGGCGTAACCGCGCCCCACGGCCCTACTGCGCGGCCCGCCCCTTCACCACGTCGGACAGGTCCAGCGCCGCGGCGATCCGTACCGCCACGTCCTCCGCGTACACGGCGTCCACCCGCTCGAACCGGCTGCGCCCGGCCCCCCGCAGAAACGTCACCACTCCCAGCGTCCGCCCCCGGCTGCGCAGCACCGCGCACAGTGCGTGCACCGCGTCCGCGGGCCACTGCCGGGCCAGCGCCCACGCGCGCGCCTGCGCCGGGTCGGCGGCGCCCGCGTCGGCCCGTACGGACCCGGAACGCTCCACGCACTGCAGGGCGGGGTGGCCGTCGTCGTACCGCGCCGGCAGTCCCGCCTTCCCGGTGAGCACGCTCGGGCCGGGAGCACCGGACGGCGTCTCGGCGGCCCGCACCAGCCGTACCGGCCCCGCCCCGTCCGTCGTCCAGCCGCCCGCGACCCGGTCGATCAGGGCGTGGTCGGCGAATCCGGCGAGGGCGAAGTCCAGATGGATCGTGGGCGCCTCGCCGGGGTCCTCGCACTCGGCGGCCGCCCGCGCGGCTCGGTGCAGCTGGTTGGAGCGGAAGCGCAGCAGGGCCGCCTCCTGCTCGCTCTGCTTGCTCTCGGTGACGTCCTGGAACAGCCACCCGACCCCGAGCGGGACCGGCTCCTCCGCCAGCGGCGAGGCCAGCCGCAGGAACCCGCTCCGCCAGCACCGCCGCTTCTCGCCGTCCGCGGTCCGCACGCTCACCCAGATCTCGGCGGGCGCCGGCGGCGCCCCCTCGGCGAGCACGTGGGTCAGCGCGCTCTCCAACTCCTCGACGCCCTGTGCGAGCAGGTCCCCGAGGGGCCGTCCCAGCACGGCCGTGCGCCCGATGCCGAGCGCCCGGGCCGCGTGGGCGTTGACGACGGCGGGCCGCAGGTCCGCGTCGACCAGCACGACACCCCAGCTCGCGTCCTCGAACAGGGCCTCGCTGAGCGCGATCGACCGCTCCAGATCGATCTGGGCGTGCACCTCGCTGAACGCGCAGTACACCCCGGCGGGTTTCCCGTCGGGGCCGCGCACCGCCGCGGACTGGGTCCGTACGAGCACCCGCCCACCGTCCTTGGTGAGCAGCGCGAACTCGTGCACCTGTCGCCCGGGGGCCTGCATCGCGGACATCAGCCACGCCTCGACCTCGGCCGCGTCGGCGCTGCGCACGGCCCACCCGGCGAAGCCGCGCCGCCCCACCGCCTCGGCCGCCGACCAGCCGAGAATCCGCTCGGCCTCCCGGTTCCAGTGGGTCACGACCCCGTCCGCGTCGAAGGCGCACAAGGCCGCGTCCATCCCGTCGAGGAGCGCGGCCAGAAGATCCGAACCATCCCGCTCCGGCTCGTCCGGACCCAGCTCGTCCGTGGTCCCCCTCCGCCGGGAAGCACTCACCCGAACCCCCCTGCAGCCTGCGTGTCCGCCCATACGGCACGCTCGTCCGCTCTCTCGCCCACATTCAACTCGACCGTGACCCAGCCCACATCTCCTTCACAGAAGATTGGGGGAAATCCTTGCGCCGTGGGTCGCCGTTCTTTCGGCCCCGGAACCAGTGCCGCGGCAGGCGACGTTCGCCCGTCAAGGAGCGGCGTCCGGTGCGTGCTCTGGGGGTACCCTCCGCTCGAAGAGCTTGGGGGAGCGTGCCGGGCGTCGCGACGGGGCGAACGTTGCCTGTCGGGGCACTAGCCCTTGCTGACCGCCGCCAGGATCTCCGGCAGCCGGCGGGCCGTGCGGGGGGCCGCGAGGCGAAGGCCGAGGACGGTGATCAGGGCGCCGTAGGCGGCGCCCGCGGGCAGCAGGAGCCAGGTCCAGTCGTCGCCGTTCGCGGTGACGTTGAGCCAGATCGTCGCCGCGATCACGGGCGCGGAGAGCAGAGCGGCGGAGACCATGCCGCCGACGACGGAGATCCAGGCGAGCCCCGCCTGCCCGGGGACCACGTTCTTGTAGCCCTCCTGCGGTATCGAGTACGGGAAGCGGGCCGAGGACCAGGCGCCGGTGGCCAGCATCGCGCCGAGCAGCGCCAGGGACAGTCCGAGCACCTCGGGCAGCCTGTGCCAGGCGCCCAGCAGGGCGGTGGTGGTGACGGTGACGAGGGTGGCGTACGGCAGGGTGATCAGCAGCAGGGCCAGCGCCCGGCCGCGCAGTTCGGCGTGGGCGTCGCGGGTGGAGGAGATCGTCATGGCGACCATCCAGAAGGCGGAGGTGTCCTGCCCGAACTGGTTGTACATCTGGATGCCGAGCATGCCGGCCGCGAAGCAGGCGAAGTAGACGGAGCCGGTGCCCTGGAGGGCGTTGAAGACGGGCACGATCAGCCCGATGGCCAGCGACGTCACCCACGCCGCCTTCGTCTTGGGGTCGCGCCACACATAGCGCAGACTGCGCTCGGCCACCGTGCCGGTGCGGCCCGCGGGCAGCAACCGGGACAGGCCCCTGGAGGCCCGCTCCCGGGGCCCCGGTTCGGCGGCCTGGAGTGTGGAGGAGTCCGGTGCGGTCATCAGCTTCGTGAGGTTGCGCGACCACACGGCCAGCAGGCCCGCCAACGCGACGGCGCTCAGCGCGAGTTGAGCGGCTCCGACGCCGTACGATCCCCTGCTCACGGAGTCCACCGCGCCGATCGCGGAGGCGGGCGGGACCCAGCGCACGACGTCGCCCACCGGCCCCAGCCGCGACAGCCCGGCCGAGCCAAGCTCGCGGGCGCCGAAGTTGACGAGCTGCGCGCCGACGGCGACGACCAGCCCGCTCAGTACGGCGAGGTCGCGGCCCTTGCGGCTGGTCAGCAGCCGGATGTTGGCGGCGGCGACGGCCCGCGCGAGGGTGACGCAGACCAGCAGCGTGAGCACGACGGCGACGACTGCGGTGCCGTACGCCGCCGCCCCGTGCGCCACGGAGATCACCGAGCCGACGGCCATGCAGAGCGTGAACAGCGGCCCGATGCCGACCAGGGACGCCACCAGCAGCGCCCGGACGAGGGGGCCGGGGCGCAGCGGCAGCATCACCAGGCGGGTGGGGTCGAGCGTCTCGTCCCCGCTGGGGAAGAACAGCGGCATCACGGCCCAGCCGAGCGCGACCACCTCGATGCCGAGCACGGCGACGGAGGCGGCGTGCGCGTTGCCGCGCAGCAGGATGAGGCCGAGCAACTGGGTGGCGGCGAACAGCAGGACCAGGACGAGGGACGTGATGTACGCGGCGCGTCGCCCGGCCGAGCGCCGCAGCCCGTTCCGCAGCAGGGACAGCTTCAGCCGTACGACGACGGCCGTCAGGCCGGTCACCGGGCGCCGCCGCCGAGCCAGTCGAGGTCGGCGCCGGCGGTGCGGCCGTGCGCGCCGACCAGTTCCAGGAACGCCTGCTGGAGGGTGGGCGCGTCGCCGCGTACGTCGGCCAGCGGGCCGTGCGCGCGGATGCGGCCCGCGGCCATGACGGCCACCCAGTCGCACAGCGACTCGACCAGCTCCATGACGTGGGAGGAGAACACGACGGTGGCGCCGGAGGCGGTGTACCGCTCGAGGACGCCGCGGATGGTCTGCGCGGAGACCGGGTCGACGCCCTCGAACGGCTCGTCGAGGAAGAGGACTTCGGGGTTGTGCAGCAGCGCGGCGGCGAGGCCGATCTTCTTGCGCATCCCGGTGGAGTAGTCGACGACGAGCTTGTGCTGGGCCCCGGCCAGGTCGAGGACGTCGAGGAGCTGGGTGGCCCGCTTGTCGACCTCGGCGCCGGGCAGTCCGCGCAACCGGCCGGTGTAGGCGAGGAGTTCCCGCCCGGACAGCCGCTCGAAGAGCCGCAGCCCTTCGGGCAGCACCCCGATACGGGCCTTCACCTCGGCGGGGTCGCGCCACACGTCGTGCCCGACGACCTCCACGGTGCCGCGGTCGGGCCGCAGCAGCCCGGTGACCATGGACAGCGTGGTGGTCTTCCCGGCCCCGTTGGGCCCGACCAGCCCGATGAACCGCCCGGCGGGCAACTCGAGATCGACCCCGGCGACGGCGACGTGTTCCCCGAACCGCTTCCACAGGTCATGCACGCGTACCGCGGCAGGAGCGGTCACTGTTCCCTCGTTCATGTGAGAACCCTACGGCGCGGGGGCGCTCCCGAAAGGGGCGCGGGACAGCGCCTGTATGCGGCTCCGCCGCGATGGGGGTCCCCCTGTTCGAGCGAAGCCGAGAACTTGGGGGAGCGAGCGACCACAAGCACCCGCAGCCGCCAACGGCGAGAAACCAGGCAGCCGAGAAGTCGAACGGCTAGCGATCCCTGCCGCACGCATAGGCCAACGGCGACAACAACTCCTCCGCATCCGGCAGCCACCGGTTCGCCGACGTGGGCCGCCGCGCCCACTGCACGGCCCCCCGTGATCCGAACCGGGTGGGCGGCGCGGCCACATACGCGCCCTCGCCGAGCGTGACCAGGTCGAGTGAGGCGGGCTGCCAGCCCAGTTTGCGCAGGAGGTCCGGCACCTTCGCGGACGCGCCCGGCAGCACGAAGAACTGCATGCGCCGCGCCGGTGTCAGCGTCACCGGACCGAGCGTCAGCTCCATGCGCTCCATGCGCGCGAGGGCGAGGAAGCCGGCGGTCTCCGGGACGTCGATCGCATCGAACGTGCGCCCGGTGGGCAGCAGGATCGACGCGGTCGGCCGCTCGGACCACAGACCGCGCGCGACGGTGGCACTGCCGGTCGCCTGCGTCGCCCAGTCGTCGCGTGCCGGGTGCGCTCCGGGCACGGGACATGCGGACTGACCGCAGGAGCAGCGGTGCATCCCGTCGACGGCATCCAGCCAGGTGCCGGGGAAGACGTCCCAGTGACGTTCCTCGACGTAACGGACGGCGGCATCCAGGAGCGATTCGCCGCGCTGCTTCGGGATGTGGGCAGCTTCAGGGCCCGCGATGGTCTCTTCCACGATGAACTCAACTCTAGCGATCACCGGGGGTTACGCCCCGCCCACTCGGGGGCGTCTCCGGGTGGACCGATGCTTTTTGAGCACGTCCTTTTCATCCCACATGCGCCGGGGAGGAGCACCGTTTCCCCGGGTGGGGCGCACGGATGCACGGGTGGGGGCGCGCACGGGGAACCGCAGCGGGGGTGGGGTAACCAGGTGGGGGGTGCGGGACCAGCCTTTACCCCGGCAATCTTCGCATGTCTCGCATCAGAGGAATGTCCGTTGGGCATCGATCTTCAAGGCCGGATCTTTTCGGTGCACCGGCCACTCGGCGAACCGAGCCAGGAAGTAGGGGGTACGCCATGGCCGCCAGGCCTCTTGTCGCGCGGCAGCCGAACGAACGACTGCAGGCGCTCATTCAGGAAGCGGGCTGCTCGAACGCGGGGCTCGCCCGCCGGGTCAACATGTGCGGCGCGGAGCACGGCCTCGACCTGCGCTACGACAAGACGTCCGTGGCCCGTTGGCTGCGTGGGCAGCAGCCGCGGGGCCGGGCCCCGGCGATCATCGCGGAGGCGCTCGGCCGCAAACTGGGGCGCACGGTCACGATCGACGAGATCGGCATGGCCAACGGCAAGAACCTCGCGTCGGGCGTGGGTCTGCAGTTCTCGCCCACGGTGCTCGGTGCGATCGAGCAGGTCTGCGAGCTGTGGCGCAGCGACGTCGGGCGCCGGGACTTCCTGTCCGGGTCCTCCGTCGCGGCCTCCGCGCTCGTCGAGCCGAGCCGCGACTGGCTGATCTCCGGGCCGGACCCGCAGGTCGCGCGGTCGGCCGGGCCGCGGGTGGGACCGTCGGACGTGGACGCGGTGCGGGCCATGACGCAGGCCCTGGTCGAACTGGACCACCAGTACGGCAGCGGGCATGTGCGGCCGGTCGTCGTGCACTACCTCAACAGCGTCGTCTCCGGACTGCTGGCGGGGTCGTACCGGGACGCGGTGGGACGCGAACTGTTCGGGGCGGTCGCGCGGTTGACCGAGCTGGCGGGGTACATGGCGGTCGACACCGGACAGCCGGGGCTCGCGCAGCGGTACTACATCCAGGCGTTGCGGCTCGCGCAGGCGGCCGGTGACCGGGGGTACGGCGGTTATGTGCTCGCCGCGTCGATGAGCCACCTCGCGGCGCAGCTCGGAAACCCGCGCGAGATCGCGCAGTTGGCGCGGGCGGCGCAGGAGGGAGCGCGGGGGCGCGTGACCCCGCGCGCGGAGGCGATGTTCTGCGCGGCGGAGGCGCGCGGGCATGCGCTGATGGGCGATGTGCGCGCCACGCAG
This sequence comes from Streptomyces sp. NPDC107546, assembly GCF_055639175.1. NCBI lineage: Bacteria > Bacillati > Actinomycetota > Actinomycetes > Kitasatosporales > Streptomycetaceae > Streptomyces > Streptomyces sp. NPDC107546. Next base: position 297,739 of record NZ_JBVKBA010000006.1, on the reverse strand, counting down.
ATCGCGTCCGGGCGTGCGGTAACGGCACTCGAGTCGGCCGACGCTGCGTCCGGGGACGACCCGGCGTGGATCGCGCACTTCGACGAGGCGTACCTGGCGGATGAGCTGGCCCACTGTCACCGGGACCTGGGGCAGGCGGAGGCGGCGGCCCGGCGGGCGGAGGAGGCGCTCGCCGGGCATCCCGAGTCCCGGGCCCGGCGGCGGGCGATCGGGCTGGTGCTCCTCGCCACCGCGCAGGTGCAGCAGCGGGAGGTGGAGCAGGCGTGCAGCACCGGGTTGAAGGCCGTGGAACTGCTCGGCACGCTGCGGTCCAGTCGAGGGGCGGAGTATCTCGAGGACCTGCAGCAGCGGTTGGAGCCGTACCGGGAGGAGGCCGTGGTGCGGGAGTTCGGGGCGCGGTTGGATCTGGCAGCCGCGTAGTGCCTCCGGCGGTTGCGTGACGTATCCGGTGGTCGTGTGACGTATCCGGTGGTCGTGTGACGTATCCGGCGGTCGTGTGGCGTGCCCGGGGCCGGGGTGCCTTCCGGGGTCGGGGTGCCTTCCGGGGTCGGGGTGCCGTCGCGGGGATTCGCCCCGGGCCCCGGGAGTATCGCCGTGGGGGTGACGGATGTCTCGTTGGTGCGGGTTGTCCGTGGCTGGTCGCTCCCCCAAGTTCTCGGCTTCGCTCGAGCTGGGGGCCCCATCGCGGCGGAAGCCGCATATCGGCACAGCCCCGCGCCCCCACGGGGCGCTCCCCCTGTCCGACGTAGCACCGGTCATGGGGACCCGGTAGCGTGAGCCGACGATTCCGAAGGTCCCCCATTCGTAGGAGTCCCGGTGACGCAGAGTGGACAGGGCGAGGAGCCCTCGGCGCGGCCCGCGCGCGAAGGCATCGTGCTGCCCTCCGACGGCGGCGCGCCCCTGCTGCCGGGCCAGACGGGTGGAGTGAACGGTTCCATACCCCCCGCGCCCGCGCCCGGCCCCGCAGGTGGTCAGGCGTGGGGGCAGCCCTGGGGGCCGGAGCAGGCCGGCCAGAACCAGCACCAGAACCAGAACCAGCAGTGGGGCGCGCAGCCGTCCTGGGAGGGCTCGGACCCGCGCTCGGCCTGGGGGCAGCAGCCGCCGGCCGGCTCGGGACAGCCGCTGCCCCCGCAGCAGAGCGCCGGTGCCGGGCCCCTGCCGGCGGCGGGCTCCGCCGACGAAGGCGCCACGCAGTACCTGCCGCCCGTCGCCGCCGCCCCGAACGAGGGTGCGACGCAGTACATACCCCCGGTGGCCGCCTCTCCCGACGAGGGGGCCACCCAGTACATCCCGCCGGTGGGCCCGGGCGCGCTGCCCCCGGAGATGCCTGCCGACCAGGCCACCCAGGTCCTCGGACGCACCGCCGGTCCGCTGCCGCCCGCTGCCGACCCCGACGCCCAGGCCACGCAGTACCTTCCGCCCGTGCCCGGCCAGCCGTACGCCGTGCGGCCCGGGGGGCCGGGGCAGGCGCCGCCGGCCGAGTTCGACAACCTCTTCCGAGGCGGCGCGGGCGGCTTCGCCGAACCCACCCAGCACCTGCCGCGGTTCGACGGCGCGGACGCCCCCGGCGCACCTGTGGGCCGGGCGGCCGGCGAGCGCGGTGGCCGTACCCGCTCGCGCATCCCACTCATCGCGGCCGTCGGCGTCGGCATAGTCGTCCTCGGGATCGGGGCCGGCGCCCTGCTCGGCGGCGGCAGCGACGGCAAGAGCGACGACAGCAAGTCCGTCGCCGCGACCGGGGCCGCCCCGGACGCCTCGGGATCGGGCGCCGCCGACGCGGCCCGGGCGCAGGCCGTCGCCCTGGACAAGCTCCTCGCCGACAGCGGCAACAGTCGCGACGCGGTGATCAGAGCGGTCGCGAACGTCAAGGCGTGCCAGAACCTCGACCAGTCGGCCGCCGACCTTCGGGATGCGGCCAAGCAGCGCAACGACCTGGTCAGCCGGCTGTCCGGACTCCAGGTCGACAAGCTCGCCGACCACGCCGCGCTGACCGTCGCGCTCACCAGCGCCTGGAAGGCGTCCGCGTCCGCCGACACCCACTACGCGGCCTGGGCCGACCAGGTCTCGGACAAGAAGGGCTGCAAGAAGGGCCAGGCGCGCGTCACCGGCCAGGCCGCGGCGGGCAACCGGGACAGCGGCACGGCCAGCGCCCAGAAGGCGAAGGCGGCGCGGCTGTGGAACGTCATCGCGCAGAAGTACGGCCTGACCGAGCGCCAGCCGACCCAGCTGTGAGCACGGCGGTGCGCGCCGCCCGGCGAACGGGGCGGGCGCGCACCGGCACGCCTCACTCGCTGTCCGTGCTCTCCAGCGTCTTCGAGACGTTCTCGAAGCCCTTGCGTGCCGCCACCAGCCGCCCGTCGCGCACGAGCTGGAAGGTCACGTCGGAGTTGATCAGGCGGGGGAAGTCGACGACCGCGGTCAGGTCCTGGAAGCGCCAGCGCAGAGTCGGGGTGAGGCCGCCGGTGTCGACCTTCAGGCCGTTGTCGAGGGCCATGCGGATCGTGCGGGCCGACACCTCGCCGTCGCCGAGCGACGCGACGACCTTCTTCAGGACCGTGTACGCGATCCACGTGGTCTGCACGCCCGCGTCCGCCGGATCGATCCGGTCGTCGTCGAAGGCCTGCTCCTTGATCACTTCCTTCATCTCGTTCCAGCGCGGGTCCGACGCCTCCGGGTACCAGCCGGTGACGTACGCGTCCTCGTAGGGACCGGAGCCGCCGCCGGAGGAGTCGATCACCGACTGGTCGACGCTGCCGAGCACGGACGCGGTGCGCACCGGCCGGTAGTCGGCGCTCAGACGGCGGAAGGAGTCCATGAAGGTCCCGGTGCGTTCGTCGAGCGCCGGGACCACGCACCCCTTCTCCCGGGGATCCGCGGTCGCCTCCTTCAGCGCCTGCCGTGCCTGGTCGTCGAGGGCGGTGGCGTCCTCGGCGGCGCGCACGTCGGCCACCGGGGCGTGGTGCGCCGCCTTCAGTCCGGCGTCGAGCAGCAGGGGAAGCTCGTCGCCGGCGACCGTGTCGGGGCGCACCAGTGCGACGCGGCCGCAGGTCCGGCCCAGCTCCTCGCCGAGGCCGGCCAGCAGCGCGGGCTGGCCGCCGTTGACGGGATAGGACAGCACGCTCTTGAACTCGTCGTCGGTCAGGCCGTAGCCGCCGATGTAGGGGATGCCCGCCGACTCCAGCGGGGAGAGGGAGGAACTGGCGTACTGACTGTAGGAGCCGACGACCGCGACGGCGTTCTCCTTCACGGCGCGCCGGGCGCACTTGGCGGCGTCCACGTAGTCGTTGTGGTCGTTGCAGGTCAGGACCTTGAGCTTGCGGCCGCCCAGGCCGCCGTGGGCGTTGACCCAGCGAGCGTAGGCCTGCGCCATCGCCGGCATGCCCGGCTTGTTGGTCGCCGAGGTCTGGTCGGGTGCCCAGGTCATGACGGTCACGTGGTCGTCCCCGGAACCCCCCGTGGTACCGGGGACGACCCCGCAGGCGACCGCTATCGACGCAACTGCCACCAGCGCGCCCGCGGACAGCAGGACGGTCCTGACGCGGGGAGTCGCTTTTTCAGGGACGGGGCCCGGAACGCGGGGGCCGGTGGGGGAGGAGCTGGTGCGTCGCCTGCCGGTCATGGACACGCACGATTCCCTCACACTGCTAACCGCCCTGTCATCAGCGGTCAACGGAAGGTGACGCCGAGGTGAATTGCGGGGTCCGATGATCCGTATTTCACAGGGAACGTACGATCGATGACCGTGCAAGCTCCGGAGAACTCTTCCCGTCGCGGTCGTCGCTCGTCCACCATGGGCCGCATGCCACTCAATGACATGCCGTGGTGGCGCTGGCGCAGCAATGTGCGCTCCGCGCTGCACATGCTCTCCGATCCCGTCTTCCAGCGGGATGTCTGGCTGGCCGGTGTCGAGGGGTACGGCGACGTGACCGACGCCGTGTACCGCCTGGTCGAGGACACCTGGCTGGACAACTGGTCGGCCGAGAAGTACGTCGGCACGATCTTCCGGGACTCGCAGGAGGCGGCCCTCGTCGACACCGCTGTCCTGCGGGTGCTGCGGATCATGCACCAGGTCGGGCCGGACGCACCGGTGGACGCCTACCTCAACCACCAGGCGTGGCCGGAGGCGGTGCGGGCGGCACGGGACGCCCACGTCCGGCTCTCCGTGGCCGACGGGGAGGACCCGGACGTGCCGCCGCGCACGCTCGAGGTGCTGCGGATCCTGACGAGGAGCGCGTAGGCCCTGTCGTCCGGCGCGGTCCCCGTCGTCGGGTCCCCGTCGTCCGGCGTGGGCCCCGGGGGTCCGGTGTGGCCCTGTCTCCGCCGACCGTCCGGGTTGCGGGACGGCGGTCCACGCCGGTCCGCGGACATGAGACCCTGGCGTGCATGAACGAGCAGTCCACCCGAGCCTCGGTCCCGGCCGACCAGTACGTCCTCACCCTTTCCTGCCCGGACAAGCAGGGCATCGTGCACGCCGTGTCGAGCTACCTGTTCATGACCGGCTGCAACATCGTCGACAGCCAGCAGTTCGGCGACCAGGACACGGGACTGTTCTTCATGCGGGTCCACTTCTCCGCCGAGGCCCCGGTGACCGTGGACAAGCTGCGCGCGAGCTTCGCGGCGATCGGTGACTCCTTCCATATGGAGTGGCAGATCCACCGGGCCGACGACAAGATGCGCGTCATCCTCATGGTCAGCAAGTTCGGCCACTGCCTGAACGACCTGCTCTTCCGCGCCCGGATCGGCGCGCTGCCCATCGAGATCGCGGCCGTGGTCTCCAACCACACCGACTTCGCAGAGCTGGTGGGCTCGTACAACATTCCCTTCCACCACATCCCGGTGACGAGGGACACCAAGTCGGAGTCCGAGGCGCGGCTGCTGGATCTGGTGCGCGAGCTGGACGTCGAGCTGGTGGTCCTGGCCCGCTATATGCAGGTGCTCTCGGACGACCTGTGCAAGCAGCTCAGCGGTAGGATCATCAACATCCACCACTCCTTCCTGCCGAGCTTCAAGGGCGCCAAGCCCTACCACCAGGCCCACGCGCGCGGTGTGAAGCTGATCGGCGCGACCGCGCACTACGTGACGGCCGACCTCGACGAGGGCCCGATCATCGAGCAGGAGGTCGAGCGGGTCGGCCACGACGTCACCCCGGACCAGCTGGTGGCGACGGGGCGGGACGTGGAGTGCCAGGCGCTGGCACGTGCGGTGAAGTGGCACGCGGAGCGCCGCATCCTGCTGAACGGCCGCCGGACGGTGGTCTTCGCCTAGCGCTGTGTCCGGAGGCGCCCCAAGCCCCCCGCTACATCCGGCTCAGGGACGCCGCCGCGAAGAGCACGTCCCTGATCGCCTCCCGGTCGCCGACCTGCCCCGCGGCCGCATCCTGTGGTGGCACATGGCCGGCGGCCAGGCGGCAGAACTCCACCCCGTCGAGCGCGACGTGCGCCACCTCGTGCTCGGCGGAGGCCACCGCACCGGGGGAGTCGAGCGGAATCAGCCACTCGCCGCCGCCCAGGCCCTCGATCTCCAGGCGCAGGCTGCGCCCGGGCTCTCCCGCCGGGACCAGGTGCCGGCCACCGCGCGGGGGCGCGGCGAGGCCGGCGCGCCGCCGGGCGGCCAGGGTCAGCGGCAGTATCCGTACCGCCAGGTCGAACATCTGGTGGAGATGGCGCGGGGCCGGCGGGTCGTAGGGGTAGTCGATGGCGTTCGCGATGTCCTCCGCGTGCACCCAGCACTCGAAGGCCCGATCCAGCATCGCGTCGTGCAGCGACAGCCCGAAGGCGCCGTACGACACCGGGACCGCCCCGCTGGTGTCGTCGGTGAGGGAGACCGCCCGGACCAGATGGTGGGTCTGGTCGCGCCACGGGACGCGGATGGAGCGGGTCGGCGGGAAGTGGGAGGCGCGCCAGTACGCCTCCGTGCGTCCCTCGGGGCTGCCGTCGTCCCCGGCGGTGTCCCCCAGGGGATCCTCCAGACCGAGCGCCACCGCGACCAGGCCGTCGACGGAGAGCAGATGGGCGATGACCCCGGCCACGGTGGTGCGGCGGCTCGCCGGTGCCCTCCCGTCGAACCACCGCAGCCTGACCGGGGTGTGCCACTCGGCGTCGCCGATGTCCTGCAGCAGGGCGTCCAGGCGCGCGGCCTCCGCGTCGTAGGGGGCCGCCCACCCCGGCACCGGGATGCGCGGCGGGCGCCGGTCGAGGCAACTCGCCAGGACGCGGGTACGCAGGGCGGGGTCGAGATCCAGACTCTCGGGCCGCTGCAACAGCCCGACGGCCCTCCGTAGGCGCCGCGCCTCCTCCGCGCACGGGCCGCAGCCACCGAGGTGCGCCTCCACGGCGGCGGTCTCCTCCGCGGAACAGGCGGCCAGCGCCCAGGCCCCGAGCAGCGACTTCAGCACCCGGTGCTCGAGCGGGACCGCCTCGGCCCCGGGCGCCGCGCCCCCGCCGGCCAGCGGCCCCCGGGCCACTTCGGACACCTCCCGCTCGCCGGCGCCCCCGGGTGCGCCCCGCCCGTCGTTCCCCTCGCCGCCCCCCTCGAACTCTTCCCGTCCCAGGGAACGCTCCGCCCCGCTCACCACACACCCCCCGTTTCCGGAGGCGTGCCCGAGGGCCGCGTCTCGTGGGCGGTGGCGAGGAGCTGGAGGCCGAGGCGGAGCCGGCGGCGGGCCTCGTCCTCCGTGATGCCGAGGTCGGCGGCGGTCTGGCGGTAGTCCCGGCGCTGGAAGTAGGCCCGTTCCAGGGCGGTGCGCAGCGGTACCGGCATCGAGGTGACGATGTAGTCCGCGCGGGCCGCCACCGAGGCCTGGCGCACCCTGCGCTCCAGGTCCTCCGCCGTGCCCCGGCCGTCCCGTGCCAGTGCGGCGGTCTCGGTGGCGCGCAGCCGCTGGACGGCGAGCCGGTGGGTCAGTGTGGCGACCCAGGTCCGCAGCGGCTCCTGCCTGGGGTCGTAGGACTCGGGGTTCTCCCAGACGTGCGCGAACACCTCGCGTGTGACGGCGTCCGCCTCCTCCTCGTCCCCGAGCACCCGGTGGGCGAGGCCGTGCACCAGGGAGGCGAACCGGTCGTAGCACTCTCCGAGCGCGGCGGCCTCACCCCTGGCGAGCCGCTGCTGCATCCTGCGGTCCCACCGGGGCGGTGCGTCCTTCTTCGCCATGCGGCCCCCTCGTCCCCGGACGTGCCCTGCGCCCTGTTCCGTTCAGCGTGCGCCCCCCACACCTTCGAATGTAGTCGGCACATCGGACAACGCACGCCCCTTTGTGGCAATGTGCGCCCCTCGGCGAGCCGCGGATGGTAGAGGCGGTCCCGCGCGGGGCCGTGCCGGAGGCGGGCGCCTACCCAGCCGACTACGGATCAGGCCTGAACGAACAAGACCATTACCGATTGAATTGGCTCATCTACTACCCAGTTTCGATCGAGAGTTCGGTGTTTCATAGAAGGGCGTTCGGGCAGCTGCGCTCCAAGGAAGCGAAGGGACCGCTTCCGTTTCATGGACGGCGCGGGCAGGCCCGGGCAGGCGGGAGGCATGACGGTGACGCTCACGGTGACCGGCGATGAGCACGGCGAGTGGACCGTGCTCCAAGTGGCGGGCGAACTGGACCTGATGACGTCACCGGCGCTGCGCCAGCGGGTGCACGACGTGGTGGCGGACGGCCGCCACTGCCTCGTACTCGACCTCTCCCAAGTGGTCTTCTGCGACTCCAGCGGCGTCGGTGTGCTCGTCGCCGCACGCAGACTGATCCGCTCCTGCCGGGGCCGGCTCCGCATCGTCCTGCCCGGGCACGGCGCGCCCGAGGGCACACACGTCAACCGCGTCCTCGCCGCCCTCGGCGTCCGCCGCCTCTTCGACGTGCACCCGGACCTGGGCTCGGCCACCGACGACAGCTCGCGGCCCCTGTCGGCCTGAGCGCACGCCAACCGCGCGACCCGACCCCACTCCACCGGCCGACCCGGCCCACGGCACCCGCACCCCCGGTGTGAGCGCCGGCACACCCCGGTCAACGGAACGTCGCAGGACAGCCACACTGTTGTCCCGGAATTCCTGCGGTCTTGGTACAACCGCCGTTTTCCGGCTCCCCGCGCGCCCCCTGCGTCGTACGCTCCCTGCGAGAAACACCCCCGATGTGACGTAAGGCGGCCCGAAACACCATGGTCAGCACCGAGTACGAGCGCAGGATCGCCGCCCGGTTCGCCGGTTTCGACCAGGACGGCAACGGCTACATCGACCGCGCGGACTTCAGCGCGGCGGCCAAGGCGGTCCTCACCGAGTTCGGCACCGCGGCCAGGTCCGAGCAGGGGCAGGCCCTGTACGCCGGGGCTGAGGCTTTCTGGCAGGGCATGGCCGGGATAGCGGACCGGGACGGCGACCAGCGCATCACCCGCGAGGAGTTCGTGGGCGGCGCGGTGAAGCGGCTGCGGGACAACCCCGAGCGGTTCGCGGAGATCGCCCGTCCGTTCCTGCACGCGGCGCTCGCCGTGGCGGACGGCGACCGCGACGGCGCCGCCACGGTCGCGGAGACGGCCCGCGCCCTGAAGGCCCTCGGCGCACCGGAGGACGTGGCCCGGGCGGCGGCCGCGACACTCGACGCGGACGGAGACGGCAAGGTCGGCGAGAACGAGATCGTGTCCGCGTTCGCCCGCTACTTCACGGTCCCGGAGTAGTCCCCGAAGCCTCAGAGCCCCAATAGCGCTCCCGCAGCTTGTACTTGAGCACCTTCCGCAGGGTCTCCCCCCGCGGAAGGGCCTCCACCACCTCCAGCTGCTCCGGCAGCTTGTGCACGGACAGCCCCGCCGCCCGCAGGTACGAGGTGACCGCCGGGAGCGTCAGCTCCTCGGCGCCCGGCGGCTGTTCGACCACCGCGCACACGCGCTCCCCGCGCACCTCGTCCGGAAGCCCGATCACCGCCACGTCCCGCACCGCGGGGTGCGTGTGCAGCAGGTCCTCGATCTCCCTGGCGGAGATGTTCTCCCCCTTGCGGATGATGACGTCCTTGCGGCGCCCGGTCAGCACCAGATGACCGCTGCCGGTCAGGTGGCCGAGGTCGCCGGTGCGCAGGAACCCGTCCTCGTCGAAGGCCTCCGCCGTCTGCGCCGGATCCAGATACCCCTGGCAGACGGCCTCTCCCCGCAGCCGTACCTCCCCGTCGACGATGCGGATCTCCATCCCCTCGGGCGGCCGCCCCTCCGTCGTCGCCAGGTTCCCGGGAGTGTCCTCGGGGTCCCCCATGGTGATCATCGGGACCTCGGTCATGCCGTACCCGTGGGTCAGCTGGACGCCCATCTCACGGACCACGGAGTGGTACAACTCCGGCGGCTTGGGGGCGCCGCCGCCCGCGAGGAGCCGGAGCGAGCGGATCAGCTTCCGGCCCGGCTGTCTGCGCTGCTCGGCCAGGAACATCGAGTAGAACGCCGTCGAGCCGCCCGCCACCGTCACCCCGTGCCGCCGGTACTCCGCCAGCGCCCGAGGGAGCGCGAAGTGCTCGAACATCACGGCCGGGAAGCCGTACAGCAGGAGCATCACCGTGTAGTCGGGGCCCGCTATGTGGGCGTACGGAAAGGCCATGGAGCCGATGTCGTCCGGGGTCAGCCGCAGGGCGTGGGCCAGGCAGGAGCCGCCCGCGATCAGGGAGCGGTCGGTGTGCAGGACTCCCTTGGGGGCGGAGGTGGTGCCCGAGGTCCAGTAGATCCAGCGGACCGAGGTGCCGTCGGCGGGCGGGGCGGGGAGCGTCGACGGGTCGCCGTCCGGCAGGTCGTCGTACGCCTCGAAGACGCCTTTCGCGCCCAGTCGGCGGGCCATTTCCGTGTGGTCATGGCCGCGCCGGACGCCCGGCACCGCGAAGAACTCCGCCTTGGACTCGCGCAGCGCGAAGCCGACCTCACGGTCCCGGTAGTAGGGGATCACCGGGGACTGGACGGCGCCCAGGCGGGCCAGCGCGAAGGACAGCAGGGCGGTCTCGATGCGGGTGGGCAGCTGCCAGGCGACCACCGTGCCGGGGCGTACGCCCATGCCGTACAGGCCGGCCGCCACGCGCTCGGCGCGGGTGCGCAGGTCACCGAAGGTGAGAACCCGGTCCTCCTGGAGCAGGACCGGACGGCCGGGGGTGAGGGCGGCGCGGCGCTCGACCAGTTCCCACAGCGTGCGGGCGGAACTCAGGACGTACGGGGTCTCGTTCACGGCCGGCCCCTCTGCTTGGCTGACGATCCGTCAGGTGACATGCTATCTGACGAGTCATCAGATGAGAGCCGGTCCGGCGGAGGGGAACCATGGCGAGTGAACTGCCCCGCATCATCAGCGTCGACGACCACGTGATCGAACCCGCGCACCTCTTCGAGACCTGGCTGCCGGTCAAGTACCGGGACCGGGGCCCGCAACCGCTGACCGCCGGGATCGGCGAACTGGCCTACGTCGGCGGGAAGTACCAGATCACCATGGACCCGGAGGGGCCGCCGACGGACTGGTGGATCTACGAGGACCTGAAGTTCCCCTACAAACGGAACATCGCCGCCGTCGGCTTCGACCGGGACGAGATGACCCTGGAGGGGATCACCAGGGAACAGATGCGGCGCGGGTGCTGGGACCCCGAGGCCCGCCTGGAGGACATGGACCTCAACCACGTCGAGGCCAGCCTCTGCTTCCCGACCTTCCCGCGCTTTTGCGGTCAGACCTTCGCCGAGGCGCACGACAAGGAGGTCGCCCTGGCCTGTGTGCGCGCCTACAACGACTGGATGGTCGAGGAGTGGTGCGGTGACAGCGGTGGCCGGCTCATCCCGCTGTGCCTGATCCCCCTGTGGGACATCGACCTCGCGGTCGCCGAGATCCGGCGCAACGCCGACCGGGGGGTGCGGGCCGTCACCTTCTCCGAGATCCCCACCCACCTCGGTCTGCCCTCCATCCACTCCGGCTACTGGGACCCGTTCTTCGCCGTCTGCCAGGAGACCGGGACGGTGGTCAACATGCACATCGGCAGCAGCTCGCAGATGCCCGCCGCCTCGCCCGACGCGCCTCCTGCCGTCCAGGCCTCGCTCAGCTTCAACAACGCGATGGCCTCGATGATGGACTACCTGTTCAGCGGGGTCCTGGTGAGGTTCCCGCGCCTCAAGCTCGCCTACTCCGAAGGGCAGATGGGCTGGATCCCGTACGCCCTGGAACGCGCCGACGACGTCTGGGAGGAGCACCGCGCCTGGGGCGGTGTCCGCGACCTGATCCCCGAGCCGCCGTCGACGTACTACCACCGGCAGATCTTCTGCTGCTTCTTCCGCGACAAGCACGGTGTCGCGTCGCTCGACGTGGTCGGCCGTGACAACGCCACCTTCGAGACCGACTACCCGCACGTCGACTCGACCTTCCCGCACACCAGGGAGGTCGCCCTCGACCATGTGAAGGGCCTGGACGACGAGACGGTGTACAAGCTGATGCGGGGCAACGCGATCCGCATGCTGGACCTGGACCTCGACAAGCAGCCCGCCTGATGGACCTGTCCTGCACCCCGGAGGAAGAGGAGTTCCGGGCCCGGCTGCGGGAGTGGCTCGCCAAGGTGCTCCCCACGCTGCCGCCGAAACCGTCCCCGGACGACTGGCCCGGGCGGCGCGCCTACGACCTCGGGTGGCAGCGCATGCTCCACGACGCCGGGTACGCCGACGTCCACTGGGCCGCCTCCCCGACCGTACGGCTGATCTTCCTGGAGGAGACCGAGAAGGCGGGCGCGCCCTACGTGGGGGCCAACTTCGTCGGGCTGCTGCACGCCGGGCCCACCATCGCCGCCGAGGGCGCTCCCGGGCAGCGGGAGCGCTGGCTGCCGCCGATCCTGCGCGGGGACGAGGTGTGGTGCCAGGGGTTCAGCGAGCCGGACGCCGGGTCGGACCTCGCCGCGCTGCGCACGCGCGCGTGGCGGGACGGCGACGACTACGTGGTGAGCGGATCCAAGATCTGGACCTCCCACGCGGTGGTCGCCGACTGGTGCGAACTGCTGGTGCGCACCGACCACGACGCGCCGAAGCACAGGGGCATCACCTGGCTGGCGATGGCCATGGACGCACCGGGCGTCACCGTACGGCCGCTGCGGACGCTCGCCGGGTCCGAGGAGTTCGCGGAGGTGTTCCTCGACGAGGTGCGCGTGCCGGTCGCCAACCGGGTCGGCGCGGAGAACGACGGCTGGCGCGTGACCATGGTGACGCTGTCCTTCGAACGCGGCACCGCGTTCGTGGGGGAGGTGGTGGCCTGCCGCCGCGTACTCGGCGAACTCGCCCGCCAGGCACAGGCGAACGGCCGCTGGGACGACCCCTCCCTGCGGCGGAGGCTCGGCCGGCTGAACGCCGAGTTTCGCGCCCTGTGGCGGCTCACGCAGTGGAACGTGAGCGAGGCGGAGCAGACGGGCGGGGTGCCGGGCGTGGGGGGCTCGATCTTCAAGCTGAGGTATTCGCACGCGCGTCAGGAGCTGTACGACGCGGCGGCCGAGGTCCTGGGCCCCGAGTCCCTGGACCTCGGCCGCCCATGGGTCCTGGACCGGCTGTCGTCCCTGTCGTACACGATCGCGGCCGGCACCTCGCAGATCCAGCGGAACATCGTGGCCGAACGGATCCTCGGCCTGCCGAAGGGACGGTGACGCGACCGTGCGCTTCCAGCCGACCGACGACCAGCGGGCGTTGCGGGCAGGCGTGCGCGGCCTGCTCCAAGGCCGCTTCGGTCGGGGCGCGCTGCGGGCCGCCGTTGACCGGCCCGGTGCGCTCGACCGCGGGCTGTGGCGGGAACTGGGCGAGGCGGGCTTCTTCGCGCTGCGACTGCCGGAGGCGGACGGCGGGGTCGGACTGGGCCTGCCGGAGGCGGCTGTGGCCTTCGAGGAGGCCGGCCGGGCGCTGCTGCCCGGCCCGCTGGTGGCCACCCACCTCGCGGCGGGCGGGGTGCCGGGCGCGGCGACCGGGCGGACGGTGGTTACGGCGGTGTACGGCGGGCTCGTGGAGTGGCTGGGGGAGGCGGACGTCATCCGGGGCGACGCGACCGGCGCCGTACCGCTGGCGTCGGTGGACCCGCTGACGCCCCTGCACCGGGTCGCCCGGGCCGCCGAGGACGGGCCCCCGGACCCCGTCGCCGTCCTCCTCACCGCCGCCGAACAGCTCGGCGGCGCCGCGCGGACCTGCGAGCTGGCGGTGCGGCACGCGCGGACCCGCGAGCAGTTCGGTCAACCGATCGGGGCCTTCCAGGCGGTCAAACACCTGTGCGCTGAGAGCCTGGTGCGGGTGGAGACGGCCCGCGCCGCGGTGTACGCCGCCGCCGTCACCGCCGACCCCCTCGACATCGCCGCGGCCCGTCTGCTCGCCGACGAGGCGGCCGTCCGCTGCGCCCGCGACTGCCTCCAGGTGCACGGCGGCATGGGCTTCACATGGGAGGCGGAGGTGCACCTGTACCTGAAGCGAGCGTGGGTACGGACCCAGCGTATGGGTTCGAGTGCGGAGAGTGAGGAAAAACTCGCCGGGGAACTGCTCTCAGAGGTGAGCCAGAAGGTCCTGAGCAGGGATTATTCGCTGCGTCCGGACCTGGATGTCGCGGATTGTGGCAGTCCGGAATCACGGAGCGTTGATACCGGGTTGTGTCCTACGCGTGACTTGTCACGGGGTGGAGTCGCGGGAGGGCTCCGGTACCTTGTGTGGGATGCGAGCGGTTCTGAGCCCGATCCACCACGGTGCGGCCCCTGAGGCAGCGCCGGATCCGGCGATGTGTGTCGTTCGTGAGGCAGGGCGGCTCGTCGGGCCTGCCTGTTCGACTCGCCGTGGCAAGCGTCGCACAGTATGGCGTACGCGTACTCCTTCGCGCTGGAATATGCCCGAAGCGCTTGTTGGGGTGACTGTACGTCAACCATGCTGTCGTGCAAGGGAATCACGGTCCGTGATCCTGGTTCCTGCCATGCAGACGATGACCACGATCGTGGCCCTTGCCAGGCGCGAGGCGATGTGTCCGCCGGTTCGGATGGTGTGAGCGGTGCAGGTGCTTCAAGTGCAGCTGGAGATCCGGCCCGACCCCGCGGAAGTGGGTCGGGCACGGCGGTGGGCGCGCTCGCGTCTTACCGGGTCGGGCATAGCGGCGGACGAACCGCTGGCCGAGACGCTGATCCTGCTCGTCTCGGAACTGGTCACCAACGCCGTGGTGCACACCGGTTGTCCCGCCGTGCTGCGCCTGCTGCTGACCGGCGCCTGTGACGGCCCCTCCGACGCTTCCGCGGGGACCGTCCGTCTGGAGGTCGCCGACCGCAGCGCCCGCCCGCCGCAGCCCCGGCACGCGGGGGGCGAGGAGACCGGGGGCCGTGGCCTTGAGCTGGTCGACGGGCTCGCCGACCGCTGGGGCTGGGACGCCGAGGGCGCGGGCAAGCGCATCTGGTGTGAGGTGGACCGCTGTACCGCGCCGGCCGAGGAGGGGGCGACGGCGTGCGGCGCGGAGGCGGCATCTCGCTTCGTGTACGGCGTGGTGTGACGGGACCCTACGGCGAGGCGTGAGCGGACGACCGGACCGGGCATCCACCCGGGGCGCCGGTGCATGCGCCTGGGCACGGGCGGCTCGGTGGTCGTACGGGCATGGCTGCCTGGAGTGGATCGTGGACGAGTGCGCCGGGGTTTGCTTCCGTACGCGCCGTCACAAGAACGGCATACGTGAGGAATTGCCGAGGGCCTGTTGACGCCGTGTGTCTGTTTGATCACGCTTGTGTTCGGCGATCCGTCGTGAGGGGACGCCGAGGACTCGGGTGACGGGAGCCCTCGACGAGTGCGGATCGTGCTTCGGCGCCGGCTCCTGCGGGGTCGGGCGGCCCGGGGGGACCGTCCGGGGGCGGGCGGAGATGCCGAACCGGCCGGCGGCGCGCCGCCGGCCGGTTCGGCATCTGCGGCTCACAGGACGGCCACCGGCGCCACGGGGCTTCCGGTGCCGCCGACGAACGGTTCGGGTGTCGCGGACAGCAGGAAGGCGTGGCGTCCCTCTTCTCCACAGGCTGTGGACAACTCCTCGAGGTTCCAGTTCTGCCCCTGTGGCATCCCCATCTCCACGAGATGGAGGGCGTGCACGGGCAGCCACAGATCCTCGATCTCGGGGGGAAAGACCTCGAAGGTGAGCGTGTCGTTCGCGACCGCCGCCACGTCACGCGCGTGGAACCACTCCGGGGTCCGCACCGACAGCCCCGGCGACGGATACCCGTAGGCCTGTTTGTCGCCCGAGAGATAGGTGCGGATCTGCCCGGTCCGTACGAGGACGATGTCACCCGCCCGCACCCGCGTACCGGCGAACTCCTCGGCCGCCTCCAGGTCCTCCGGCGTGACGGCGTGCGAACCCTCGAGCCGCTTCCGGCCGAGCGCCCGGGGGATGTCGAGGAGCACCCCCCGGGAGACGAGGTGCCGCGGCTTGTCGATCCCGCTGAACGCGGCGCCGCCGTGCGGTGTCACCGTGCCGGCCGGACGGCCGTTGTAGAGCTTCCCGGAGTGCGAGACGTGCGGGAGCGCGTCCCAGTGCGTGGCCGCCTGCAGGCCCATGGTCACGGCGTCGTCGCTGCACGCCACCGTGCCCGGGCCGAAGATCTCCTGGTTGATCTGCACCATCACGTGCAGCGGATTGACCCGCCCCGGAATGACGCCGGTCTGCACTCCGTCCTGCCGGAGCGGAAGGGCGAGCGGTACGCGCCGCCCACTGTGCACGCAGGCGGCGGCCTCGCGCACCACCTGGTCGGTGACGAGGTTCAGCGTCCCGATCTCGTCCTCCGCGCCCCAGCGCCCCCAGTTGTTCACGCGTTTCGCGATCTCGTGGAACTCGGCGGGCAGTGACATCGGCCCTCCCGGGGGCTTGTCCCGGAGTATCTGACGACCCGTAAAATCCGACTGCGGGATAACCTAACGGATCGTCAGAAACTTCGGAAGGGGAAGGGGAGGGGCTGAGCATGGCGAACTTCCTGGCGGGCAGGGTCGTCGCGGTGACGGGCGGGGGCCGGGGCATCGGACGGGCGGTGGCGCTGGCCGCGGCGACGGAGGGGGCGCGGGTCGTCGTCAACGACCACGGGGTCTTGGTGGACGGCGCCTCGCCCACGAGCGAGGTCGCCGACGCCGTGGTCAAGGAGATCGAGGCGGCGGGCGGGGAGGCCGTCGCGGTCGCCGACGACATCTCGACCATGGCGGGCGGGCAGCGGGTGGTGGACCAGGCGCTCTCGGCGTACGGCCGCCTGGACGGGGTGGTGTGCGTGGCGGGCGTCCTGCGCGAACGGATGCTGTTCAACATGACCGAGCAGGAGTGGGACCCGGTGCTCGCCACGCACCTCAAGGGCACGTTCACGGTGTTCCGCGCGGCGTCGGCGGTGATGCGGAAGCAGCGCTCGGGGACGCTGATCGGCTTCACGAGCGGCAACCACCAGGGCTCGGTGTCGCAGGCCAACTACAGCGCGGCGAAGGGCGGCATCATCTCGCTGGTGCGCAGCGCGGCCCTGGGTCTGCACAAGTACGGGGTGACGGCGAACGCGGTGGCCCCCGTGGCCCGTACCCGCATGTCGGCGAAGGTCCCCATGGAACTGAAGGAGATCGGCGACCCCGAGGACGTGGCGGCGCTGGTGGTCTACCTCCTGTCCGACCGCGCGAAGGAGGAGGGCATCACGGGCCAGGTGTACACGATCGCGGGCCCGAAACTGGCGGTCTGGGCACAGCCGAGGGAACTGAGGGCGGCGTACGCGGAGGGCGCGTGGACCCCGGAGAGGATCGCGGACTTCCTGCCCGGAACGGTGGGGGCGGACCCGATGCCACTGCTGGAGCAGGTGGCGGCGATGGAGAGGGCGGCGAAGCGCGGCCGCTGAGCTTGGCGGCGGCGCTCGCGCCGGGCCGCTCGCGCCGGGCCGCTCGCGCCGGGCCGCTCGCGCCGGCTTGCGCGGAGCGCGGTAGGGCTCGGGGCTGCGGGTGTGTGGGCGGCTGCGGGTCCGACGTGGCTGGTCGCGCAGTTCCCCGCGCTCCTGATGGCGGGCGCAGCCTCCAGGACGGGGCGGGTAGGCGGTGGGGGCGAAGACCCTGCGAACCGCCACAACGCATCGCCGACCCACAACACAAGGCGGAGACCATGGACTTCAGCCCCGACCCGCAAGACGAGACCTTCCGCGCGCAGGCCCGCACCTGGCTGCGCGCCCACCTCGGCACCCCCCACACCCGCCGTTCCTGGGAACGCGCCCTCGGCCGAGCCGGCTGGATCGGCCTGTCCTGGACCGAGGACGGCTACGGCAACCGCCGCGCCACCCTCGCCCAACAGGTCGTCTGGGCGGAGGAGTACGCCCGCTCCCAGGCACCACCCCGCTCCGGTCACATAGGGGAGAACCTCCTCGCCCCCACCCTTCTCGTCCACGGCACCCCGGCCCAGAGGTCCCGCTTCCTGCGACCCGTAGCCCGGGGCGAGGAGCTGTGGTGCCAGGGCTACAGCGAACCCGGCGCCGGCTCCGACCTGGCGGGCCTGCGCACCACCGCCGTACGTGACACCCCCACCTCCTACCGGGTCACCGGGCAGAAGATCTGGACCTCCCTCGCCCACGAGGCGGACTGGTGCTTCGTCCTCGCCCGCACCGACCCCACCTCCCACCGCCACCAGGGCCTGACCTTCCTCCTCCTCCCGATGGACCAGCCCGGCCGTATCGAGGTCCGCCCCATCCGCCAGCTCACCGGAACCAGCGAGTTCAACGAGGTGTTCTTCGACGGCGCGACGGCCCGCGCCGAACACGTCGTCGGCGGCGAGGGCAACGGCTGGCGCGTGGCGATGAGCCTGCTCGGCTTCGAACGCGGCGTCTCCACCCTGGCCCAGCAGATCGGCTTCGCGAACGAACTGGCCGAGGTCGTCCGCACGGCCGTGGCCACCGGCGCGGCGGACGACCCCGTGGTGCGCGACCGCCTCGTCACCCAGTGGGCCGAACTGCGCACCATGCGCTGGAACGCCCTGCGCACCCTGGGCGACACGACGGACCCGGCCGCCCCCAGCGTGGCCAAACTGCTGTGGGCCCGCTGGCACCGGCGCCTGGGCGAACTCGCGATGCAGGTCAGGGGCGCGGCAGGCGCGGCGGGCCCGGCCGACTGGTCGCCCACGGCGCCGTACGAGCTGGACCCGCTGCAGCACCTGTTCCTGTTCAGCCGGGCCGACACCATCTACGGCGGCTCCGACGAGATCCAGCGCACGATCATCGCCGAGCGCGTGCTCGGCCTGCCGAAGGAACCCAGGGGAACCAAGGGCTGAGGGAGTTGCGATGCGAGGCGTGCTCTACGACGGCGCCCGGACCCAGGTCGTGGCCGATCTGGAGGTCCGGGACCCGGGACCCGGCGAGGTCCGAGTGGCGATCCGTGCGGCGGGGCTGTGCCACAGCGACTTGTCCGTGGTCGACGGGACCATCCCCTTCCCCGTTCCCGTGGTGCTCGGCCATGAGGGCGCCGGTGTGGTGGAGGCGGTCGGCGCGGGCGTCACCCATGTCGCGCCCGGCGACCACGTGGCGCTGTCCACCCTGGCGAACTGCGGGACGTGCGCGGACTGCGACCGCGGCCGACCGACGATGTGCCGGCAGGCGATCGGCCGCCCCGGCCGCCCGTTCACGCGGGCCGGCGGGCCGGTGCACCAGTTCGCCTCCACCTCGGCCTTCGCCGAACGCACGGTCGTCAGGGCCGTCCAGGCGGTCCGCGTCCCCAGGGACATCCCGCTGCCGTCGGCGGCCCTGATCGGCTGCGGAGTCCTCACCGGTGTGGGCGCCGTGCTGAACCGCGCCCGGGTGGACCAGGGCGACACGGTCCTCGTCATCGGAACGGGTGGAATCGGCCTCAACGTCCTCCAGGGCGCGCGGATCGCGGGCGCGTCGCGGATCGCGGCGGTGGACGCCAACCCGGCGAAGGAGGCGGTGGCCCGCCGGTTCGGCGCCACCGACTTCCTGACCTCGACGGACGGTGTCAAGGACGTCCTTCCCTCCGGAGTCGACCATGCGTTCGAGTGCGTGGGGCGGGTGGAGCTGATCCGCGCGGCCATCGACGCCCTGGACCGTCACGGCCAGGCGGTGCTTCTCGGCGTCCCGCCTGCGACGGCCGAGGCGTCGTTCCTGGTCTCGTCGATGTACCTGGACAAGGCCGTCCTGGGCTGCCGCTACGGCTCCTCCCGTCCCCAGCGGGACATCGCGCGCTACGCCCGGATGTACCGCGAGGGGCGCCTGCTGCTGGACGAGTTGGTGACGGCGACGTACCCGGTGGAGGACTACGAGAAGGCGGCGGCGGACGCGCACGCGGGGCGGGTCGCGAGGGCGGTACTGACCTTCTGACCCGGTCCGCCGCCCGGTGAGCCCAGTGCCCCGGCAGGCGACGTCTTGCCCGTCAAGGAGCGGCGTCGGGTGCGTGCTCTGGGGGTACTCCCTGCTCGAAGAGCTGGGGGGAGCGTGCCGGGCGTCGCGACGGGGCGAACGTTGCCTGTCGGGGCACTAGGGGGTGACGGCCGGGTGGGCGGCCCCCGTGCGGAAGGTGCGCCGATATGTGGTGGGCGTGATGCCGAGGGCCGCCTGGAGGTGTTGGCGCATCGACTGGGCGGTGCCGAAACCGGCGTTCCGCGCCACCTGGTCCATCGACAGGTCGGTGGACTCCAGCAGATGGCGGGCCCGTTCGACGCGCTGCTGGGTGAGCCACTGGCCCGGGCTCATGCCGACCTCCTCGCGGAAACGGCGTGTGAAGGTGCGTACGGACATGGCTTCCTGCTCCGCCATGTCGCGCAGCTGGATCGGTTCGTGGAGGCGGCCGAGCGCCCAGGCGCGGGCGGCGGTGGTGGTCGCCAGCTGCGGCTCGGGCACCGGGCGGTGGATGTACTGCGCCTGGCCGCCGTCGCGGTGCGGCGGGACGACCGTGCGACGCGCCACCTCGTTGGCGACGGCGCTGCCGTGGTCGCGGCGCACCATGTGCAGGCACAGGTCGATCCCGGCCGCGACGCCCGCGGAGGTCAGGATGTCGCCGTCGTCGATGAACAGGACGTCCGGATCGACCTCGATCCGCGGGAAGAGCCGCTGGAAGTGCTCGGCCTCGGCCCAGTGCGTGGTGGCGGGGCGCCCGTCGAGAAGGCCGGCGGCGGCGAGCACGTAGACGCCGGTGCAGATGGAGGCGAGCCGGGTGCCCGGCCGGATCTGGGCGAGGGCGGCGGCCAGCTCGTCGGTCAGCACGCCCTCGTCGAACACCGGGCCGAGCTCGTAGGACGCCGGGACGATCACGGTGTCGGCGGTGGCCAGGGCCTCCGGGCCGTTCTCGACGTGGATGGAGAAGTCGGCGTCCGTCTCGACCGGGCCCGGTGGCCGGACGGAGCAGGTGACGACCTCGTACAGATGCCGGCCCTCGGCGTCCTTGGGGCGCCCGAAGATCCGGTGCGGGATGCCCAGTTCGAAGGGCAGCAGCCCGTCGAGGGCGAGGACGAGGACGCGGTGCGGCCGGAACGTGGACTCACGGGTCATGGCCCGATCCTAGCGAATAGTGTCCCTCGGGCCACTCGATCGGAAGGAGTCCAGGCCCGAAGATCTATGACGTGACCCAGACAACCGCAACCGCACCCACTGTCGAGGAACCACAACCGGCCCGGACGACCCGCATCCACCGCGCCTGGTTCGTCGCCGCCGTCACCTTCGTGACGATCATCGGCGCCGCGGCCTTCCGTTCGCTGCCGGGCCTGCTGATCGACCCGCTGCACCAGGAGTTCCACTGGTCGCGCGGCACGATCGGCGCGGCGGTCTCGATCAACCTCGCGCTGTACGGCCTGACCGCCCCGTTCGCCGCCGCCCTGATGGACCGCTTCGGCATCCGCAGGGTGGTCGCCGTGGCCCTCGTGGTGATCGCACTCGGCTCGGGCGCGACCGTGTGGATGACGGCGCCCTGGCAGCTCCTGCTGTGCTGGGGTCTGCTGGTGGGCCTGGGCTCGGGTTCGATGGCGCTGGCCTTCGCGGCGACGGTCACCAACCGCTGGTTCACCACGCGGCGCGGTCTGGTGAGCGGGATCCTCACCGCGGGCTCGGCCTCCGGGCAGCTGATCTTCCTGCCCCTGTTGTCCTGGATGGTGGAGCGCCACGGCTGGCGCCCGGCGGCGGTGACGGTGGCCCTCGCCGCCCTCGCGGTCGTCCCCTTCGTCTGGCTGCTGCTGCGCGACCACCCGGCGGACACGGGCCTGAAGCCGTACGGTGCCGAGAAGTTCGTACCGAAGCCGGAACCCGCGCGGGGCGCCGCCCGCCGCGCCGTCACCGTGCTGTTCTCGGCGGTGCGCACGGGGCCGTTCTGGCTGCTGGCCGGCACCTTCGCGATCTGCGGCGCCTCCACCAACGGCCTGATCCAGACCCACTTCGTCCCGGCCGCCCACGACCACGGCATGCCCATCACGGCGGCGGCATCGCTGCTCGCGGTCATCGGTGTCTTCGACGTGGTGGGCACGATCGCCTCGGGCTGGTTCACGGACCGCTTCGAGCCGCGCCGCCTGCTCGCGGTGTACTACGCGCTGCGCGGCACCTCGCTGCTGTTCCTGCCCATGTTGCTGGCCCCCTCCGTGCATCCGCCGATGATCTTCTTCATCGTCTTCTACGGCCTGGACTGGGTCGCCACGGTTCCGCCCACGCTGGCGCTGTGCCGGGAGCAGTACGGCGAGGACAGCGCCATCGTCTTCGGCTGGGTCCTGGCCTCCCACCAGGTCGGCGCGGCCCTGGTCGCCTTCCTCGGCGGCGTGGCACGGGACACCTTCGGCTCCTACGACGTGGTCTGGTACGCGGCGGGGGCGCTGTGCGCGGCGGCGGCCCTGATGGCCCTGGTGATCCGGCGCCGCCCGGCGGGAGCACCGGCACTGGCGTGACCCGGCCGGCTGATCGTCCGGGGCATCGCCCTAGAGGAACCGCCCCCTGTGGAAGAGCAGCGGCGTGTGGTCCCCGTCTCCGGTCCCCAGGGCCTCCACCCGGCCCACCACGATGAGATGGTCGCCACCGGTGTGCACGGCGTGGATCGCGCAGTCGATCCACGCCGTGGCGCCGATGAGGCGCGGGGCGCCGGAGAAGGGCGCCGCCTCGTGCCGGACCCCGGCGAACTTGTCCCCGCCGCTCACCGCGAAGCCTCGGCACAGCTCGCCCTGGTCGGCGGCGAGCACGTTCACGCAGAACGCCCCGGCGCGGGCGATCCGCGGCCAGGTGCTCGAGGCCCGGCCGACCATGAACACGACCAGTGGCGGTTCCAGGGAGAGCGACGAGAACGACTGGCAGGCGAAGCCGGCGGGGCTCACCTCACCGTCCGCCGCCGGCGCAGTGACAACGGTGACACCGGTGGCGAAGTTTCCCAGAACACACCGGAATTCAGCCGAGTCGACGGGCGCCCGCTCATCCTCCCGCACGGCCCGCAACTCCGGTCGCGGCAGCGCTTCGACGGGTCCCGCGACCGTGCGCGCCCCGATGGACCTGAGGTAACGGACGGCGGTGGCGGCCATCCCTGCGTGTCCCATCACACCACCCATTGAAACTGACGCTTCATCAGAAGTGAAGTCGCGGGTGAGGGTCCGCACGGTCCTCAGCGGCCGTGGTAGCGGGGCTCCCGCCGTTCCGCGAAGCTCGCCACGCCCTCCCGGGCGTCCGCCGTCGTCATGTTGATCTCCTGGGCCGTGGCCTCGGCCGTGAAGGCGGCGGCGCGGTCGGCGTCCAGGGAGGCGTTGACCAGTTGCTTGGTGAGGGCCAGGGCGCGGGTGGGGCCCGCGGCCAGGCGGGCGGCCCACTCGCGGGCGGTCTTCTGCAGGGCGTGTCCCGGTACGACGCGGTTGACCAGGCCGAGGCGTTCCGCGTCCGTGGCCGGCAGGGCGTCGCCGAAGAACATCAGCTCCTTGGCGCGTTGCGGGCCGACCAGCCGGGGCAGCAGATACGCCCCGCCGCCGTCCGGGACCAGGCCGCGGCGCACGAACACCTCGATGAACCTCGCCGACTCGGCCGCGATGACCAGGTCGCAGGCGAGCGCGAGGTGGGCGCCGAGTCCGGCGGCGGTTCCGTTCACCGCGGCGATCACCGGCTTCTCGCAGTCGAGGACCGCGGCGATCAGCCGCTGGGCGCCCCGGCGGATGGTCCGCGTGACGTCGCCGGCGATCCGCTCACCGGGCCCCGCCCTGCCGCGCAGGTCCGCGCCGGCGCAGAAACCGCGTCCGGCGCCCGTGAGGACCACGGCGCGCACATCGGGGTCGGCGGAGGCGTCCTGAAGTTTCCGGATGAGGAGTTCGCGCAGGTCAGGGGTGATGGCGTTGAGAGAGTCGGGGCGGTTGAGGGTGAGCTGCGCGACGTGATTGTCAGTGGTGTGCAGTACCAATGACGCGACGGGATCCGCGGGGCCTGAAGAGCCTGCGGGAATCACGGAGTCCACGGCGGCGTGCACGGCCTCCACGCCGTGCACGGAGTCTTCGGGGGAGGACATGATGCTGTTCCGTTTCCTGGGTCGGCTGTTTCGGCTGGTCCGGGCCTCAGCGGCACGCCGCCAGCGCGTCCAGCGCCACGGCTCCCTGCCCCCTGGGCAGCACCATCAGCGGATTGATGTCCAGCTCCGCGATCCGGTCCCCGAGTTCGAGCGCCATGCGCTGGACACGGAGCACCACCTCGACGAGCGCGTCGAGGTCGGCCGGGGGGCGCCCGCGCACCCCGTCCAGCAGGGCCCGCCCGCGCAGTTCGCAGAGCATGTCCCGCGCCTGCTCCTCGCCGAAGGGCGGCACGCGCACGGCCGCGTCCCGCTCCACCTCGACCAGCACACCGCCGAGCCCGACGGTGACCGTGGGCCCGAAGAGCCGGTCGTGCGAGACGCCGACGATCATCTCGACACCCCGCTCGACCATCTGGCACACCAGGACTCCGTCGAGCTTGATCCCCTCGTAGCGCGCGATGTCGGTCAGCTCCCGGTAGGCGTCCCGGACCTGGCTTGCGGAGGTCAGCCCGATCTTCACCAGCCCCAGCTCTGTCTTGTGGGCGACCTGGGCGCCGGACGCCTTCATCACCACCGGGTAGCCCACGAGCCCCGCCGCGCGCACCGCCGCCGCCGCGCTGGTCACCAACTGTTCGCGCGGTACGCGGATGCCGTACGCCCGCAGCAGCTGCTTCGCCGCGTGCTCGCTCAGCTGCTGCCCGGGGCGCATCAGGGCCTGCGCCTTGCGGAAGGAGGGCGAGGGGGTGCGGGGCGCCTCGTCGAAGGGGGAGCGGTAGCCGCGCACGAAGCGCTGGTGGTCGAGGTGGGCGCGGACGGCCGAGACGCAGTTCGCGACCGTGCGGAAGGTGGCCACGCGCGAGGAGCCGAGCAGCGTCTCGCGGTAGGCGGCCTCGGTGCCGACCGGCGACCCCCACACCACGCAGACCAGTTTGTCCGTGTGCTCCGCCGCGTCCACCAGGTCCCGCACCAGCTTGTCGCTCAGCGGAGGGAAGGGCCCGGTGATCGGGCAGATGAGCACGCCCACCTCCGGGTCGTCCAGGAGCGCGTCGATGATCTTCCGCCCGCGCTCGTCGCCCACCGGGTGACCGCCGCTGTCGACGGGGTTGGCGACGCTCAGGTACTCGGGGATCCACTGGTGCAGCTCGGCCTGCTTGGCCTCGGACAGCACCGGCAGCCGCAGCCCCGCCCCGGCCGCCAGGTCCGCGACGTGCGCGCCCGTGCCGCCCGAGATCGAATAGACGACGACGCCGTCGGCGCGCGGGGCGCGGGCCCGGGCCAACAGGGTGGCGGTGTCCTGGAGTTCGTCCAGCCCGTCGACGCGGATCACCCCGTACTGCCGCATAGCCGCGTCGATCACGTCGTCCGCGCCGGTCAGCTTGCCGGTGTGTGAGGCGGCGGTGCGGGCGCCGGCCTCGGTGCGGCCGACCTTGACCGCGACGACCGGCACACCGCGCCGGGCGGCCCGGTCGGCGGCCAGCAGGAAGGCGCGGCCGTCCTTCAGACCCTCGATGTAGCAGGCGATGGCGCCGACCTCGGGCCGCTCGGCGAAGTAGGAGAGGAAGTCGGCGGTCTCCAGGTCGGCCTCGTTGCCGGTGGGGGCCCAGTGGGAGAGCCGTATGCCGAGTTCCTGCAGGGCGAAGACGGGACGCCCCTGGTGCCCGGACTGGGTGATGAGCGCGATGGCCTGCCCGTCCAGGTCGTCCCGGAACCGCTCGAAGGCATTGAGGTTGGTGTTCGGCCCGAGCAGCCGTACCCCGGCCCGCTGGGCGGCGGAGGCGAGCACCGTTTGCGCGGCGGCTCCCTCCTGGCCGGTCTCGGCGAACCCGGAGGCGAAGACGACGGCGAACTTCACCTTGGCCGCGCCCAGTTCCTCCAGCACGGGAAGCGGGTCGGAGACCAGGAGCACGGCGAGGTCGACCTGTTCGGGCAGGTCCGCGACGGAAGGAGAGCAGGGCATGCCGAAGACGGACTGACGGGTGGGGTGCACGGGGTGCAGCCGGGCGCCGACCCGCTCGGCCCAGGCGAGCAGCTGCCGGGTGACGCCGGTGTGCGGGCGCCCCTCGGCGTCGGAGGCGCCGACGACGGCGACGGACTCGGGCCGGAAGAACCGGTCCAGGTCGGGCACGTCGGCATGCAGCGGCCGTCCGCTGACATCGAGGTCACCGGTGTCGGCGGCCCGGCCCCGCACCACGGGCGAAGGCGGCTGCCCGCAGGCGGCGACACGGGCCCGGCGGGAGTCGGTGGTCAGGGTGCCATGGGTTGATCCAAGCATCGCTCCGCCCGCTTCCGTGTGACGGCTCAGTAACTGACGCTCTGTCAGATTACTGAACTGGCGCGCGGTCAGGAAGAGACGGGGCGCACGCGGTCGCGGGAGGGCGTCCGGCGACACCGGTGGCGGGGTCGGCGGCCGTCGTGCCGGACCCACCGGGTCGGTCGCCTGTGGCCGGCGGCCGGGTCGGCGGCCGTCGTGCCGACCCCTTTCGGTCGCCGGGTCGGCGGCCGTCGAGCCGGACCCGTCCGGCCGGTGTCAGCCTGCGGTGCGTGTCCGCTCCACCTGGCGGGCGACGGCCTTGGCGATCTTCTCTGCGTCGATGGCCAGTTCGCGGAGCATCCCGCTGATCGGATTGGTGAACCCGGTGAAGTACAGGCCGGGGGCGGTGCCCGGGGTGCGGGCGCCGTGGACGACCGGTCTGCCGCGGGCGTCGAGCACGCCGAGGTGCCCGACGAGGTCCTCCAGGGCGCGGACGTACCCGGTCGCGGCGATCACGGCGTCCGGCTCGATCCGGCTGCCGTCGGCGAGGACGACCTTGCCGCCCTCGAAGCCCTCGACGGCCGCCACCACCTCCACCCGCCGCTTGCGCACGGCGTCGATGAGCCCGACGTCCTGCACCGGGATCGAGCCGTCCTTGACCCTGCTGTACAGCCCGGTGCCGGGCCGGGGCAGCCCGTACGCCGACAGGTCCGGCACGCTCAGTCTCGCCACCGGCCGGGCCAGCCGGTCGACGAGCCCCACCGGCAGCCGCCGTACGAGCACGCCCGTGTACTGGGTGGCCCACCCGGCGGTCGAGCGCCGCAGGATGTGGGGCGCCGTCCGCACCGACAGCCGCACGCGCGAGGCGCCGCCCTCCACCAGGTCGACGGCGATCTCGGCGCCGGTGTTGCCCACGCCGACGACGAGGATGTCGCGGCCGGCGTACGGCTTGGCGTTGCGGTACTCGCCGGCGTGCAGGAGCTCGCCGGTGAAGGCGTCGCGGCCGGGCCAGTCGGGCACGCGCGGGGTGTGGTTGTAGCCGGTGGCGACGACGACCGCGCTGCCGGTCAGCTCACGGCCGCCGGTGGCGTGCAGCAGCCAGCCGGTGCCGTCGGGGGCGGGATCGATGCGGGAGACCTCGACGCCGGTGACGATCTCCAGCTGGTGGTGCTCGGCGTACTTCTCGAGGTAGCGCACCACGTCGCCGCGTGACACCCACCGCCCGAAGGACCGCGGCATCGGCAGCCCGGGCAGGGCGGACAGGCGCCGCGTGGTGTGCAGGTGCAGCCGGTCGTAGTGGCGCCGCCAGGATGCTCCGACCCGGTCGGACTTCTCCAGTACGACGGCCCGTACCCCCCGGGCGCGCAACGCGTACGCGGCGGCGAGCCCGCCCGGGCCGCCGCCGACGACGTACACCGGTCGGTCCTCGTGGGCGGGCACCACGGCACGCGGTGAAGCGGAAGACGAGTCGGCCATGAGCGGGAGCGTAACCACGCGCGGCGTTGATGGGTCTCGGTCAAGACCGGAATCGGTTGCGAATCGATCACGGCTGTAGGGGGAGTGGGTGGGACCGGTGGCGCAGGAGGGCCGGTTGTGGCGGTGCGGTGGGGTCGCGCTCTTGCGCGTGTGTCACGCATGAGCTGAACTGACGTACCGTCAGATGTGGTCGGCGGCAGGAGAGCCCATGGACACGATCTGGCTCACCGGCGGGGAATGGCTCGCCGTGCTGCGTATCGGGCTCGGGCTGTGGTGGCTGGAGAGCTGGCGGCACAAGGACAAGAAGGCGTGGTTCGAGCGGGGGACCGGGATCGCGTGGGCGGCGGACATCGCCGCCGAGCACCGCTGGACGGCGGTGCGCAGCGGCTTCGACGCGGTGGTCGCGCCCAGGCCGAAGACGGTCGCGTACGTGGTGGCGTACGCGGAACTCGCCCTCGGACTCGGGCTGATCACCGGCTTCCTCACACCGGTCACCCTGGCCGGCGGGCTCGTGCTCAACGTCCTCTACTTCGTCCTCATGATCCACGACTGGGCCGAGCAGGGGCAGAACTCGATGATGGCGCTGATCTCCGTGGTGGCGCTGTTCGGGATGTCGTGGCAGACGTGGTCGGTGGACGGCGCGCTGGGGCTGTTCCGGTGAGCGGGCGTTTCGACGTCCCCGACGTGGACGCCTTCACGCGCCCCTACTGGGACGCGGCGGCGCGGGGACGGCTGCTGGTCCGCCGCTGCGCGGCCTGCGGGCGCGCCCACCACTACCCGCGCGAGTTCTGCCCGTCCTGCTGGAGCGACGACGTGACCTGGGAGCCGGTGAGCGGCCGGGCGACCCTCTACACCTGGTCCGTCGTCCACCGCAACGACCTGCCGCCCTTCGACGGGCGCGCACCGTACGTCGCCGCCGTGGTCGACCTCGCGGAGGGGCCGCGCATGATGACCGAGGTGGTGGGGTGCGCACCGTCCGGGCTGAGGATCGGCATGGCGCTGGAGGTGGCCTTCCGGGAGGGCGTGCCCGTCTTCCGGCCGTGGGAAAACCGGTGATCGCATCCGGTCCCGATTGATTGAATGGCCCGATGGCCGACATACGCGAGAGGACCCTCAGCCACCCCGTTCCCGAACTTGAGGGACACGGTCTGCGGTTGAGTTTCTGGGACCCGGAGTCCGACGCCCACCTCGACGCATGGTTCCGGGGGCTGACCGACCCGGATTTCACGCGGTGGAACACGCCGCTGAAGATCGTGCGGGACATGGCCGACGCACGCGAGTCGCTGCGGTCGAAGGCGGCGGACACGGCGAACGGGACCAACGTGTCGTTCCGGATCACCGACGCGGCGAGCGGGAGGACGCTGGGACACCTCGGCGTCAACGAGATCGACCGCGTCCTGCGCCTCGCCCGCGTCGGCTACTGGGTCCTGCCCGAGGCCCGCGGGCACGGGGTCGCCGGTCGCGCGCTCGCGCTCGCCGCCCGCTGGGCCCTCACCGACCTCGGCCTGCACCGCCTGGAACTGGGCCACGCCCTCGGCCACGAGGCGTCCTGCCGTATCGCCGAGCGGTGCGGCTTCCGGTACGAGGGGACACTGCGCGACGCGATGTTCGAAGCGGGACGGCACGACGCGTTCCGGGACGTGCACCTGCACGCCAGGATCGCGAGCGACCCGGAGCCGACGGTTCCCCATCAGGAGGCGTAAATCGCATGCGCGGCACGGTGGTTCACGAGATCGTGGCGTATGGCCTCAGACGCGTACGACTGGCAGTTCACCGATGACCTCGAGGAGTTCCTCGACCGGGCCGGGGCGTTCCTGTGGTCCGAGCCCGCGCTGCACACCGTCCAGCTGACGGTCACCGACAGGCTCCGGACGGAGGGGCGGACCGTCTTCGGTGAGGAGCCGCCGTACTACGGCCGGCTCGTCGACGGCGACGGCACCGTACGGGCCACCGTCTTCCAGACGCCGCCCTACCCGCTCAACCTGACGCCGCTCACCGACGAGGCCGCCGACGGGCTGGCGGCACGGCTGGTGCAGGACGGGCGGGCGATCCCGTCCGTCATGGGACCGGCGGAGGCCACCGCCGTGTTCGTCGCCGTCTGGGAGCGCCGCACCGGGGCCCCCGCCCGCCTCGCGCAGCGCCAACGGCTCTACCGCCTCGGCACCCTCACCCCGCCCGATCCCGCGCCGCCCGGTCGCGCCCGAGTCGCCGGGGCGGACGACCACGAGCTGGTTGCCCGGTGGTACGCCGGGTTCTCGGCGGACGTCGGCGAGAATCCCGGGCCCAACCCGGACCGCTGGGCCCGGAGCCGGCTCGCGGAGGGCGGGGTCACACTGTGGGAGACCCCCGACGGTACGCCCCGCGCCATGGCGAGCGTGACACCCGAGGTCGCCGGGCAGGTCCGCGTCGCCACCGTCTACACCCCCGCCCCGTTGCGCGGCCGCGGCTACGCCGGGGCCGCCACCGCGGCGGTCAGCCGGGCCGCGCTCGACGCGGGCGCCAAGGAGGTCCTGCTCTTCACCGACCTGGCGAACCCCACGAGCAACGGCCTCTACCAGCGCCTCGGGTACCGGCCGGTGACGGATTTCGCCCGCTACGAGTTCGGGGACGTCTGACGCTTCCTCACGGCCACAGCAGTTCCGTCGTCCAGCCGGCCTCCGTCCGGCGGTAGCGGAGGCGTACGTGCCGGCGCCTGGCGTCCCCCTGGAAGAACTCCACCTCCTCGGGCCGGAGGCGGTACAGCGTCCAGGACGGGACCGGGGCGCCCGGCTCACGCTGCGCCTGCTCCCAGGCCTGCTCCGACGCCCGTGCCAACTCCTCGGTGGAGCCCAGCACTTCACTCTGGCGGCCGGTGAGTGCCGCCGCCAGCGCACCGGTCGAGCGGGCGTGCAGATCCGCCTGCCCCTCCTGCGACGGCGCGGCCGTGACCGGGCCGCGCACCCGGATCTGGCGGCCCTGCACGGGCCAGTAGAAGCCGAGGGCGGCATACGGCCGGGCCGCCAGCTGCCGCCCCTTGCGGCTGCCCGCGTGTGTCGCGAACGACCAGCCGTCCGCGTCCGCGCCGTGCAGCATCACGATCCGCACGTCGGGCGTGCCGTCCGCGTCCGCCGTCGCCAGCGACACGGTGTGCGGCTCGGTCTGCCCCGCCGCCACCGCCTGCGCGAACCACTCCGTGAACAGCGCGAGCGGCTCCCCGGGCGCCGCCGCCGGGTCGAAGGCGGGCAGCTCGGTGGTCTCCGGGTCCCACACCCGCAGGGACCTGAGCAGCTTGTGAAGATCCGTTGCCATGCCCCCGAGTATCCGTCACCCCGGAACGCCGTCCTCGCCGCCCCCGGCCGCCCTCACCCCCGTCGCCCTCACCCCCGTCGCCCTCACCCCCGCCGCCCTCACCCCCGCCGCCCTCACCCCCGTCCCAGCACCACCGTCCCCGACGAACAGAACCAGCCCCCCGTCCCCGACGCCACCGCCAGTTCCGGCAGCCGCCCGCCCCTCTTGCGGACCTGCCGTGCCCCGGCCTCGCCCCGCAGCTGCCGTACCGCCTCCACCAGCAGGAACAGCCCCCGCATCCCCGGGTGCTGGGCGGACAGCCCGCCCCCGTCCGTGTTCACCGGCAGCTCCCCGCCCTCCACCAGCAGCCGCCCCTTCTCCACGAACGCCCCGCCCTCGCCCTTCCCGCAGAAGCCGAGGTCCTCCAGTGTCACCAGCGTCATGTAGGTGAAGGCGTCGTAGATCTCCGCGAAGTCGACTTCCTGCGGGCGCACTCCGGCCCGCTCGAAGGCGAGGCGGCCGCTCACCGCCGCCGGGGACACCGTGAAGTCCGGCCACTCGGACATGGTCGTGTGCGAGACGTGCTCCCCGGCCCCCAGCACCCACACCGGCCGCGTCCGGCAGTCCCGTACCAGTTCCTCGGCCACCAGCAGGACCGCCGCCCCGCCGTCGGAGCGTATGCAGCAGTGCAGCCTGGTGAAGGGGTCCGCGATCATCGGCCCCGCCAGGACGTCCCCGACCGTGATCGGGTCCCGGAACATGGCTTCCGGGTTGCCCGCCGCGTTGGCCCGGGCCTGCACCGCCACCTCGGCCAGCTGCTCGATCGTCGTGCCGTGGGCGTGCATGTGGCGGCGGGCCGCCATCGCGTACTTGGCGATCAGCGTGTGGCCGTACGGCACCTCGAACTGCAGTGGGCCGCGGGCGCCGAAGGACAGGGTGCCCGTGCGGCGGCCCGCCCTGATGTCCGCACGGGCCGTGGAACCGTAGACCAGCAGCACCGCCCGGGCGTGGCCCGCCGCGATCGCGTCCGCCGCGTGGGCCGCCATGACCTCCCAGGTGGAGCCGCCGACGGAGGTGGAATCGACCCAGGTGGGCCGCAGGCCGAGGTACTCGGCCATCTCCGCCGGCGCCAGTGCGCCGAGCCCGGCGGAGGCGAAGCCGTCGATCACCGCCCGGTCCAGGCCCGCGTCGGTGAGGGCGCGGCGGGCGGCCTGTGCGTGCAGGGCGTACGGGGTCGCGTCGTCGACCCGCCCGCAGTCGGAGAGCGCCACTCCGACGACCGCGGTGCGCTGGCCGGACCTGGCAGTCATGGATCTGACGGTACATCAGATATGCGGTGTCGGAGCCTGTGCGTGCGAAGACCGGTCGCCGTAATATGACGAACCATCAGAGCGGGAAAGGGGCGATCGGGCATGGACACACGCTTCACCGCCGAACAGGACGAGATCCGCCGTACGGTGCGCGAGGTGCTGGCCAGGCGCTGCGGGCCAGAGGACGTGCGCGCCGCCGCAGGGACCGCCGCCGGGCACGACCCCGCCCTGTGGGCCACCCTCGGTGGACAGCTCGGTCTGCCCGGGCTGGCGCTCCCCGAGGCCTACGGCGGCGCGGGCTGCAGCACCACCGAACTCGGCCTCGCCTGCGAGGAGGTGGGGCGGACCCTCGCTCCCTCCCCGCTGCTCGCCACCGCGGTCCTCGCCGCGCCCCTGCTGCTCGCCCTCGGCACCGACGCCCAGCGCGGCGCACTGCTGCCCCGGATCGCCGCCGGGGAGCTGACCGCCACCCTCGCCGTCCCGGGCACCGCCCTCGCCACCGCCCTCGCCCTCACCGGGGACAACCGGGGCGACTGGGCGGGCGGCGGACGGGCCGGTGGCATCCAGGCGCGGCGGGCGGCCGGCACCTGGCGGCTGTACGGGGAGGCGGCGCAGGTTCTCGACGGGCACAGCGCAGGGCTGCTGGTCGTGGCCGGGCACGCCGGGGGGTTCGCGCGGTCGCGGACGCTGCTGTTCCTCGTACGGGACGGTGCCGTCCGTACCCGGCAGACCGCCCTCGACGGGACGCGGCCCTGCGCCCGGGTCCAACTCCGCGAGACCGAGGCGGAACTGCTCGGTGAGGACGGTGCCGACGTGCCGGGGGCGCTCGCCGCGGTCGGGGACCGTGCCGCCGCCGTGCTCGCCTGCGAGGCCGTGGGCGCCGCCGACCGGGTGCTGGAGCGGACCGTGGAGTACGTCGGTCGGCGGGAGCAGTTCGGGCGGCCCATCGGGTCCTTCCAGGCCGTGAAGCACCGGCTGGCCGACGTGTACGTGCGGGTGCGCGCGGCGCGCTCGGCGGCGTACTACGCGGCCTGGGCCGGTGCGAAGGAATCAGCAGGCGCCTCCTTGGAAGGGCGGTGGCGGGAGACGGGTGGGCAGGTCGGCGGGCTATCGCTCGCCGAGGCCCTTCAGGCGCTGCGGACCGCCGCTGCCGAGGGCATCCAGTTGCACGGCGGCATCGGGTTCACCTGGGAGCACGCGGCGCATCTCTACTTCAAACGGGCCACCGGCGACGAGCTGCTGTTCGGGCCCGTGCACCGGTTGCGGGCGCACGCGGCGGACGCGGCGGGGCTCTTCGAGCGCGGGGAGGTGGCGGTGTGACGGCCCTCGGTGTCCGGATCGTGCAGAAGGTGTCCGCCACGCGGGCCTTCGGCAGGGTCGCACCGCACGTCGTGCCCGTCCTGGACCGCGCGGTGTACCGGCTGACCGGTGGAAAAGTACTGCTCAGCGCGCAGATGCTGCCGGGTGTGATCCTCACGTCCACCGGCGCGAGAAGCGGTCTCGCGCGTCGTACGCCGCTCGCGTGCATGCCGGAGGAGGGCGGCAGCTGGCTCCTGATCGGCTCCAACTTCGGGCGGCCCGGCCATCCGGCCTGGACCCACAACCTCCTCGCCCACCCCGAGGCGGAGATCAGCATCAAGGGCGAGGACATCCCGGTCACGGCCCACCTGCTGCGGGGGCGGGAGCGGGAGGCCGCGTGGAAGGCGGTACTGGCGTTCTGGCCGCCGTACGCCACGTACCAGGAGCGGGTGGAGCGGGAGATCCGGCTGTTCCGGGTCGTACCGCGGTGACCGCGCTCCTGGACACGGGGCAGTGGCACGGTGGGCCGGTCGGCGCGACAGGCGGCGGCCCACTCGGGTGAACCGCCGCCTGGGTGACAGGACTTGGCGCCGTCGCGGCACAGTGCCGTGGCCGGGACTACTTCGTCGGCTTCCTGCCGGTGACGCCCAGATACACCAACAGCGCGAGGTTCGGCTTCAGTTCCGCCTGCTTGACGCCCCAGGACGTGAAGCCCTTCTGGTGCGAGGACACGGACGCGAGCATCGCCACGAGCGCGCCCGCCACGGCCGCCGGGTTCACGTCCTTGTCGACCCTGCCCTTGGACTGGAGGTCGGCGATCGAGTCCGCGAGGGAGTTGTTCACCGAGTTCAGGATCTTCATGCGGATCTTGTAGAAGCGCTTGTCGCCCTCGGCCGCGCCGAGGTCCACGACGCGCAGGATGGCGTCGTGTTTGCGCCAGAACTCCAGGAACCCCTCCACGAGTTCCTGCGCGGTCTGCCAGCCGGCCTTCCCGGCCCAGGAGCGGCCTTCCAGCAGCTGGGTCAACCCGGCGCCCTCCGCGGCCATTCGGTCCGCGATCTCCAGGACGGCGCCCTCGACGTCCGGGAAGTACTGGTAGAAGGTCGCCGGTGACGTCCCCGCCTTCCGGGCGACATCAATGACTTTGACGTCGCGGTAAGGCGAGGAGCTGAGCATCTCGCTGAGGCAGTCGAGCAGCTTCTGCCGCGTCGCCTGCCCGCGTCGACCGGCCACGCGGCCGTCGACGGTACGCACTTGTCCTGTCATGCCGTCAGCTTACCGAGGGGTGATCGAAGCGCGATTCGGCCGACTGCAAATGGGGAGTACAGGGGCCTGCACCCGCTTCGGAGGCGGTGAAAAGGGAGTACGCCCGCGAGCGCTCCACGGGTCGTGCACGTTAGCTTGGCAGCATGGCCGAAAATCCGCCATCGTCTTCGCACGACCGCCCCTTCCCCGAGGGCGTCCCGTGCTGGATCGACGCGCAGTTGCCCGACGTCGAGGCGGGCAAGCGGTTCTACGGTGAGCTCTTCGGGTGGAGCTTCGAGGAGGCGCCCGGCTCCGCCGTGTGGGCCCACCTCGGCGGCGAACCGGTGGCCGCGCTGACCCGCAAGGTCGACGGGCGGATGCCCACCGTCTGGACGGTGTACTTCGCCACCCCCGACGCCACCGCGCTCGCCCGGCGGATCCTGGCGGCCGGCGGCCAGGTCGTCGCCCTGCCCGAGCCCGTGGACGGCCTCGGCACCGCGGCGCTGGCCGCCGACCCCGAGGGCGCCGTGTTCGGGCTCTGGCAGCCAGGGGCGCACGCGGGCTTCGGCAAGCGGCACGAGCCCGGCTCCTTCACCTGGGCCGAGCTGTACACGCGGGACACCGCCGCCGCGAACACCTTCTACACGGGCCTCTTCCACGACGCCCTGTTCGGCCCCGGCGCCGTCCCCGACTTCGGGCGGGCCCCGCTCGAGGACGTCTTCCCCGCGGAGATGCCCCCGCACTTCCTCGTCCACTTCGGCGTCCGGGACGGCGCGGCGGTGCTCGACGCGGTGGCCAGGCTGGGCGGGCGCGTACAGGTACCGGCGTTCGACACCTCGTACGGACGGGTGGCGGTGGTCAGCGACGACCAGGGGGCCTCCTTCGCGCTGCTCCAGCGCTGACGCGGCCCCGCAGACCCCTTGTCCGCAGGCCTCTGTTCCACCATGCGGGCGCCCGCTTCCCGTACCCTCGTGCGCCATGCTTTTGTCCTGAGACACCCCGTTCCGCCCTCGGGTTAGCTTCCACACGCCCGGACAGGAAGAATCGGGGTGCGTGCCGCCATGGCGGTGCGGTGGTGAGACGCTGCACGGGGTCGCGTGCACAAGGCGCATGACGCGACCCGTACGGGGAGGTGGCAGGCAAGTGGTGGATCAGCTGACGCAGCACGATCCGCGGCGGATCGGGCCGTTCGAGGTGCTGGGACGGCTGGGTGCCGGCGGCATGGGGCTGGTCTATCTCGCGCGCTCGGCGTCCGGTCGGCGCGTGGCGATCAAGACGGTGCGCACGGAACTGGCCGAGGACCAGCTGTTCCGGGTGCGCTTCACCCGCGAGGTCGAGGCCGCCCGGGCGGTCTCCGGCTTCTACACGGCGGCCGTGGTCGACGCCGACCCGCGCGCGGCCGTGCCCTGGCTCGCCACCGCCTATGTGCCCGCGCCCTCCCTCGAGGAGATAGTGACCGAGTGCGGCCCGCTGCCGGCCCAGGCGGTGCGCTGGCTCGCGGCAGGCGTGGCCGAGGCCCTGCAGTCCATCCACGGGGCGGGCCTGGTCCACCGGGACCTGAAGCCGTCGAACGTCCTCGTCGTGGAGGACGGCCCCCGGGTGATCGACTTCGGGATCGCCTCCGGTGTATCGAACACCCGTCTGACCATGACCAACGTGGCCGTCGGCACGCCCGCCTACATGTCCCCCGAACAGGCCAAGGACTCACGCAGCGTCACCGGCGCCAGCGACGTCTTCTCGCTCGGGTCGATGCTCGTCTTCGCGGCCACCGGGCACCCGCCCTTCCACGGCGCGAACCCCGTCGAGACCGTCTTCATGCTGCTGCGCGAAGGCCCGGACCTGTCCGGACTGCCGGACGAGCTGCGCCCGCTCATCGAGTCCTGCATGCAGATGGACCCCACCGCCCGCCCCAACCCCGCCGACCTCCAGGCGCAGCTCGCCCCGCACCTGTTCGGCTCCGGCTCCGACGACAGCGGTACGGCGTCGGCGTGGCTGCCCGAGAAGGCGGTCACCCTGATCGAGGGCCGCCGCGGCGGGCGCCCCGCCACCAAGCCCTCCACCTCCACCTCCGGCAACCGCAGCGGCGGCGGCGCGCGCCCCGCGGTGCCGCCCCCGCCCTCCCGCGACCCGGTGCCGGTGCCGGTCGGCGCGCCCGACTCCGGGCCGGTGCGGCTCGCGGGCGCCTCCGTGCCGATCGGCCCCGGGCCGCGGGTCGCCGACGCCCGGGCCGCCGCGCTGCAGGCGCCGCCGCCGCACGCCGCGCTCGCCGCGTCCTGGTCCCGCCCGGGGGCCGGGGTCAACGGCGCGCCCGGGGCCGTGCCCGCGGTCCCCGCGCCGCCCGTGCCCCCGGATGCCGCCCCCGGCTGGCGCCCGTGGCGCTTCCGCATGTCGAACGACGTGTGGGGCACTCCCGCGGTCGCCGACGACCTGGTCTACGTCACCTCCTTCGAGGTGCACGCCCTGGACGTGGCGACCGGCCGCCGCCGCTTCAAGACCCGCGACGTCGCCTGGTCGATGTCGGTCGCGGACGGCCGTGTCCACGCCTCCGACGGGCCCACCCTGTTCGCCCTGGACGCCCGCGAGGGCACCGATCTGTGGCGGCTGCAGATGGACGGCTGGGTGTACTCCCTCAAGGCCGACCGCGGCACGGTCGTCACCGCCACCCGCGGCGGCGGCGTCCAGGCGTGGGAGGCGTCCGGCGGCCGGAAGCTGTGGGAGCTCACCGGCGCGCAGAGCGAGTTCGAGACCCCGGAGGCGGGCCCCGCGCTCCACGACGGCACGGCGTACGTGTGGCAGGACGCCCGGCTGCGCGCCCTGGACGCCCGCAGCGGAGAGGAGCGCTGGTCGTACCCCATCGGCGACGCGGCCTCCTGCGGCGGGGTTCCCGTACGCCTCACCCACGCGACCGACGGCTGTGTGTACGTCTGCGCCGGCACCCGGGTCCTGGCCCTGGAGGTGGCGAGCGGCATGCTTCGCTGGCACTTCGAGGCGCCGGCGGTCTTCCTGAGCCCGCCCGCCTTCGCACCGGGCCCGGCGGTGACGGGCGGCGGCGTCTACCTCGCGGACTACCTCGGCACGGTGTACGCCCTCGACGCGGCGGACGGCCGCGACCGCTGGCGCATCGCCACCGAGTCCCGGGCGGCGATCGACCCGGTGCTGGTGGCCGGCGGGCACGTCCACGTGGGCAGCGGCAAGGGTCTGTACACCCTCGACGCGGTCACCGGCACCCCCAAGTGGCGCTTCCAGGCGGGCGGCGACATCGTGGGTTCCCCGGCGGTCGCGGAGGGCCGCATCCACTTCGGCTCCACGGACCACCTGCTGTACACGCTGAAGGCCGACGACGGCCGCCTGCGCTGGAAGCTGGCCACCGGCGGCGAGATTACCGGCGCCCCGGTGGTGAAGGACGGCGTGGTGTACGCGTGCAGCAAGGACCGCTGCGTGTACGCACTGGACGCCGAGAAGGGCACGGGGACGTCCCGCACCACCTGAGCCACCGGGCGGGGGAGACGGCCGTCGCACCGGACCGGACGGAAGGGGCTCGGGGCGGCGGCCGTCACCCCTGACGCTACGCGCTGTGGTCGGGACGTGCCATACCGTGGCGGCCCGGAGGGGGACCGGGCGATGCCTCACCGCAATCGGAACCCATCCCTCCGCCGCGCCGCGAACAACTCCGCCTGCCGCTCCGCCGACAGGTTCCCGAGTGCGATCAGCGCCGGTGCCTGCGCCAGGGCCTGCGCCCGTGCCGCCTCCTTCGCCGCCCACAGCGCCCGTACGGTGCCCTGCACGCCCTCGGGCGGACAGGAGGCGACGACGGCGGCACAGCGCACCGCGGCCTCCAGCGCGCCGCCGGGCGCGGTGAGTTCGGACACGAGCCCGATCTCGTACGCCCGCCGCGCCGAGATCCGCTCGGCGGTCCCCATCAGTGCCATTCGGGCGGCCTCCCCGTACGGCATCCGGTGCGCCATGTACACCGCCTCGTACGCGCTGACCATCCCGTAGGTGGTGTGCGGGTCGAAGAACGAAGCCGTCTCGTCCGCGACGACGAACTCGCTCTCGCCGAGGAGATAGAACGCCCCGCCGCAGGCCATGCCGCGCACCGCGGCGATCACCGGCTTCCACAGGTCGTTCGCCTTCGGGCCGATCCTCAGCAGCGGATCGTCCAGCATGTACGGCGAGCCCGGCTGCGGCACGTCCGCGTCCCGGTCGAGCCCGGTGCAGAAGGCCCGCTCCCCGGCACCGGTGAGGACGACGGCCCGTACGGAGTCGTCGAACCTGAACGCGCGCCAGCAGGCGGCCAGTTCACCGGCCGTCGCGAGGTCCACGGCGTTGAGCCTCCCGGGCCGGTCAAGGGTGACGACCGCGACCCCGGTGTCCTTGTCCGCGTTGATCCGCAGCCCTTGACTCACGACCGCTCCAGCACCCACCGGGGCAACCCGTCCCCGTCGAAGACGACCTGCACTCTCGCACCGATCCGGACCCGCTCGGGCGGCACGGAGTTCAGGGGCGCGCGGGGTCCGGTGACGAGGTTCCCGACCAGGCGGATGCGCGGCGCCTCGGCCAGCTCGACCAGGATCACGTTGTACGGGGCCTGTGCGGCGTACGCCGGGAGCAGCGGCGGATGCGGGACGACGTACGACCAGATCCTCCCCTTCCCGCTCATCCGCCGCCACCGGCTCGCGAAGGACCGGCAGTGCGGGCAGCAGGGCCGCGGCGGGAAGCGCGGCTCGCCGCAGTCGGAGCAGGCCTGGACGCGCAGTTCGCCGCGGGCGGCGTACTCCCAGAAGGGGGCGCCGTCGTCGTCGGGGACGGGGGACAGGAGTGCGGGGAGGGTCTCGGGAGGCACGGCGCGGCTCCTTCAGTTCCTGAGCTGGTTCCTGAGCTAGTTCCTCAGCAGAAGGGCGGAGGTCGGGACACCCTCGCCGGCGGTGACGAGACAGGTGGCGGCGCCCGGAACCTGGGCGGTGCTGGTCCCGCGCAGCTGCTTCACGCCCTCGTTGATCAGGTTGAACCCGTGGACGTACGCCTCGGACAGTCCGCCGCCCCCCGTGTTGACGGGCAGCCGTCCACCGGTCTCCAGCGCACCGCCCTCGGTGAACGCCCCGCCCTCTCCCCGGCCGCAGAAGCCGTACCCCTCCAGGGAGAGGAGGATCAGCGGCGTGAACGCGTCGTAGATCTGGGCGACGTCGACGTCGTCGGGGGCGAAGTCGGCGTGTTTCCACAGGTGCCTGGCGGCGGTCCAGGCGGGGCCGGTGAGCGGGTCGTCGTTCCAGTAGTTGACCATGCCGTGGTGCTGGGCGGGCAGCCCCTGGGCGGCGGCGTGGACGTAGACGGGCCGCTGCCGGCAGTCACGGGCACGCTCGCGGGAGACGACCACGCAGGCCAACGCCCCGTCCGTCTCCAGGCAGTTGTCGAAGAGGCAGAGCGGCTCGCTGATCCAGCGGGAGCTCATGTACATGTCCCTGGTCAGTGGCCGCTCGTACATCATGGCGGCGGGATTCTGGTTGGCCCGGTTCCGGCAGGCGAGGGCGACGTTGAAGAGGTGGTCCCTGGTTGCCCCGTACTGGTGCATGTACCGGCGCGCGAGCATCCCGATCTCGTCGACGGGCCTGAGGAGCCCGAAGGGCCGGGTCCACTGGGCGGGAGTGGGAAGCTGCACCGCCGTGTTCTTCCACGGCCGGGGCCCGCTGCCGCGCTTGCGGGACCGCCAGGCGACACCGACGGTGGCCTGCCCGGTGGCGACGGCGGCGGCGAGATGGGCGACCGTCGCGCAGGAGCCGCCGCCCCCGTACCCGACCTTGCTGAAGAAGGTGAGATCCCCGAGCCCGAGGGCCTTCGCGACCTCCACCTCATCGGTCTCCTCCATGGTGTACGAGGCGAGCGCGTCGACCTCACCGGGCGCGATCCCGGCGTCGTCGAGGGCGGCGAGGACGGCACGGCAGGCCAGGGCCTTCTCGGACTCCGGGAGCCGCTTGGCGAAGTCGGTCTGTCCGATGCCGACGACGGCGGCCGCGTCCTTGAACCCCGCCATGGGTGCACCTCCGCGGAATTACGGCGGCTGACAGTGCGTCAGGTTACAGGTAATCTGACGGTTAGTCAGCTAGGACGATCGGCCGTGCGTACCGTGGGGAGGACGCCGTGCGCGGTGACCTGGAGTGGGGCAGCATTCCGGAGCTGGTGCGAAGCGCGGCCCGTCGCTACGGCGACACGGAGGCGGTCGTCGAGGGCCGTACCCGGACCTCGTACGCCGAACTCGGCGCCCGCGTCGAACGCGCGACGGCGGCCTGCGTCGCGAACGGCATCGGCGTCGGCGACCGCGTCGGGATCTGGGCGCCGAACACGCTCGACTGGGTCGTGTCGGCGCTGGGCGCGGTGTCGGCGGGCGCGGTCCTGGTACCGCTCAACACCCGCTTCAAGGGCTCGGAGGCGGCCCACGTCCTGCACCGGAGCCGGGCCAAACTGCTCTTCGTGACCGGCGCGTTCCTCGGGACGTCGTATGTGGCGGCGCTGCGGAGGGCAGCGGGGGAGGGGCCCGGGGACGGTCCGCTGCCAGGGCTGCCGCACCTGGACCAGGTGGTGGTCCTCGCGGACGACGCCCCGGCGGCCTTCCGCACCTGGAAGGAGTTCCTCGCGAGCGGGGAGGGGATGGGCGAGCCGGAGGCACGGCGCAGGTCATCTGCCGTGACGGGCGACCGACCCTCGGACATCGTGTTCACCTCGGGCACGACGGGCCGCCCCAAGGGCGCGGTGATCACGCACGCGCAGACCCTGAGGGCCTACGAGACGTGGGCGGACCTGACGGGTCTGCGGCAGGGCGACCGCTACCTGATCGTCAACCCCTTCTTCCACACGTTCGGCTACAAGGCCGGGGTGCTGGCCTGCCTGATGCGGGGCGCCACGATGATCCCGCAGCCGGTGTTCACCGTGGACACGGCACTGGCGAACACGGCGGCGGAGCGGGTGACCGTCCTGCCGGGCCCGCCCACCCTCCACCAGGCGCTGCTGGACCACCCGTCACGGGCCTCCTACGACCTCTCCGCACTGCGCCTGGTGGTGACGGGAGCGGCGGTGGTGCCGCTGCGCCTGGTGGAACGGCTACGGGACGAACTCGGCGTCGAGACGGTCCTGACGGCGTACGGCCTGTCGGAGGCGAGCGGTTTCGTGACGATGTGCCGCAGGAGTGATCCACCGGAGGTGGTCGCGACGACGTCGGGTCGCCCGATCCCGGGAGTCGAGGTACGGGTGGTGGGCGCGAAGGGAGAACCGCTCGGCGCGGGAGTTCCGGGGGAGATCCTGGTCCGGGGCTTCAACGTCATGCAGGGCTACTTCGAGGACGGGACGGCCACGGCGGAAACCCTGACCCCGGACGGCTGGCTCCGCACGGGAGACGTCGGAGCACTGGACCCAGCGGGCAACCTCCGCATCACGGACCGCGTCAAGGACATGTTCATCGTGGGCGGCTTCAACGCGTACCCGGCGGAGATAGAGCAACTGCTGGCCCTGCAC
This sequence comes from Streptomyces sp. NPDC107546, assembly GCF_055639175.1. Taxonomy (NCBI): domain Bacteria; kingdom Bacillati; phylum Actinomycetota; class Actinomycetes; order Kitasatosporales; family Streptomycetaceae; genus Streptomyces; species Streptomyces sp. NPDC107546. The sequence continues at coordinate 255,986 of NZ_JBVKBA010000006.1, read as the reverse complement.
CCGGATGTGGCGGAGGCGGCGGTGATCGGCGTCCCGGACGCGCGGCTGGGGGAGGTGGGGAAGGCGTACGTGGTACGACGCCCGGGAGCGGTGGTGACGTCCGACGACCTGATCGCGTGGTCCCGCCGCGCGATGGCGAACTACAAGGTCCCGAGAGAGGTGGAGTTCGTCGAGGCCCTTCCGAGAAACGTGAGCGGGAAGGTGGTGAAGGGGGAGTTGCGCGGGCGCACGCGACAGGGCCTCGGCGCGACGTAGGCCCGATGGAGGGTGGAATCTCGATCCGCGGCCTGATGATGAAAGGCCGACCCCGGCCTACCGTCAGGTCCCATGACCATCGACGGCACACTCGACGAGGCGTACGAACGGCTGCACCGGACGGGACCGGAGTTCGAGGGCTGGCTGAGCAATCACGGCCCCATGGCAGTGGAAGCCATGGTCAGACGGGGCCATGCCTGCCAGGTCCACCGCTGGTTGGACCTCTACTCACGCCGGCTGGACGATCTGCCGCGCGGCACCTGGCCCATCACGGCCGACGACTGGCGCACGGCACTCGGGGATCCGCGTCGCCTCGGTGACTGGCTCGCGTTCTTCGACCACGAGTTGAGGGAACAACCCTGGCGTACGGTCCTGGCGACATGGTGGCCAAGGCTGCTGCCGGGCATCGCGGCCGGCGCCACCCACGGCGTGATCCGCACCGGCCACGCGGTCCACGCCCTGCTGGACCACGAGGACGAGCCGCGCCTGGCCGAACTGGGCCAAGCCCTCGGCTACTGGGCGGCACGCTGGCAACGGGTCCCGCTCGCCACCCCCTCTGGAACCGCCGACCCGGCATCCGCTCTCGCCGCTGTCCCGCGGGTCCCCGACCAGACCGCGGGCATCAACCACCGGCTCGACCAGCTCACGGACCTGCCCGACTGGCCCACCGCACTGGCCGCACTGCGACCCGCCACCGAGGCCGACGAGGCCCGGGCCCGCCTGGCCGACCTGACGACCGCCGCGGTCGTGCACTACCTCGCCAACGCCCACGGTTCGCCCGTCATGCTGGTCCACGCGGCGACCGCCCCCATGGCCGTCCTGCGCACCCTGCCGGCACTGCCGCGCCCCCAGTGGGCGACGAGCCTGCACGCGGCCTGGGCAGCGAGCGCCGCCGTGACCGCGGCCTACACCCCCGCCGCACCCGCACCCCGGCACAGCCTCCCCACGGCCCCCGAGTCGGCGGAAGAAGTCTTCGCCCTGGCCGTCCACCACGGTGACGAACACGTCGTCAAACTCGCCGACACCTGCCTCGAGGTCCACCAACGCACGGGGGAGCCGGATGCGTTGACGGCGGTGATCCGCGCAGCCGGGCTGATCGAGGAGCTGTGAGGGCTGGAGCGGGCCGGGCTGCTCGGGGGGCTCCCGCGGTGAACGCATCCCGCTCCTGCGGTGAACGCATCCCGGCAGGGATCGTCTTGAGCCGGATGACACTTCGGCCGCGACGGCTCCCCCTCCGCGCCGTCGCGGCCGATCCCCGTGCGGAGAAGGTCTAGCTGGGGTCCGACGTGATGTGCGTGTTGTCCGGGGTGGCTTCGCCGTCGTCGACATCGGTGATGTGCGTGTTGAGCGGCTGAACCTCGGTGCCGGCCTCGGCGTCGGTGATGTGCGTGTTGTCCGGCTTGACGACCGGCTCGCCCTTGGTGGTGTCGCTCATGCTGGTGCCTCCCCTTGGTTGTTGCTGTCGGACTGTCGTCGGCCCGTCCGGCCACTCCCCCGAGGGTGGCCGGACGGGCCACTCAAGTCGCCCACCCTAGACTGCGAGTCAGGCGACCTCACCGGCGGTCCGTCTGCCCCCGACACGACGGATCGACAAACAAGAGAGTGCCTGGCGGCGATAAACGAACGATGAACGTCCGTGTCGTGCGTTACGCGGCCGCCGCGGGAGCCAACAGCGCCTGCACTTCGGCGGTCTCTGGGGAGTTCAGCCCCTCGTAGATTTCGAGGGCCTCTCGCCAGCAGACCTGGGCCCGTCCGGACTGCCCTAGTCCGGTCAGCGCTTTGCCGAGGACCGTGAGCACGTTTCCCCGGCGCCATTCCCCGCCGATGCCCCTGAGCATGGCGAGGGCCATCTCGGCGTTGGCGGCGGCCTGCGCGGGGCGCTGGGCCAGGAGATCCACCTCGGCGAGACGGAACAGGGTCATGCCCTCCCACAGCCGCTGGCGGCTTGCCCGGAAGACCTGGAGGGCTTGCATGAGGCGGTCGGAGGCATCGGACTGTTGGCCGTTCTTGCTCAAGGCCAGGCCAAGCGCGTAATGGCCGTTCGCGGCCTTGAGCGTGTGTCCGAGCTCCTCGTACATCTCAGTGCCCTGCCGAGCGAGGCTGATGGCGCTGTCGGCACGGTCTGTCGCCAGGTGCAAGCGGGAGAGGTTGCACAGGGCGGTCGCCGTGCCCGGCAGGTCACCGCAGGCGCGAAAGTCCTTGATGGCCCGCTCGAGGTAGTCCTCGGCGTCACCGTAGCGGCTCTGGTAAAAGGCGAAGGCCCCGAGGATGTTTGCCGCCCAGCAGCAGGGCAGCGGATCGCCTGCGGCCTCGGACAACCTCAGGGCCTCCCGTGCCTCCTGATCCGCCTGGTCGAAGTAGCCGGACCAGTGGCGGGCGTTGGCCAGAACGAGGTTCGCCCGACCCTCCGAACGGCCGTCCGACGCCGCACGCGCCGCATCACGCAGGGCAGTGGCCGCCGCCTCGTACTCCTTGAAGTTCGCCCCGGACTCCGCCAGATCCACCGCTGCCCACAACAGGTCGACCGCGCGCCTGAGCCGGGCGCCGTCGGACGACTGGCGGACACACGCGAGCAGCGAGACGGCTTCCGAGTAGAGCCAGTCCTGGGCCGCACGCCGGTCCGGAAAGACCAGGCCGGTGGTCCGGGTCTTCTCCAGGTGATCCACCAGCCGATCCCCCGGCCGCTCGATCGCGTACACCCCCGCCGCCGTGGCCAGATAGAAGTCCAGCAACCGCGACATCGCCGCATCCCGCTCGCTCGGCGGATGTTCGTCCCGTTCCGCGCACGCACGCGCGTAGAGTCGGACCAGGTCGTGGTAGCGGTAGCGGCCGGGTGCCGCCGACTCCAGCAGAGAGGTGTCGACGAGGGACTCCAGCAGGTCCTCCGTCTCCTCCAGCGGGAGGGCCAGGACCGCCGAGGCGGCCGCGAGCGAGATGTCCGGGCCGTCCGCCAGCCCCAGCAGCCGGAACGCCCGCGCCTGCGCCGGCTCCAGCTGGCCGTAGCCCAGCTCGAACGTCGCCTTCACCGCCAGGTCGCCGGCCTGGAGTTCGTCCAGGCGGCGTCGCTCGTCCGCCAGCTTCGCCGCCAGGACCGAGACCGTCCAGGTGCGGCGCGCCGCCAGGCGGGACGCGGCGATGCGGATCGCCAGCGGCAGGAAGCCGCACGCCGCCACCACGTCCAGGGCGGCCTCGCGCTCGGACGCCACCCGCTCCTCGCCCACGATCTTCGTGAACAGCGACAACGCCTCGTCCGGCGACATCACGTCCAGGTCCACCAGGTGCGCGCCCGCCAGGTCGACCATGCGGACCCGGGAGGTGACCAGGGCCGCGCAGCCCTCGGTGCCGGGCAGCAGTGGGCGTACCTGGGCGGCGTCGCGCGCGTTGTCCAGCAGGACCAGCACCCGGCGGCCGTCCAGCACCGAGCGGTACAGGGCCGAGCGCTCCTCCAGCGAGTCCGGGATCGCCGAGTCCGCGGTGCCCAGGGCGCGCAGGAAGGAGCCGAGCACCGTCTCCGGTTCCGCGGCCCGCGGGCCCGCGCCCTGCAGGTCCACGTAGAGCTGGCCGTCCGGGAAGGTCGACCGGGCCCGGTGGGCGACGTGCACTGCCAGCGTCGTCTTGCCCACGCCTCCGATGCCCGCCAGCGCCGACACCGCCATCACCCGGCCCTCCGCCGACGCCAGCACCTCGCTCAGTTCGGCGACGAAGGCGGCGCGGCCGGTGAAGTCCGGAACGGTGGCCGGGAGCTGCGCCGGGCGTACCGGGACGGCCGAGGGCTCGGGTGCCGGTGCCGACGGTTCTGCCAGGGTCGGGTCCGCCTGGAGGATGCGCTGCTGGAGTTCCTTCAGGCCCGGGCGGGGGTCCACCCCGAGTTCGTCGGCCAGCAGGCGGCGCGTGTCCGCGTAGACCGCCAGGGCCTCGGCCTGGCGGCCGGAGCGGTACAGCGCCAGCATCAGCAGTTCCCGCAGGCGCTCGCGCAGGGGGTGCGCCGCCGTCAGGGCCGTGAGTTCGGAGACCGCCTCCGCGTGGCAGCCCTGTTCCAGGTCCATGTCGAGGCGGGATTCGAGGAGCTGCAGGCGCCATTCCTCCAGACGGGCCCGCTGCGCCTCCGCGTACGGGCCGGGCACTCCTGCGAGCGGCTCCCCGTCCCACAGCGCGAGCGCCTCGTTCAGGATGTGCCGGGCATGGCACAGGTCCCCGGAGTTCTTCGCCTTCTCCGCCTCCGCGGCCAGCTCCTGGGCCGCGGCCAGGTCCAGGGAGCGGGGCTCGCCCAGCCGCACTGCGTAGCCGCCCGACTCGCTGAGCAGGACACCCGGTGAGAGCACCTTGCGCAGACGGGAGGCGTAGGTGCGGAGCGCCGCCAGGGCCCGCGGAGGCGGGTCGTCGCCCCACAGCGCGTCGATCAGTTCGGACGCCGTCGCCGTCCGGCCCTCGCGCATCAGCAACGCGGCCAGCAGGGCGCGCTGTTGCGGCGAGCCGGTGGCCAGCAGCTCCTCCCCGCGCCAGGCGCGCACCGGTCCGAGCACACCGAAGCGCAGTGTCACCGAATCCTCGGGACCCCGCTGCTCAGGTACTCGCGGCACACCGTCCATCGTTGCCCCCTGGCCCCCTGCCGAACCGTCCACAATCAAGAGGCCAGTTTGCCTTGTTCATGGCGGATGCGTCAGCCGTGGGAGACGGCGATCACAGGCCACCGTGCGGTGCGTCACAAGGTTCCCACACGCTCTCCCCATATCCCGGGCGCCGCGGCCTCCCGTATCAGGAGCGCCCTGTCTTCCTCTGGCACGAGCGTCCTTCCGTCCGCAGTAGCTGACGGCCCGTCAGTTCGGCGCTACCTTGACCGGCATGGAGACCTCAGCGACCGGCAGCGCCTTCCCGGAGATCATCTCCGTCGACGACCACACCGTGGAGCCCCCGAACGTCTGGCAGGACCGGCTCCCGGCGAAGTACCGGGGCATCGGTCCGCGCATCGTCCGCGCGCCCCTGAAGGAGATGACGTTCCTGGGCGGCAGGTTCGCTCCGGTCATGGGCGCCCCCGGCGACGAGGGCCCGCTCGGCGACTGGTGGGTGTACGAGGACCTGCACCGGCCCCTCACCCGCCTCGACACCGCCGTCGGCTACAGCAGGGACGAGATCAGGCTCGAGGTGATCACCTACGAGCAGATGCGCCCGGGCTCGTACGACGTTCCGCAGCGCCTCGCCGACATGGACGTCAACCACGTCCGGTCCGCCGTCTGCTTCCCCACCTTCCCGCGCTTTTGCGGACAGACCTTCACCGAGGCCAAGGACCGCGAGCTCGGACTGCTGTCCATCAGGGCGTACAACGACTGGATGGTGGAGGAGTGGTGCGGGCCCGAGGCGCGCGGACGCCTCATACCCCTCACCCTCATCCCCCTCTGGGACGCCGGACTCGCCGCCGCCGAGGTGCGCCGAAACGCCGAACGCGGCGTCCGCGCCGTCGCGTTCTCCGAGATCCCGCCCCGCCTCGGCCTGCCCTCCGTCCACACCGACGACTGGGACCCCTTCCTCGCCGCCTGTGACGAGACCGGGACGGTCATCGCGATGCACATCGGCTCGAGCAGCAGGATGCCGTCCACGTCCGCCGACGCCCCGCCCGCCGTCGGCTCCACGATCACCTTCGCGAACTGCTGCTTCTCCATGGTCGACTGGCTGATGAGCGGCAAGTTCGAGCGGTTCCCGAACCTGAAGGTGATGTATGCGGAGGGGCAGATCGGCTGGATCCCGTACATCCTCGAACGCGCGGACGTCGTCTGGGAGGAGAACCGCGGCTGGGGCGGCGTCGCCGACAAGGTGCACCGCCCACCGTCCGAGCTGTTCGCCGAGCACGTCCACGGCTGCTTCTTCGACGACGCCTTCGGGCTGCGGAACCTGGACGCCATCGGCGTCGGCAACGTCCTGTACGAGACCGACTACCCGCACTCCGACTCCACCTGGCCCAAGTCCCGGGAGGTCGGCGAGGCGCAGATGGGGCACCTGGAGCCGGACGTCGTCGAGCGGATCGTGCGGCGCAACGCCATCGAGCTGCTGGGGCTGACGCAGGACGGTCTGTGGCCGGGCGGCAGGCGTTGAGCGGGGACCCCGGGGACGGGCACCTCCGGGACGGGCGCCTGCGGTACGGGATGCAGCTCCCCGTCCAGTCGCAGTCCACGCTCTACGCCGAGCCCTGGGAAGCCGGGGCCGGTCCGGGGGACCTGGTCGCGGTCGCCCGGGCCGCCGACGCCGCCGGGTTCGACTACGTCGCCTGCTGCGACCACGTCGCCATCCCGCGCCGGCTGGCCGCCGCCATGGGCACCGTCTGGTACGACCCGGTGGCCACGCTCGCGCACCTCGCCGCCGTCACCGGGCGCGTGCGGCTGCTCAGCCATGTCGCGGTCGTCGGGCTGCGGCATCCGCTCGTCACCGCCAAGCAGTACGCGACCCTCGACCACCTTTCCGGCGGACGGCTCGTCCTCGGGGTGGGGGCCGGGCATGTGCGGGAGGAGTTCGAGGCGCTGGGGGTGGACTTCGGGCGGCGCGGGCCCCTGCTCGACGAGGCGATCGACGCGTTGCGGGAAGCCCTCGGGCCCGAGGAGTTCCCCGTCCACCACGGGAAGGCGTACGACTTCGAAGGGCTCGGGCAGCGGCCCCGGCCCGCCCAGCCGCGCATCCCCTTCTGGGTGGGCGGCTCCTCGCCCGCCGCCGTCCGCCGGGCCGCGCTCAAGGGGGACGGCTGGCTGCCGCAGGGGGACCCGCGCCACCGGCTGCCCGCGCGGATCGCCCGGATCGGGCAGCTCCGCGAACAGGCGGGCCTGGACGGCCCCTTCACCCTCGGTGCCATCACCGAGCCCCTCTACGTCGGTCAGGCCCACTGGGACGTCGGGTCGCGCACGCTCGGCGGCGCCCCGGAGGTGATCGCGGAGTCCTTGCGGGCGTACCGGCCGATGGGCGTGGACCAGATCCAGGTGCGGTTCCGCAGCCGGAGCCGCGCCGAGCTCACCGATCAGATCGCGGCGTTCGGGGCCGAGGTCGCGCCCCGCCTGGACTGAGGAGAAAGCCGCATGGGCAAGCTGGACGGGCGCGTCGTCATCGTCACCGGGGCGGCGCGCGGGCAGGGCGAGCAGGAGGCGCGGCTGTTCGCGGCGGAGGGCGCCCGGGTCGTCCTCGCCGACGTGCTCGACGACCAGGGGGAGGCGCTCGCCAAGGAGCTGGGGCAGTCGTACGTCCACCTGGACGTGGCCCGCGAGGCCGACTGGGCCACCGCCGTGGCCGCCGCGAAAGGGGCGTACGGGCATATCGACGGGCTCGTCAACAACGCGGGAATCCTGCGGTTCAACGCGCTTCTCGACACACCCCTGGACGAGTTCATGAGCGTCGTCCAGGTCAACCAGGTCGGCTGCTTCCTCGGCATCCGGGCCGTCGCTCCCGAGATCGCGGCGGCCGGCGGCGGCACCATCGTCAACACCGCCTCCTACACCGCGATGACCGGGATGGCGGCCGTGGGGACGTACGCGGCGACCAAGCACGCCGTCCTCGGCCTCACCCGGGTCGCCGCGATCGAGCTGGCGCCGCGGGGGATACGGGTGAACGCCGTGTGCCCGGGGGCCATCGACACCCCTATGTCCAATCCGTCCCGGCTGGACCCGGAGGCGGACCCGCAGGAGACGTCCCGCGCCCTGGACGAGCTGTACCGCCGGCTCGTACCGCTGGGCCGCGTCGGCAGGCCCGATGAGGTGGCGCGGCTCGCGCTCTTCCTGACCTCGGGGGACTCCTCGTACATCACCGGGCAGCCGTTCGTGATCGACGGCGGGTGGCTGGCCGGGGTCTCGATCGCCTGAGCAACGATCTGACTAACCGTCAGCTGTTGACGGTCCGACGGGTCGGTGCGACAGTCGGCGGCAAGCCAAGCTGACGACACGTCAGATAGATACTCGTGGGGACGGTGACCTCCGTGGAATTCGGGCTCTTCGTACAGGGATACGTGGGCAAGCGGGCCGAGACCGACCCGCTCGCGGAGCACAAGGCGCTGATGGAGGAGACCGAGTACGTCATCCAAGCCGACGAATCCGGATTCAAGTACGCCTGGGCGTCCGAGCACCACTTCCTGGAGGAGTACTCGCACCTCTCGGCCAACGACGTCTTCCTCGGCTACCTCGCCCACGCCACCGAGCGCATCCACCTCGGCTCCGGGATCTTCAACCCGCTCGCCCCGGTCAACCACCCGGTGAAGGTCGCCGAGAAGGTCGCCATGCTCGACCACCTCAGCGAGGGCCGCTTCGAGTTCGGCAGCGGACGCGGCGCCGGCTCCCACGAGATCCTCGGCTTCCTGCCCGGCATCACCGACATGAACTTCACCAAGGAGATCTGGGAGGAGACCATCGCCGAGTTCCCGAAGATGTGGCTCCAGGACGAGTACGAGGGCTTCCAGGGCACGCACTGGTCGCTGCCGCCCCGCAAGGTGCTGCCCAAGCCGTACGGGAAGTCGCACCCCGCGATGTGGTACGCCGCCGGGTCCCCGTCCTCGTACGCCATGGCTGCGAAGAAGGGCCTCGGGGTGCTCGGCTTCAGCGTGCAGAAGGTCTCCGACATGGAGTGGGTGCTGGAGCAGTACAAGACCGCGGTCGTGGACGCCGAGCCCGTCGGGGACTTCGTCAACGACAACGTGATGGTGACGAGCACCGCGATCTGCGCGCCCACGCACGAGGAGGCGATCCGCATCGCGGTCGACGGCGGACTGCACTACCTGCCGTCCCTCGTCTTCCGCTACCACGACACCTTCCCCCGCCCCGAGGGCTTCCCCGTGTGGCCGAAGACGCTCCCCGAGTACACCGAGGAATTCCTCGAACTGCTCATCGAGGAGGAGTTGCTCATCTGCGGGGACCCGGACGAGGTGCTGCGGCAGTGCAAGAGGTGGGAGCAGGCGGGCGCCGACCAGCTCAGCTTCGGGCTGCCGGTCGGGATGCCGAAGGAGGAGACGCTCCAGACGATACGGCTGATCGGGGAGCACGTGATCCCGAAGATCGACACGGACCCGGTCCACCGGACCAGCCGTTTCCGTCAGGCTGCCTGAGGGGTGCGGCGGATGCTCGATCACGTCATCAAGGGTGCGACCGTCGTGGACGGGACGGGCGCCCCCGCGTACACCGCGGACGTCGGCATCCGCGACGGCCGCATCGCCACCGTCGGCACGGTCACCGAGGATGCCCGCACCAGCGAAGACGCGCACGGCCTCGTCCTCGCCCCCGGCTTCGTCGACCCGCACACCCACTACGACGCCCAGCTGTTCTGGGACCCGTACGCGACCCCGTCCCTGAACCACGGTGTCACCACGGTCGCGGCCGGCAACTGCGGTTTCACCCTCGCCCCGCTGAACCCGGCGCGCCCCGAGGACGCCGACTACACCCGGCGCATGATGTCGAAGGTGGAGGGCATGTCCCTGGTCGCCCTGGAGGAGGGGGCGCCCTGGAGCTGGCACTCCTTCGGGGAGTACCTGGACGCCCTCGAAGGGCGGATCGCGGTCAACGCCGGTTTCATGGCGGGGCACTGCGCGCTGCGGCGGTACGTGATGGGCCCGGACGCGGTCGGCGGGCAGCCGACGGACGAGCATTTGGACGCCATGCTGCGGCTGTTCCACGAGGCCATGGACGCGGGCGCCTGGGGGCTGTCCACCACGCAGTCCTCCACCCACTCCGACGGTGCCGGGAAGCCGGTCGCCTCCCGGCACGCACGGCCGGCGGAGCTTCTGGCACTCGCCCAGGCGGTCGGCGAGCACCAGGGAACCCAGATCGAGGCGATCGTCGCGGGCTGCCTGGACCAGTTCAGCGACCCGGAGATCGACCTCCTGGTGGAGATGAGCGCGACGGCCGGACGGCCCCTGAACTGGAACGTCCTCACCATCGACGCGGCCGTCCCCGAACGCGTCCCGCGCCAGCTGTCCGCGAGCGAGCGGGCCCGGAAGGCCGGCGGCCGGGTGGTGGCCCTCACCATGCCCATCCTCACGCCGATGAACATGTCCCTCGGCACCTTCTGCGCCCTCAACCTGATCCCCGGCTGGGGGCCGATCCTCGGCCTGTCCGTGCCCGAGCGGATCGCCAGGCTGCGCGACCCCGAGGTCCGGGACGGGATGCTGCGCCGCGCCCGCTCCAAGGAGGCCGGCGTCTTCCGCCGTCTCACCGACTTCGGGCGCTACGTCATCGGCGACACCTACAGCCCGCGCAACGAGGGCCTGACCGGGCGCGTCGTCAAGGACATCGCGGCCGAGCGCGGCCAGGACCCCTTCGCGTGCCTGGTCGAGATCTGCGCGAACGACGGGCTGCGCACGGTCCTGTGGCCCATGCCCACCGACAACGACCCCGGCTCCTGGGCGCTGAGGGCCGAGACCTGGCGGCACGAGGACGTCCTGCTCGGCGGCTCCGACGCGGGCGCGCACCTGGACCGGATGTGCGGGGCGCCGTACACCACCCGGTTCCTCGGGGACTGTCTGCGCGGCCGGAAGCTGGTGCCGCTGGAGCAGGCCGTGAAGATGCTGACGGACGACCCCGCGCAGCTGTTCGGGCTGCGGGAGCGCGGCCGGGTGCGGGAGGGCTTCCATGCCGACCTGGTCCTCTTCGACCCGGAGCGGATCGCCGCCGGGCAGGCCACACTGGTGCACGACCTGCCGGGGGACAGCCCGCGGCTGGACTCGCGGGCGATCGGGATACGGGCCGTGCGGGTCAACGGCGTCGAGGCGATCCGGGACGACGTGGTGACCGGGGCCGTACCGGGGAAGGTGCTGCGCTCGGGGCGGGACACCAGGACGGTGAGCACCACGTGACCGAGCGGCAGCGGCTGTTCGTCGGCGGCGCCTGGGTGGAGCCGGACGACGGCCACTACCAGGTGACCGACCCGGCGACCGAGGGGATCGTCGGGTGGGCGCCGCAGGCCTCGCGGGACCAGGCGCGGGCGGCCTGCGCCGCGGCCCGCGAGGCGTTCGGGCCGTGGTCGCGGACGCCGCCCGAGGAGCGGGCGGCGGTGCTGGCGCGGGCGGCCGACCTCATCCAGGGCCGCCTGGGGCCGTACGCCGAGCTGGCGCAGGCGGAGAGCGGCGCGACGACCGGGACGGCGCGCGGGATGCAGGTCGGGGTCGCGGTGGCGCGTTTTCGGCGGTACGCGCGGGTGGAGCCCGTGGAGCAGCCGCTGCCGCCGCAGATCCACGAGGCGGGGCCGTTCGGCCCGGCGACCGTCATGGGCGCCCTGGCCGTACGCCGGCCGGTCGGCGTGGTCGCCTGCGTCACCTCGTACAACAACCCGTGGGCGAACCCGGCCGGCAAGGTCGCGCCCGCGCTCGCGATGGGCAACACGGTGGTCGTGAAGCCGGCCCCGCAGGACCCGCTGTCGGTGTACCGCATGGCGGAGGCACTTCAGGAGGCGGGCGCGCCGCCGGGCGTGGTGAACGTGGTCAGCGGCGCGCGCCCGGAGGTGGGCGAGGCGGTCGTGGACTGCCCGGACGTCGACATGGTGAGCTTCACCGGCTCCACGGCCGTGGGGCAGCGCATCGCCGAGGCGTGCGGCCGGTCCATGAAGCGGCAGCTGATGGAGCTGGGTGGCAAGGGCGCGGCGCTCGTCTTCGACGACGCGGACCTGGACGCGGCGGTGGCCGGAATCGGCACCACGTTCTCCTTCTACAGCGGCCAGATCTGCACGGCACCGACGCGGGTGCTCGCGGAACGGGGCGTGTACGACCGGCTGGTCGACCGACTGGCGGCGTACGCCCGCCACTTGAAGGTCGGTGATCCGCGCGAGCGGGACACCGTGGTGGGCCCGCTGATCTCGGCGGCGCACAGGGACCGTGTGGAGCGTTACGTCGAACTGGGCCGCAAGGAGGGCGCGCGGCTGGTCACGGGCGGCGAACGGCCTCCGCACGACCGCGGCTTCTACGTCGCGCCCGTTCTCCTCGCGGACTGCACGCCGGACATGCGGGTGGTCCGGGAGGAGATCTTCGGCCCGGTGGTCGTGGTGGTGCCCTTCGAGGGGGAGGAGGAGGGCGTCGACCTGGCCAACGCCTCCGACTACGGCCTGATCGACTACGTCTGGTCGGGCGACGTGGCCCGCGCCTTCCGCGTGGCGCGCCGGCTGCGCGCGGGCGGCGTCGGTGTGAACACCGTCGGCCGCAACATGGAGGCGCCGTTCGGCGGCTTCAAGAAGAGCGGGGTGGGCCGCGACGTGGGCTCCTACGCCCTGCACGCGTACAGCGAGCTGCAGGCGATCGTGTGGCCGGGGTGAGGGCGGTCACAGGTCGAACAGGGCGCGGAGCCCGATCTCGACCGCCTCCATGACACGCTCGTCCACCGGCCCGGGGTCCTCGGTGAAGCGGGGCTCGGACAGTGTGCCGAACTCGCCGAGCACGATGGTGCCCGCTGACGGGGTGCTCACCGGGATGTCATGAGCGGCCCAGGAAGATCGGGTTGGTGAACGCGGCCAGCGCCCCCGGCACCGGGCCCGCCGCCGCCTCGTGCCGCAGCTCGGCCCGCACGTAGGCCGCGTAGGCCGGTGTCGTACGCCATTCGGCCGTGCCCGAGCCGGACACCGGCAGCGGGTCGCTCGTGAACAGCACGCCCTGGTCGGTGACGAAGCGGACCGTGCACCGCGGTGCGCCCCGCACCTCCAGGCGGACCGTGACCGGGGTGTCGCGGTCCACCCGCAGCCGCTCGCCGATGCCCGCGTGCTCGCCGCGGCCGCCCGAGGCGGTGAAGGTCAGGGAGACGTTCTTCGACTCGGCGACGTACGAGCGGCCCGCGCGGAGGCCCTCCTGGACGGCCTCGCGGGTCAGGTCGTCGGCGAGGACCACCGTCTGCGGGCTGCCCACCGTGTCCGGGTCGCGGTGCGCGTCGCTGTTGCCCATCGCGGGCAGCCACCGGCCGTGGCCCTCCCGGACCGACGCCACGAGCGTGTTGTCCCACTCCGCGAGCGTCACCTCGTCGTCCGGGGTGTAGGGGCCGTTCCACACCTCCACCGCGTCCGCCTCGCCGAAGCCGAACTTCCAGCCGCAGCCGACGCAGGTGGCGTGCGGATGGGCCGGGACGACCAGGCCGCCCGCGCGGCGGATCTGCTGGGCGAAGCGGGCCCAGCGGTTGTCGCGGGCCCGGTAGCGCCAGTCGATGAACGTGCCCGGGTCGGTGCCCAACGCCACCACGTGGCCGTTGCGGGTCGTCACCTCCTCGCCCGTCATGATCAGCAGGTCGTCGCCCGCCTGGTCGGCCCAGTGGGCGTGCGAGGAGTGCGTGTTGTGGTCGGAGCTGTTGATGAAGTCCAGGCCGGCCGCCCGGGCCAGCGCCGCGATCTCGGCGGGTGTGCGGCGGCCGTCGGAGTACCAGGAGTGCAGATGGCAGTCCCCGCGGTACCAGGCGCGGCCCCGGCCCTTCGCCCGGGACGGCGGGTACACGGGCTTCGGAGTCTCGCTCTGCGCGCCGTAGGTGAGCGTGACGGTGACCTCGTACGTCAGGCCCTGCGGCGCTACCGTGTACGGGCCCAGCGCGATGTGCCAGGTGCCGGGGCGGATGCGCCCCGGGATGTAGCCGGGGGTCGCTTCGTCCGCGCGGACGAAGAACTCGCCGCGCGCGCCGCCGGACCAGCCGCGGAAGCCCTTGCCGCCCAACTCGGTGCCGCGCTCGTCGAAGATGCCGATGTCCAGGGCGTTGCCCTGGGTGCCGGCCGGGACGGACGGCCTGTCGTAGGTGTAGGCGACCCTGATCTCACGGACGCCCTCGGGGACGTCGACGGGCAGGTACACGAAGTCGGGGCAGCCGGTGGGCAGCGTGCCGCGCACCGTCCTCGTCTCCTGGTTGTCGGCCGCCTCGGCGGCGGGGCCCTCGGAGAAGCTCACGGTTCCCAACGTAAGCGCGGCGGCCGCACCCGTCACGAACAGTGCGCGTCTTCCCATGCCGTTGCCGTTGCCGTTGCCGTGGTCGTCCTCGCACATGCTGCTGCTCCCGACGTGTCCGATGACAGGGGTGGTGCAGGGATGGCGCAGCACCACTGTGGTGTTCGCCCGTGAACTGCGGTGCACGGGAAGCCGATCGGCAGCCAGGTGGCGGCGTAACAGTGGATGGCCACGACAACCGGTGACGCCCTGTGAGCGAAGAACCGCCCTCCGACGCACGTACGCCCTGTATGACCTGATCACCGCATACGTATGCTCGAGGGATGACGACTTCCGCGACCTCCGGAACCGGCCCCACCGAGAACTCCATGCGTCGCGCCCTCAAACGCGCCCGAGACGGTGTCGCGCTCGACGTCGCCGAAGCCGCGGTGCTGCTCCAGGCCCGCGGCGCGGATCTCCAGGACCTGGCCGCGTCCGCCGCCCGGGTGCGCGACGCGGGCCTCGAGGCCGCCGGCCGTCCCGGCGTCATCACCTACTCGAAGAGCGTCTTCATCCCCCTGACCCGCCTGTGCCGCGACAAGTGCCACTACTGCACCTTCGCCACCGTGCCGGGCAAGCTGCGCCGCGCCGGGCACGGGATGTTCATGTCCCCGGACGAGGTCCTCGACATCGCCCGCAAGGGCGCGGCCCTGGGTTGCAAGGAAGCCCTGATCACCCTCGGCGACAAGCCGGAGGACCGCTGGCCCGAGGCGCGCGAGTGGCTGGACGCGCACGGCTACGACGACACGATCGCCTACGTACGGGCCATCTCGATCCGGATCCTGGAGGAGACGGGTCTGCTGCCGCACCTCAACCCCGGTGTGATGTCCTGGACCGACTTCCAGCGGCTCAAGCCCGTCGCCCCGTCGATGGGCATGATGCTGGAGACGACGGCGAGGCGGCTGTGGTCGGAGCCGGGCGGCCCGCACCACGGCTCCCCCGACAAGGAACCGGCCCTCCGCCTGCGGGTGCTGGAGGACGCCGGCCGCTCCTCCGTCCCGTTCACCTCCGGCCTCCTCATCGGCATCGGCGAGACGTACGAGGAGCGCGCCGAGTCGCTGTTCGCGCTGCGGAAGGTGTCCCGCGCCTACCACGGCATCCAGGAGCTGATCATCCAGAACTTCCGCGCCAAGCCGGACACGGCGATGCGCGGGATGCCGGACGCCGAACTGGACGAGCTGGTCGCCGCGGTGGCCGTGGCCCGGCACATCATGGGCCCCGCCGCCTGTCTGCAGGCACCGCCGAACCTGGTCGACGGGGAGTACGAGCGGCTCATCGGCGCCGGCATCGACGACTGGGGCGGGGTGTCGCCGCTGACCATCGACCATGTGAACCCCGAGCGGCCCTGGCCGCAGATCGAGCGGCTGCGGGAGCGTTCCGCGGCGGCGGGCTTCGCGCTGCGCGAACGTCTGTGCGTATACCCGGAGTTCGTCCGGCGCGGGGAGCCCTGGCTGGACCCGCGCCTGCGCCCCCACGTGGCGGCGCTGGCGGACCCGGAGACGGGCCTGGCGCGTGAGGACGCCGTGGTCGAGGGGCACCCCTGGCAGGAGCCCGAGGAGGTGTTCGTCGCGGCCGGACGCACGGACCTGCACCGCACGATCGACAGCGACGGCCGTACGGGCGACCGGCGGGACGACTTCGACGAGGTGTACGGCGACTGGGAGGCGCTGCGGGAGGCGGCGGCGCCCGGTATGACACCGCAGCGCATCGACGCCGACGTACGGGCGGCGCTGCGCACGGCCGCCGACGACCCGACGCGGCTCACCGACGACGAGGCGCTGGCGCTGTTGCACGCGGACGGCCCGGCGCTGGACGCGCTCACCCGCATCGCGGACGACGTGCGCAAGTCGGCGGTCGGCGACGACGTGACGTACATCGTCACCCGGAACATCAACTTCACGAACGTCTGCTACACCGGCTGCCGTTTCTGCGCGTTCGCGCAGCGCCGCACGGACGCGGACGCCTACACGCTCTCCTTGGAGCAGGTCGCGGACCGCGCCCAGCAGGCCTGGGACGTGGGCGCGGTCGAGGTGTGCATGCAGGGCGGCATCCACCCGGACCTGCCCGGGACGGCGTACTTCGAGATCGCCAAGGCGGTGAAGTCCCGCGTCCCCGGCATGCATGTGCACGCCTTCTCCCCGATGGAGGTGGTCAACGGGGCGACGCGCACCGGCATGTCGATCCGCGAGTGGCTGACGGCGGCGAAGGAGGCGGGCCTCGACACGATCCCCGGCACGGCGGCGGAGATCCTGGACGACGAGGTCCGCTGGGTCCTGACGAAGGGCAAGCTGCCGACGGCGACCTGGATCGAGGTGGTCACGACGGCGCACGAACTGGGCATCCGCTCCTCGTCGACGATGATGTACGGCCACGTCGACCAGCCCCGCCACTGGCTGGGCCATCTGCGCACCCTCGCCGGCATCCAGCAGCGGACGGGCGGCTTCACCGAGTTCGTCACCCTGCCCTTCATCCACACCAACGCTCCGGTGTACCTGGCCGGCATCTCCCGTCCCGGCCCGACGATGCGGGACAACCGCGCGGTCACGGCGATGGCACGTCTGTTGCTCCACCCGCACATTCCCAACATCCAGACAAGCTGGGTCAAACTGGGTACAGAGGGTGCGGCGGAGATGCTCCGTTCCGGCGCGAACGACCTGGGCGGCACCCTGATGGAGGAGACGATCTCCCGTATGGCGGGGTCCTCCTACGGCTCGTACAAGTCGATCAGGGATCTGGTGGCGGTCGCGGAGGCGGCGGGCCGCCCGGCCAGGCCGCGCACCACGGTCTACGACGAGGTCCCGGAGGAGCGGCAGCGGGCGGCGGCGGCATCGGACGGGCATCTGCCGGAGTTGCTGCCGGTGCTGGAGAACTGAGCGCCCCGGCACGTCACGTGCCGGGGGCCCCGCCGACGACCGCTCAGCCTTCGTCCCGAGTCGCCCCCGGCAGGTGCGTCACCAGCAGCACCACCCCGGTCAGGACGATGACCCGGACGGCCGCGTCCAGGCCGTTCCAGGTCTTGGACTGCCACATCGCGAACCACTCGCCGCCTATCGCGACGAACCCGGCGCCGAAGAGCAGCAGGAGCATCAGCAGGCCGATGTCCGAGAACCACCGGGCGCGCGGGTGGTGGTGGGCCCACAGGTAGGTCGCGGCGATCAGGACCAGGGCGGCGGCCGTCTCCCAGACGATGATCGCCAGGTACGCGGCGTCCTCCCAGGCGTGCGAGGTGATGGCGCGCCACATCAGGTCGTCGTCCTTGAAGGTGGTGTCCATCGCGAGGACGTGCCGGACGAACTGCTGGTTGGTGCCGAAGTCGGTCATGTTCCCGAACGCGACGAGCGCGATGTAGAGGGCGACCGTGCCGGTGAGGAGGGTCGCGGCGAGGGGGAGCGCGGACCGGGTGTGGGGGCTTCTCGTTGTTTCGGCCATGATCCAACTATGGAGACGGCTTTCGGCCGCTCACAGGGGATTTTCGGGCGGTCACGGAAGTGTGGTGTGCATGACGTTCCGCAGCCCTGAGCCGGGCGCTCCCGCTCGATTACAGTGCTGCGCGTCTGAGGTGCGTGTGGTGCCGTGAGGAGGCCCTGGGGTGGGTGCGACAGCCGGTGCGGTCTGGGGGCGCACCGAGCAGCAGGACTTCCGCAGTCGGGTGCGCGGCACGCTGCTCGGTGTGGCCGTCGCCGACGCCCTGGGGGCGCCGGTCGACGGGCTCACCCTGGAGGAGATCCGGCAGGCCCACGGGCCGCAGGGGCTGACGGACCTGGCGTTCGGGCACGGCCGGCGTGGCGCGATCACGCACCACACGCAGCTCACCCTGTTCTCCGTGGACGGGCTCATCCGCGCCCAGGTCCGCCGGGACACGGGCGCCTGGCATCCGCCGACCGATCTGCACCGGGCGTATCTGCGCTGGTCGGCCACCCAGCGGGACTGGGGACCCGACGAGCGGCGCAAGGAGGACGGCTGGCTGGCCCGCGAGGAGTGGCTGTACGCCCGGCGCTCGCCGGCCCGGGCCTGTCTGCTCGGCCTCGGCGACGACACGATGGGCACGCTGGACGCGCCGAAGAATCCGGGCGACCAGGGACCCGAAGCCGCGGTGCGCTCCGCGCCGTTCGGGCTGCTCGTCGGGTGGGAACCGCCTCTCGTGCTGCAACTGGCGATCGAGTGTGCGGCGCAGACGCACGGGCACCCCACGGCGTACCTTGCGGCGGGCGCGTACGCCGTGATCCTGCACGCGCTGGCACGCGGGGAGAGTCCCGACGCGGGCGTGCAGCGGGCCCTGGCGCTGCTCGCCCCGCGGCCGGGGCAGCAGCAGGTGGCGGACGCCTTGCAGCACGCGCTGGGCGCGGTACGGCAGGGCATGCCGACGCCCGACCGGATCGAGGAGCTGGCCGGGGACGGTACGGCGGCCGGGGCGCTGGCGGTCGCCGTCTACTGCACGGTGGTGGGGGAGGACGTCCGGCACGCGCTGTGCCTCGCCGTGAACCAGGGGGGTCCCTCAGGGGCCGCGGGGGCCCTGACCGGTGGCCTGCTGGGGGCGCTGCACGGCGAGACGGCCCTCCCGCCGGCCTGGCTGGCCGAGCTGGAGGGCCGTCCCACGATGCTGGTCCTGGCGGACGACTTCGCGATGGAGATGACGCAGGGCGCCGCGCTGCACAGCCCGACGGGGTCCGCGCCGGGGTGGCTGGAGCGCTACCCCCGGGCCTAGGGCGCTGTCGCCCTGGCCGCCGCCCAGGGGCTCCGCCCCCGGAGTCCCGTCGGGCGGCGTCCTGGTGTTCAGACCCCGGACGGGCTGGCAGTACCCGGAGTCGGCACCGTCACCGTCGCCCCGTCGTCGTCGGTGTTGATCTTCTCGATGATCGCGTCCCGCTCGGGTGTGTCCTCCGGCTTCACCAGGCCGAGCAGGATGTACAGCACCAGCGAGATCACCATCGGCACCGCCACCTGGTACTCCAGCTTCACGTCCGTGCGCTGGGAGAAGTCCAGGTTGTAGTTGACGAAGAAGAAGGCCAGCAGCCCCGCGCCCCAGCTGACGAGCGCCGCCGTCGGGCCCGACTTACGGAACGGGCGCAGCAGGCCGAGGATGAACGGGATCGCGATCGGGCCCATCAGGCCGGCCACCCATTTGATGACGACCGTGATGATGTCCTTGAAGGTGGGCGAGTTGACCTGCGTCGCCACCGCCATCGACAGACCGAGGAACGCGACCGTCGTGACACGGCCCGCGATCAGGCCCGTCCGCGTGTTCCACGAGCGCGCCGCCTTCGACAGCACCGGCACCACGTCCCGCGTGAACACGGCCGCGATCGCGTTCGCGTCGGAGGAGCACATGGCCATCGTGTGCGAGAAGAAGCCCACGACGACCAGGCCCAGCAGTCCGTGCGGCAGCAGCTGTTCGGTCATCAGGCCGTACGCGTCCGAACCGTCCGGCTTCTTCGCGGTGACCAGGAGCGGGGAGAGCCACATCGGGATGAAGAGGACGGCGGGCCAGACGAACCACAGGCCCGCCGACAGCAGGGCGGACCTGGTCGCCTGCTTCGCGCTGCCCGTCGCCATGTAGCGCTGGGCCTGGTTCCACATGCCGCCGTTGTACTCGAACAGCTTGATGAACAGGTAGGAGATGAAGAAGACCGTCATGTAGGGGCCCGCGAACCCGTGCCCGTGACCGTCCAGCTTCGGCGAGTCCAGCGCCTTGGACAGACCGCCCTGCTCGGAGATCTTGTGCAGCGCGATGACGAGCATGGCCAGACCCGCCAGCAACTGGATCACGAACTGGCCCAGTTCGGTCAGCGCGTCCGCCCACAGACCGCCGATCGTGCAGTACACCGCCGTGATGCCACCGGTGATGATGATGCCCTGGGTGATCGTGACCCCGGTGAAGACGCTCAGCAGCGTGGCGATCGCCGCCCACTTCGCGCCCACGTCCACGATCTTCAGCAGGATGCCGGACCAGGCCAGCGCCTGCTGCGTGGGCACGTTGTAGCGGTCCTTCAGATACTCCAGCGGCGAGGCCACGCGCAGCCGTGAGCGCAGCCGGTTCAGACGCGGCGCGAACAGCTTGGCGCCGATCAGCACGCCGACGGCGATGGGCAGGGCCCAGGTGACGTAGGAGGTGATGCCGTAGGTGTAGGCGATGCCGGCGTATCCGGTGAACATCACCGCGCTGTAGCCGGACATGTGGTGCGAGATGCCGGACAGCCACCACGGCATCCTGCCGCCCGCGGTGAAGAAGTCGCTGACGTCGTCCACGCGTTTGTGGGACCAGACGCCGATCGCGGTCATCACGCCGAAGTACGCGACCAGGACGGCCCAGTCGAATCCGTTCATGTGCCCCTCCCTCCCTGCCGAACTGCCCGCTCATGGTGGGTTCCGGCGCATGAGCACGACAACCGGCATACTCGTCAAGGGAAGGTAAAATCGTTCTGTTGGTTGAGAGTCGTTCATGTACATGGCTGTCGAAGGCTATTTCCGGCCGGGTGCGTACATGTCCGTTCAGGGTGCTGCCCGAAGCCGCGGGTCATCGCATCAGCTCACCCGCGTTCACCAGCAGGGACTGGCCCGTGATCGCGCGCGCCCGGTCGGAGGCCAGGAACACCGCGGCGTCCGCCACGTCGCCGTCCGTGGCCAGGTCGGGCAGCGCCATGCGGTCGGTGAGGCGCCTTCTCACCTCCGCCTCCGGTACGCCCTCGGCGCGGGCGGTGAAGCGCACGTACGCCTCGACGGGCGGACCCCACATCCAACCGGGCAGGACCGTGTTGACCCGGATCCGGTGCGGGCCGAGCTCCCGTGCCAGCGAGTACATCGCGCTGGTCAGTGCTCCCTTCGACGCCGCGTACGCCGCCTGCCGCACCTGGGAGGGCGCGGCCACCGACGACTGTGTGCCGATGAAGACGACCGAGCCGCCGCCCGTCCTCAGGCTCGGCAGGCACGCCCGCGTCATCCGCAGCGTCCCGAGCAGGTTCACGTCGATGACCGACTGCCAGGTGGCGAAATCCGCGTCCTCAAGGCCGCCGAAGTGGCTGTCCCAGGCGGCGACGTGGACCACCGCGTCGATCCTCCCGAACCGCTCCACCGCCAGCGCCGCGAGTGCCTCGCACTGCGCCTCGTCGGTGATGTCGGCCGCCCGGTACGCCGTGTGCGCGCCGTCCGGATCGAGCGCGGCGGCGGCCTTGGCGAGGTGCGCCTGGGTACGCGCCCCGAGCACGGCGTTGCCGCCGTCGCGCACGACGGCCGCGGCGACCTGGTGACCGAGCCCGGCACCGACCCCCGACACGACGACGGTCCTGCCCTGGAGCAGCGACATCGGGCGCCTCCCGGTCTATGGCGGATTACCTGACGGGGCGTCAGAGTATGGGCGACCGGGCGAGGACGGAAGGGGAAAGGGGAAGGGGTATGGGCGAGCACGGTGAGGGCGGCGAGGGCACGCGCAGCGAGGTGTACGCCGAGCTGGCCGCGGTGGGGCCCTACGGCGTCCGCCCGGGCCATGCGCTGATCACCATGGTGGAACCGCACCCGGGGCACGAGTACGCGTACAACCGCTGGTACGAGGACGACCACTACTACGCCGGCGCCATGGCCATGCCGTGGATGTTCGCCGGCCGCCGCTGGGTCGCCACCCGCGACCTTCAACTCCTGCGCCGGCCCGAGAAGTCGGCCATCGCGCAGCCGGTGACGGCGGGCTGCTATCTGTCGACGTACTGGATCACGGACGGCCGCTACGACGACCATATGCGCTGGACGGTCGCCATCAACAAGCGTCTCAACCGTGACGCACGCGTCTACCAGGACCGCACCCACGTCTTCACGGCCTTCCAGGACCATGAGGCGACGGTGTACCGGGACGGCGCGGCCGGACCGCGCGACGTTCACGCACTGGACCACCCGTACGCGGGCCTGGTCCTGCAGGTGGTCGACGCGGACGGTCCCGAGCGGCGCGCCGGCCTGCTGATGTGGTTGCGCGCCCGGCATCTGCCGCGGCGCCTTGCGGGCTCCCCGGCGGCCATGGTGACCGTCTTCCGCCCGACCCCGCTGCCGGGCGACCGAATGACCTATGTCAAGCAGGTGGAGGGCGTGGACACGCGCCTGACCCTGCTGTGGTTCCTGGAGGAGGATCCCCGGGAGTGCTGGGAGGAACACTTCACGGGACTGGACGGGGCGGTCACGGAAAGGGGGCTGGGCAGGGTGGAGTTGGTGGCCCCGTTCATTCCCACGGTGCCGGGGACGGACCGGTACGTGGACCGGCTCCGCTGAATCCTCTGAACGGAGGCGAGCCGAGCCGCCAAGAAAAGCAGCCCCCTCGGCCGGGACGGCGGGCCAGTCGAGAGGGCTCTGTCGTGGGCGTGGTGGGGCCGCTCGGCACTACTTGATCGACGCCACGAACGTGTTCCAGGCGTCGGCGGGAAAGGCCAGGACGGGCCCCTCGGTGACCTTCGAGTCGCGCACGAACAGCGCCGACGGAAGGGGCGACTTGACCTCGACGCAGGCGCCGTTTCCGGCCGAGTACGACGACTTGGTCCACGTTGCCGTGGCCCCCTGAAGAACAGCCATGTTCACTCCGGTAGCGAGTTGCTGAGTTGCTGTGACCGCGCCGCGGGCCCCTCACGGATTCCGCAATGCGAATCGCGCCAACTTGTTGACTGGTGGCGTGATCGACGCTACTCGGCAACATCCCTGTCCGGACGAGCCGTTCACTCGACCGGGTGGCATATTCCAGTGGAGTTCACGCCCGGATTATCCACGGGTGTAAGATCCGCCACTCGCTGGACCGGCAGCTCAGGAGGCGTAGCTCTTGGCCGCGTCCTCGATGAACTTGCGGGACTGCTCCACGTTGAGGGCCTGCGCCCGCAGGTGCTCGTACATCACGGCGTACTTCTGCACGTCCTGCGCCTTCTCCAGGTACAGGTCGCTGGTGACGCCCTCGAGGTACACCACACTGGAGTCGGCCGCGTCGGCGAACTCCAGGATCGCGTACTGGCCGTTGAGGCCGGGATGCGCCCCCACCTCGAACGGCAGCACCTGCACGGTGACGTGCGGCAGCCGGGACATCTCCACGAGGTGCTCCAACTGCTCCCGCATGACGAGGTTGTTGCCCACGCGCCGGCTCAGCGCCGCCTCGTCGAGCACCACCCACAGGCGAAGCGGGTTGTTCTCCGCGGAGATACGTTCCTGGCGGCGCATCCGTACCTGGACGCGCTTCTCGATGTCGGCCGGCGAGGTCTCGGGCAGCGCGCCCTGGATGAGCGCCTCGGCGTACGAACGGGTCTGCAGCAGGCCGGTGATGATCTGCGGCTCGTAGACGCGCAGCGACTCCGCGTCGGTCTCCAGGCCGATGTAGACGCTGTAGGGAATGTCCCCGAACGCGTGCCACCAGCCCTGCTGGCGGGAGTCACGGGCCATCTCCATCAGCGATTCGACGACACGCTGGTCCTCGACCTCGTAGACTCCGCACAGGTCCCGGACGTCACGCGGGCTGATGCTGCGGCGGCCGTTCTCGAGGCGGCTGATCTTCGACTGTGACACCAGCAGCCGCTCGGCCACCTCTTCGGCGGTCATGCCCTTCAGTTCCCGGAGCCGGCGCAGCTCCTGGCCCAGCCGACGTCGCCGGACGGTGGGATTGACATTCGACGCCACGGACGTGCACCTCCGGCTGCGTGCCTCTACTTTGCGTATCTGCTGCTGAGCAGATTGCCACCAAGGTGCTTCCTACCGCTGGGAAACCACAGATATGCGCCGATCGCGCGCCACTTGGGTGGCTCTTGCCCCGAAGCGGGCCCGTTACGGCACGGGTGCGTACGCATGCGGCCGCGCGGGGCGGTGAGGCCGTGTCGTCACGAAGGACGTACGGTCTTACCACCCCGCGCGGCCGGGCGGCTCCCGAACGGGTCTCGGGACTGCTCGCGGGTGCCTCATCGTGCGGTCCCGCTGTCCTGCCGTACCGATTTTGCCGGTTCGGCAGGGGCGTGCCGGTGCTGCTGAGCCGTGGGGCCCCGGCTCAGTGGGCCACGACGCGCGCCATGGATCCGTGGCGTGGCTGCATCGGAACACCGCGGGCGGGTTCCGCCGCGGACCTGGCGCCGGCGGCCGGGTTGCGTCGCGGCTGTGCGCCCACGCCGTTCTGGACGTCCATCACGGCGTGCGCCACGAGGCCGCCCATGGGGTCGTGCCTGATCAGATCCCGCAGCCGGGAACGGGACGAGCGGCCCTCGTTGCCCGGATACAGGTGCTTGCCGAGACCGACCGCGTGGGCCAGTGCGGCGAGCGCCGCGGTCCGCGGGTCCGGCGGAACGCCGGTACGGATCGCGGAATCCAGCCGGGACCTGATCTCCCGGCTGATGGCCGTGTCCGTCGCCTGGTAGCGAGTCGTCGGCAGCACTCCGCACATCTGGCCCGGCACGGCGTGGACCATGCCGCACCGCTCCAGATGCGAGAGATAGATCTGGCGGAGCCCGAGACGCGGCCCGCCGATCCAGTGGACGGCCCGCACGGGAGCGCCGCGCCTGCGCAGCAACTCCAATGCGCTGTCCAAAGTTGGATCTCCAGTCGGCCGTGGTACCACCACGGCGATACGATCCCCGTCTGGGGCTATCCGTCCGGCCAGCGCCAGCTCCACTAGCTGTGCTCCGGCCAGACCGAGGTCGAGCGACTGCGGCTGTGCAGTGGTACCCGTGGTCGGGTCCAGTGCCAGCAGCAGAAGCTCCTCCGGAAGTGTTCTGCGGCTCCTGCCCATCCATGCCTCCCCGCGTGGATGAGAGACAGGGTGACCCCTCTCACATTGGTCTGTCGAGGGTGCGTGACCGGAATGTAGTGGAACCAGTAGGTATGTCGTTCTCGTCTAGCGCAGGGGTCAATCCCTCACACAGGACACTGGTACATGGTTCGGGCAGCGGTGTCCGGGCGGCGGTTCACGGTTGGGCAAGGCGCGTACGCGGGTGCGCGGCGCACGGAGGAGGCATCGGTGGCGGGCGAGTCCCCCGACAGGTCGAGGCAGCAGGGGTCGTCGGCGGAGACGACGTCGGGGAGCGGGGCTCCGGTTCCGGGACCGGCCAAGGCCGGACGTGACCCGAGGCTCTCGCTGACCGGCGAGAAGGTGCGGGTCGACCAGGCCACGACGGTGCTCTCGACCAAGTCGCTGCGTGGCGGCTCCGCCGGTACGGCTGTTGAGGCGGCCGAGGAGGCCGAGGAGGCCGAGGAGGCCGAGGAGGCCGAGGAGGGCACGAGTCCCGCGGGCGCGGCGGACTCGGGTGTTGGTGGGGCCGACAGCGAGGCGCGGGAGCGTGCGGCGCTGGCTTCTTGGGTGCGGAGCGCCGAGGAGGACGAGGCCGAGGGGAAGGCTGAGGCGGAGTCCGAGGAGGGGTCGCCGGAGGAGCCGGAGGGCGGGGCCGAGGAGAGCGCCGAGGTGGAGCCCGAGGACGAATCGCCGGAGGAGCCGGAGGTGCCGGAGGTGCCGGCGGGCGGGTCTTCCGACGCCGACGCCTCCGAAGCGGAGCCGGAGGCCGAGGACACCGCCGAAGAGGGCGACGCCGACGACACCGACGGCGACGACACCGACGGCGCCGAGCCTGCGACCTCCGAAGCCGAGAACGAGCCCGAAGACTCCCCCAAGTCCGAAGAAAAGCAGCCGAAGCAGGAAAATAAGCAAGACGACGAAAACGCGGAAGAAAAGGGCAAAGGGGAAGGAGAGGTGGAGTCGGCAGGAGCGGATGGCTCCGACTCCGATTCCGACTCCGATGACGGGAAGGGCCCCGAACGCCCCGTAGACCAGCCCACCGCCGTCTTCAAGGCGGTACGGCCGCCCGCCGTAGACCAGCCCACCACCATGCTCAAGGTGGGCGACGCGAAGCCCGCTGCCAAGTCCGGCCCCTCCTGGGTGGACAAGTCGGCCAAGTCAGACAAGTCCGAATCCGAAGCCGAACGCACCAGCAAGTTCGTCCCGTTGAAGTCGCTGGACGAGCCCGCGCCCAAGCAGCCGACGTCCACGGAGCCCAAGCCCGCCGCGGGTCCCGCCGACGCGACCGCCGCCATGCCCCAGGTCGGCCCCGAGCGCACCGCCCAGCAGCCGATCCCGCCCAAGCCGCCGCTGGATCTGCTCGCGGAGCTGACGAACACCCCGCCGCCCCCGGAGACCCCGGTCCGCACCGTCCTGCGGCGCATCAAGATCTGGTCGCCGCTGGTCGTTCTGCTGGTGATCATCTTTGCGATCGTGCAGGCTGTCCGCCCGCTGCCGACCCCGACCCTCGCACTGACGGCCGACGAAACGTACACCTTCAAGGGCGGGAAGCTCGACCTGCCCTGGCCGGGCCAGGGCCAGTCGGCCATAGAGGTCGAGGGGGTGGGCGTGATCGGGGCCGAGGGCCGGCAGAGCCCGAAGCCGATAGCGAGCGTCGCCAAGATCATGACGGCGTACGTCACGCTCCAGACGCACCCGCTCACGGGCAACCAGGGCGGTCCGACCATTACCGCCGACCAACAGGCCGAGGATGACTCGAAGAAGGAGGACGAGTCGACGGCGGCCATGAAGAAGGGCCAGAAGTTCACCGAGCGGCAGATGCTGCAGATGCTGATGATTCCGTCGGGGAACAACGTCGCGCGGCTGCTGGCCCGCTGGGACTCCGACAACCAGACCTTCGTCGGCAAGATGAACGCCGCCGCGAAGAAGCTGGGCATGACCCACACGACGTACACGGACCCGAGCGGCCTGGACAAGACGACCGTGAGCACGGCCGTCGACCAGCTGAAGCTGGCGAAGGCGGTCATGCAGAACGAGGTGTTCCGCAGCATCGTCGCGATGGCCAAGGCCGACATCCCCGGCCTGGACAAGCCGATATACAACAACAACGACCTGCTGGTGAGGCAGGTCGGGGTGATCGGCCTGAAGACGGGGTCGTCGACCCCGGCCGGCGGCAACCTGGTGTGGGCGGCGACGAAGGTGGTCGACGGCAGGACGCGGACGATCTACGGCGCCGTCCTCAACCAGGACGCCCGCACCGGCCGCGTCTGGGACAGCCTGCAACTCGCGCTGACCAACAGCCAGAAACTGATCGACACCGTCCAGCAGAGCCTGACCACGGCCACCGTGGTGAAGAAGGGCGAGGTCGTCGGGTACGTGGACGACCAGCTCGGCGGGAAGACGCCGGTGGTCGCCACCGAGAACCTGACGGCGGTCGGCTGGCCGGGCCTGAGGACGAAGCTGTCGATCGGTGCCGACGGCACGGCGGTTCCGCACGAGGCGAAGGCCGGGAAGGTCGTCGGCAGGCTCACCGTCGGCGATGGCTCCAGTCACGCGGTGACGGTCCCGGTGGCTCTCCAGAAGGACCTGGCCGAGCCGGGCTTCACGGACAAACTGACCCGCCTCGGCTGAACCGGGCGCACCCGGCACACAGCGGCACCACCGGCACCCCGTCGCGGAGCCCCACCCCGGGGCCCCTCGGCGGGGTGCGTGCTAGCGTCACGAATCGGGACAGGTCGCCGGTCGCGGAGACGCGGCCGTGAAGCGGGAGCGAACGGGACGCGGCCGAGAACGGAAGACAGGACACGGGGAGTGCCTTCAGGTGGCCACAGCGGAGCCGACACACGCCGACGACGCCGACCGGCGACGTCACCCGGACGGGTCACCCCCCGGACCGCGAATACCGCTGCGTGCGCCCACCCCTGAGTCCCCGGGCGGGCCGGCCCCCCAGGCCCCGGCCCCGGCGGTTCCCGCGGCCCCGGCCACCGGCTCCGAACCCTCCGCCCAGGACGCTGCGAAGGCCACGCGCCTGAGCGCCGTGGCCGCCCGGCTGCGCTCCTCACGCGCGGCCGACCTGGCCCGTCGCCATCCCGGCCTCGCCGTCACGGCCTTCGCCGGAGTGCTGCACCTCATCTGGTTCTTCACCTTCGCGAACAGTGGCGGGGACCTCGCCGCACAGGACGCGTGGGCGGAGTTCGTCGGCCGGCACCCCGACTCGGCGTACAACCTCGCCTGGTACGGGGGCATGCACCCGGTGTCGTACAGCGTCGTGTCGCCGTATCTGATGTCGGTCCTCGGCGTCCGTACGACGATGATGATCGCCGGGACGGCCTCGGCCGGCCTGCTGACGCTGATCCTCATCCGCAGCCGTGCCGTCCGCGAGCCGTGGTGGCCGGCCCTCGCCGGGGTGTTCGGACTCCTCTGCAACGCCATCTCGGGCCGCGTCACATTCGGCCTCGGCACGGTGTTCGCGCTGGGCGCGACCGCGGCCGTGTTCTGCTGGCCGTACCGCTGGCGTCACAAACGCTGGGCCAAGGCGCTGTCCGCGGCGTCGCTGGCCGCGCTGGCCACGATGTCGTCCCCGGTGGCGGGCCTGTTCGTGGGCCTGGTCGCGGTGGCGCTGTTCCTGCAGAAGCGCCGACCCGGTGCGTGGGCGCTGGGCCTGGCCCCCGCGGCCGTCGTGGCCCTGTCCGCGTGGCTGTTCCCGTTCTCGGGCACGCAACCGATGACCTGGGCGTCGACGATCCTGCCCTTCCTCTTCGCGGTCCTGATCCGGGTCGTGGTGCCGAAGGAGTGGAGGACGGTACGGATCACGTCGGCGGTGTACGCGCTGTCCGTCCTGCTCGTCTGGTTGATCAGCTCCCAGATCGGTTCCAACATCACGCGCCTGGCGATGCTGTTCGCGGGAGTGGCGCTGGTCGCGGCGCTGCCGTTCACGGTGCCGCGCAGCCGGAAGTGGTACGCCCTCGTGGTGGCGCTCACCGGCTTCGTCGTCTGGATCGGTGTCAAGACGGTGGACGACATCATCCACACCACTCCGGCGGCGTCCTGGGCGCACGAGGTGGCGCCGCTGGTCCACCAGCTCCAGGTGGTCGGCGCGGAGAAGGGCCGCGTGGAGGTGGTCCCGGCGCGCTCGCACCGCGAGGCCTCCGCGCTGGCGCCGTACGTCAACCTGGCCCGCGGCTGGAACCGCCAGGCCGACATGGAACGCAACCCGCTCTTCTACGACGACACGCTGAACTCCGCGAACTACCACGCCTGGCTGCAGCGCTGGGCCGTGCACTACGTGGTGCTGCCGAAGGGCGAGCCGGACGGCGACGGCGGCGAACGCGAACGTGAGCTCGTGCAGCGCGGCATGCCGTACCTGAAGCAGATCTGGGGCGACGCCAACTGGCAACTGTTCGCGGTGACGGACCCGACCCCGCTGGCGGATCCACCGGCGGTGGTCGACCGCGCGGAACAGGGCGAGTTGACGATCCAGGTGAAGCAGGCGGGCCGTGTCCTCATCCGGGTCCCCTACTCCCCGTGGCTGGGCCTGGTCGACACCCAGGGCAAGGGCGTGAAGCCGCCCCAGGAGACGGATGCCTCCAAGCACCGCGCCCGGGGCGCCCCGAAGACGTACGACAACGTCAACGGCTGCCTGATGGAAGCCCCCGAGGACATCTGGGGCGACAAGTGGACAGAACTCCTGGCCCCCCGCCCGGGCACCTACCGCCTGGCGGCGCCGTATCAGCTGCCGCGGGGGACCGCGTGCCCGGAGGAGCTGAGGGGCGACGCCCAGCCGTCCGGCGACTGAGGGGAAGCCCGCCGACCGATGCGCGTGTCTGCGTCACCGGGCGCCGTTCGCCCGGTGACGCAGGACGCTCGTCCCTGCCCCAGGGGCAGGGTCAACCCCGGACTCCGGGCCCCGGCCTACGCGAGCTGCTCCTCGATGGCCGCCACGACCTCGGCCGCCTCCGGCTCCGTCTGCGGCGAGAAGCGGGCGACGACCTTGCCGTCCTTCCCGATCAGGAACTTCTCGAAGTTCCAGCGGATGTCCCCGCTGTGCCCGTCGGCATCCGCGTGGCCGACCAGGCGCTCGTACAGCGGGTGCCGTCCCTCCCCGTTCACCTCGATCTTCTCCGTCATCGGGAAGGTCACGCCGTACGTCGCCGAGCAGAACTCCGCGATCTCCTCGGCGCTGCCGGGCTCCTGCCCGAGGAACTGGTTGCAGGGCACCCCGAGCACGGTGAAGCCCAGCGGCGCGTACCGCTCCTGCAGCCGCTCCAGACCCGCGTACTGCGGCGTCAGCCCGCACTTGGAGGCCACGTTCACCACGAGGACGGCCTTGCCCGCGTACTGGGACAGATCCGCGGAACCGCCCTGCAGAGCACCGATCCCGACATCGAGGACAGAGGCACCCGCACTGTTGTCAGTAGTCGTCATGGCCGGATGCTAACTCCGTCGCCCCGCCACCGGGTGACGCGCCCGTCACCCCCGCTGCGCTGTGACGAGCACCTCACCGGCGGCGGTACGCGAATACAGCACCGACCGTCCCGCACGCCGCCGCTCCACCAGCCGCCCGTCCAGCAGCACCTTGAGGTGGCGCCCGACCGAGCCGAGCCCCTGGCCGGTCACGGCGACCAACTGGCTGGTGCTCATCGGGGAGTCCAGCAAGACGAGCACGCGGGCCCGGGCGGGCCCGAGCAGCGCGCCGAGACTCCCCGGCACCACCGTGCGCCTCCCGTCCGCCAGCACGCCCGCGGCAGGGTAGACGAGGGCGTACCGGTCGGGCTCCTCCCAGGACACCCAGCCGGCCCGCTGCGGGGTGACGGGGACGAAGACGAGCTGGGCGCCGGTGATCTCGCGCGGCGGGTACTCGTGGAGGTTGACCTGGAGCCGGTTCCCGCCGAGCCAGCGGGTCCGGCCCGGCCGCAGGGTGTCCAGCGCGGCCGCCCAGCCGCCCCGGCTCAGCTGCGCGGTCCGGGCGACGACATCGGCCTCCAGGACGCGCCGCCGCCGGTCCCAGTACGGCCGTACGGTCTGCATCCACACGTGGGTGAGCAGGTCGGCCGCGCGTTCGGGCAGGTCGTCACGGTCGAGGGCGGCGGGGAGCGGTCCGCGCAGGGACACGGTCAGGTGGGCCCGGGCGTCGGCGGGGGAGGCGGAGCGCACCCGCTCCACGCCCTCCTCGAAGGTCTCCCCGTCCCTGGGCGTGGGCGTGAGGAAGTCGGCGATCCACTCCGGGCCGAGCCCGCTGCGGACGAGCAGCCCGGTGACGGGGTCGCCGGCCAGCCGCGCCCGGTACGCGGGGAGGTGGGCGTCCAGCCAGGCCCGTTCCCCGGGGTGGGAGGCGGTGCCGGCGTGCAGCAGCTTCAGAGCGGCGAACACCTCGGCGAGCGGCGAGAGCAGGAACCGGCTGCCGGCGAGGGTGTCGGCGCTGACGTACCAGAGGCCCATGGGCGCCTTCACACTCGGGATCGGCGGACGTTTCGCACGTACGCGAAACAATAACGACCACCCGGGACTCCCTGCCCACACTCCACGCATGCGCAGCTACGCCGACCTGTTCCGCACGCGCGAGTTCGCCCCACTGTTCCTGTCCACCGCCCTCCAGACGGCCGCCTCGACGCTCGGCGGCCTGGCCCTCGGCACGTTGGTCTACCGAGCCACCGACTCGCCCCTGCTGTCCGCGGTGAGCATGTTCGGCCCGCAACTCGCCCAGGTCGTGGGCGCGACGACCCTGCTGTCGGCGGCCGACCGGCTGCCCCCGCGCGCGACGACGGCGGGCATCGCGAGCGCCTTCGCGGTCGGCACGGCGGTGATGGCGACGCCCGGCCTTCCGGTGGGGGCGATCTTCGCGCTGATCCTCCTGCTCGGCCTGATCCAGTCGCTCGGCGGCGGAGTCCGCTGGGGCCTGCTCAACGAGATCCTCTCCAAGGACGGCTATCTCCTGGGCCGTTCGGCCTTCAACGTCGTGAACGGCCTGATGCAGATCACCGGTTACGCGACGGGTGGCCTCCTGCTGGCGGTGCTGTCCCCGCGCCCGACGCTGCTGACGGCGTCCGCGCTGTACCTGGCGGCGGCCGCGACGGCCCGCTTCGGTCTGACCCGCCGGGCGCCGCGCAGCTCGGGCCGCCCCTCCGTCGCGCAGACCTGGCGCACCAACGCGCTGCTGTGGTCGTCACCGGAGCGCCGCACGACCTACCTCCTGATGTGGATCCCCAACGGCCTGGTGGTGGGCTGCGAATCGCTCTACGTCTCCTACGCACCGCAGCACGCCGGCGCGCTGTTCGCGTGCGCGGCGTTCGGCATGTTCGTCGGTGACGTGACGACGGGCCGCCTGCTCCCGCCCGCGCTGCGCCGCCGCCTCGGCATCCCGTTCCTGCTGGTCCTCGCCACCCCGTACCTGCTGTTCGCCCTGCACCCCTCGGTGCCGGTGGCGGCGGCCTGTGCGGCCCTGGCGTCGGTCGGCTTCGCGGCGAGCCTGATCCAGCAGGAGCACCTGATGGCGCTGACCCCACCGGACCTGAGCGGTCACGCCCTCGGCCTGCACTCGGCGGGCATGCTCACCATGCAGGGGGTGAGCGCGACCCTGGCGGGAACGGCGGCTCAACTGACGTCACCGGGGCGGGCGATGGCGATGATGGCGGGGGCGTCCCTGACGGTGACGCTGACCCTGGCCGCGACTCACCGACGGCGCCCTTCCGTGCCTGAGGCCGAGGTCAGCTTCGACGAGCGAGAACCAGGAAGCCGGCCCAGGAGTCTCGGGGGACGGTGAGGGTGGGGCCGGAGGTGTGCTTGGAGTCGCGGATGTGGATGGCGTCGGGGGTGGGGGCGAACTCCAGGCAGGCGCCGCCCTGCTCGCTGCTGTAGCTGGACTTGAACCACTGAAGTTCGGTGTTCACGGCTCTCCTAGTCGCCGGTCCAACAGGTCCCTGGTCTCACGCGGGTTGAGTGCCTGTGTCCGCAGCATCGCATACTTGCGCTCCAGGACGGAGACCTCGTGAGGATCGGCGATCAACCAGCCACGGCGCTGCCCCTCGACGTAAGAGATGCGCTGATGGTCGGGTGTCTCGATGAGGATGAACGGTCCGGCGAGCCCGGCATGGAAGTCACGCCCGACGGGCATCACTTGCACCGTGATACCGGGCAGGTCGATCCACTTGCGCAGTTGCCGCACCTGCTCGCGGTAGACCTCGTCTCCGCCGAGCCGATCCATCAGGACGGACTCGGAGATGACAAAACTGATGCTGGGCGGAACCGGTCGCTGGAGGATCTCCTGTCGCTCGATGCGCGCCGCTACCCGCTGCTCGATCTCACCCTCGGTGAGCGCGGGAACCTCGTTGAGGAAGACCGCTCGGGCATACGCGGGAGTCTGCAGCAGCCCGGGCAACACCTGGTTGTCGTACCACGACAAGGCCAGCGCCTCGCGCTCGAGATCGATGAACTCCTCCGCCCACCGCGGAAACAGATCCACCTCGGGCATGTGAGCCACCGCGACCGCCAGCGCGCCTTTGGTGTCCAGCACGTCGTCCAACGTGTGGGCCAGGTCCTCCTTCAGCATGCGCCGACCCTGCTCGATGGAAGCAATGGTCTCCTCATCCACGAGGACCTCATGGGCGAGGGACCGTTGGGTGTGGCCGACCGCCTTCCGGAACGTGCCGAGGAGCCCCCCGACCATCTTCATGGCGGAGGCGTTCTTCCTGCGGCGGTTGCCATCGATGCCCATGCTGCAGAACTCCCCCTGCCCTCACCTAGGTTCGCCAGGCCCCCGCAGGCCCATGGTGGGCACCAAGCGTCACTGCCGTCCTGGGAACGCCGGGACGTCACCGGTGGTACGGGGGTACGGAGGGGGCGCGCAGGACGTCGGTCGTCAAAGGACTGCTCGTCGTGCTGTCAGAACGCGGTCGAAGACCTCGAGCACCTGTGGAGCGACGACTCCGACGGTGAAACGCCGCGCTCGTTGCCGGCCGGCATCGCCCATCCGGCGGCGACGTGCCGGATCGGCGAGCAGGGAGTCGATGGCCGCGGCCAGGGCGCCGGGGTCACGGGGAGGCACGAGCAAGCCGGTGACCTGGTCCTGGACGACATCACGCAGCCCCCCGGCGTCGGAGGCGACCACGGGTCGTCCGGCGAGCATCGCCTCCACGGCGACCTGGCCCATGGGTTCGTCCCAGGCGGACGGCACGACCGCCACGGCACAGTGCCGCCATGCCGACATCACCTGGGCGGAGGGAATGTCACGGGCGACGACGACGTCGTCGTCCAGGATCGGCGGCGTGTCCGCCCGGGGCGTGCCGATCAGCACGAGCGGGACCCGGTGCTTCAGCCGCCGGTGGGCGTCCAGCAGGATGTCGAGGCCTTTGTGCGGCCCGAGTGCGCCCACGAAGAGCAGGTACCCGTCGTCCTTCGGAAGGAAGTCCGGGCGGGCCGTGCGGACGGCGAGTTCGGCCATTCCGTCGGGCACCATACTTGGGACCACCTCGACCTCGGTGTCTGCCGGGAGTGCCGGGCGGGCGGCCTGTGCCACCGCCGAACTGACCGCGAGATAGGCGTCGGCTCTGCTGTGCAGCGGGCGGCTGGCCCTGAGTCCGGCAGCCAGCGCGACGCCCTTGAGCAGCCCGTAGTCGCGGCCGGCGCAGCCCAGGCACTTGGCCAGGGAAGGCCCACTGCAGCGACGCGAGTTGTACTGGTTGGTCTTCTTCGCGCATCCCAGCCCGTAGTCGTGCAGCGTGACGACGTGCCCTGGAGCGTCGGCCGCCGGGGAGTACAGCGGGAAGTAGGAGTACTGCAGCCAACTGTGGCTGTGCACGATGTCGGGACGTATGTCACGGACGATCCGGCGCAGTGCCGCCAACGCCCCTGGGTCGGGCGCGGTCGGGTGAAACGG
This sequence comes from Streptomyces sp. NPDC107546, assembly GCF_055639175.1. Lineage (NCBI taxonomy): Bacteria > Bacillati > Actinomycetota > Actinomycetes > Kitasatosporales > Streptomycetaceae > Streptomyces > Streptomyces sp. NPDC107546. Next base: position 221,246 of record NZ_JBVKBA010000006.1, on the reverse strand, counting down.
CCGGGATGCGTCCGCGTACAGGGCGGTGGCCCGGCCGGTCCAGCTGCCGAGGCGGATCACTCGCACGCCGTCGATCCATTCCGCCTCGGGCCGGTCACCGATCCGGAGCGTGGCGACCGTGACGTCGTGGCCCAGTCGGACCATTTCCCTGGACAGCGTCTCCACGTGGCGTTCCAGGCCGCCGATGGTGGGACGGTAGAAGTCGGAGAGCTGCAGGATGCGCACGTGGGCCTCTCACTTGGTGCGTCGTGGTCGGTGGTCACGTCTGTGGCAGCAGACGGCGCCGGAGGACAAGGACGGTGAGGGCGCCTACGGTCTGGGCGCCCAGCCAGGCCAGTCCGGCGCCGAGGATGCCGAGACCGGGAGTGGCCAGCCAGGCGCCGACCAGGGCGACCACCGCAATGAGCAGGTTCAGTGCGGCGGCTCGGCCGAGCAGACCGCGCACCCGCAGTGTCGCCACCGTCGCGTTGCTCACCGTGTCGGGGAAGGCGGACAGCACGAGTGCGATGAGCATGGAGTAGCCGACGGTGTAGCCGGAGCCGAACAACGCGAGCACATCGCGTCCGATCAGGCACAGTGCGGCGGACGGCGGGACGAGTGCGGCCAGGGTGATCAGCGACGCTCGTCGGGCCAGTTGATGCAGCCTCGCACTCGCGTGACTGCCCTCGGCGAACAGGGCGGAGGACACCGCCGGACTGATCATGAAGACTGCGCTGCCGATCATCCAGGTCGTGTAGAAGTAGGCGTTCGCAGCGGCTCCCAGACGGGCCGTCACCGCCACCGGCAGCAGGTAGGTGGGCAGCAGCCCGCACACGCTGATCGCGTGGTGGCCCAGCGAAGGACGCAGCAGGCTGGTCAGCTCTCGGCCCATGGAGCGCAGCGGCACGCGGGCCAGCGGGTGCAGGCACCGGTGGCAGAGCGCGAGGCCCACCACGGTGCCTACCAGGCCGGAGGCCGCCCAGGTTGCCAGGATGGCCGCGGCGCCGACGGGCCGGGTGGCGGTGGCGAGCAGACCCAGACCGCCGAGCTTGGCGACGGCTGTGGAGGCATTGCGGGCCAGCATCAGGTCGCTGCGGCGCTCGGCGATGAAGACGTAGTCGAGCACCCCCGACCCGGTCCAGGCGGTGGCGCCCAGCACGAACCAGGCCGCGGTGTCCCAGCGGCCCGTGAGCACCCGCAGCGGGGTCACCACCGACCCCAATGGGACCAGGGCGGCCGATGCTACGACAAGGGTGACGAGCGCGGTGGCCAGCAGTGTCGCGATGACGGTGAGCCGCCACTGCTCGGGTGTGGCGCGCCCGGGCAGGCGGGCGATCAATCCGCTTCCGGCGCCGAGATGCACCGCCAACGAGATGATCACCAGCGCCGAGGTGGCCGCCGAGCCGAGTCCCACCTGCACCGTCGGCATCACACCTGCGGCCAGCACCCAGTAGCCGTAACCGAGTAGGGCGTTGACGACGCTGGTGGCCATGATGCCGCCGCTGTTACGGGCCAGCGACCGCATGGCCCTGGCCGGTGCGGCGTCCGAAGACGTGGGGGAGGGCCCGGTCGCGGAGGCCTCAGTGGCGGACACAGCTCGCCACGCCCTGCAGACGGAGGTAGACGTCGACGCTGCGCAACTCCTTGCCGCCCTGGGTGAGTCGAAGCAGGACCCGGTGTTCGCAGCCGCGGGGCACACGCACCTGGACGGAGGCGTCACCGCGGTCGGCTCCGGAGGCCACCACCGGAACCGGTGTGCCGACCGTCTTGCCGTCCATCTCAGTGGTCACCGACAGGTCCGCGGGCAGCGCCTTCGGCGCGGATGCCGCGACCGTCACGGGGATGGTCAGCCGCTGTCCGGCCTGCGCCGGTAGCACCCCGCTGATCCGCGTGTAGGAGCCGGCCAGCGAGAAGGACAGGTACGGCTGCTGCGCGGTGGTGGGAAGGTGAGCGACCACCAGGGACAGGAGCGCCGCGGAGGCCGTACCGGCCAAGCCGAACAGAGCGACCGGGCGTGCCGTCGCCGTCAGCGTGAGGGGGACGGGGTGTTCGTCCCGCCACTCTCGGAGGTTCAGGGGCAGCAGCAGGGCACTCACCCACAGCGGCAGTTGCGCCATGGGTATGTGGCCTGCGGCCAACTGGCACAGCAGCCCTGCGGCGATCAACGCCACGAGGCTCAGGGCGACGGACAGCGGGGCGGTGTATCGGCCCGCCGCCCGGCCGACTCCCAGTCCCGCCACGAGACTGCGGCCCGGCACCCACAACAGCGCCGGGGCGACCAGAATGGCGCGCAGCGGGCCGGCCGGGGCCAGCATGTGCCCGGCGACCGCGAGCGCCACAAGGGCGATCGGCAGACTCAGGTGGACGACGGCCGCTCCGGTCCGGCGCCGGACGTGCAGCGGCGTGTGCGGCGTTGCGTTCACCGGGCCTCCTCGGGAACGGTGTCGTGGATCGCGTCGAAGTCGAAGCGGTAGATCGAGTACGAGTTGCTGTCGTAGACCTTGGTCGTCCACGGGAGGCTGTCGTACCGAGCCAGTTTCTGGCGGGTGACGGGGTTGTCGTCACCGTGCGCGAACGGTTCGTCCGGCTCGAAGAACACCCCGATGGCGGGCAGCTCGGTCGCCATGCGCTTGTCGATGATCAAGTAGGTGTAGTCCGAGGAACTCAGCTCGTGTATCAGGTAGGCCGATGGCGGTGCCGAGTCGAAGTACAGGTCATAAGTCTGGAAGCCCTTGCCCGGCGCGGCGGGCAGTGCGTCGGCGTCCCTGACCAGGATGAGTCCGGTGTACCGGTCGGACACCACGTGTTTCCGGGGGCCGATGTTGCCGCGGAACCAGGTGGCGGTGCCCACCAGTTCCGCGGTGACGGACCTGGTGTCGGAGCCGAAGACGAACGGTCCAGGGAAGCGGTAGTCCGTGTCCAGGCCGGCTGCCACGTTGCCCACCAGGACGTCGCAGCCCACCAGCATGGCCGCGAGACACCCCGCCACGGCGGCGCGTCCATGGGCCCGCCGGACACGGTCGACAGCCGCCAGGACCACCGGTGTGACCAGTCCCGCCACCCCGATGTACGTGAACCCCCAGGTGCGGCGGGCGCCTTCGGCGCCGAACTGCACCAGGATGAACGGCAGGGAGGGGAAGTAGAGCAGGCCGAAAACGGTCAGCGCCCGGCGCATCGGCTGGGCCCGGCGATCGGCGATCGGCACCCGGCGCCACGACATGATCGCCACGACCGCCGCCAGGAAGACCAACGGTGGCACGCTGAACGCCGCAACCTTCTCGTACAGCGGTTCGGTGCTGGCGTGGAACAGCGTCCGGCTGCCGCTCTTGTCGGAGAACATGTGCAGTAGCTGGGAAGCTCCTCCGCCCAGGTAGGGGGAGAGGTAGGCGAAGGTGGCCGGTGCCGCCTCGACGAGCCAGACGACGGCCGCTCCCGCCACGGTGGCGGTCACCGCCGCAGTGACCGCCACCGTCGCCGACGACGTCCCGCCGCGGGCGGCGCAGACCAGGGTGACGGTCGTGATCAGCAGGAGCAGCACCCCGAGGATGACGGTCGTGAGGTGATGGGTCGGCACCGCACCGAGACCGGCCAGCACGGCTCCGGCCGCCCAGGCGGCCCGTTCCCTCCACCGGTCGCTGCGCTGGGCCCGCGCCAGACACGCCAGGCACCACAGGAACAACGGCATGGCCAGCGACTCGTAGGCGAACTCGGTGTCGAAGTACATGAAGCTGGAATTGAGACCGTAGACCAGCGCCACCACCGCACCGGCCCGAGCGGAGCCCAGCACCGTCTCGCCTAGGGCGTAGGCGCCGCAGACCGCCAGGACGTGTGCCGCGACCATGACGCACACCGCGCTCTGCCACACGGTCAGACCGGTGCTGTCACTGATCGTTGCGGTCAGGATGTGAAGTCCGGGAAAGTCGGCGACGATGCCGATCAGGTGGTTCGGCTGGAAGAGCCGACCACTGGTGGCGAGGTCGGCGGACTGCCGCCAGTGCGCGATCTCGTCGTGGAAGAGCGGCTGTCCGGGGTTGCGCAGCAGTTTCGGCAGGTAGGTGAAGACCGCGTAGGCCAGCATCCACGCGTACCGGGTCCCGGCGCCGGCGCGGCGGCTGACCGCGACCGCCGCAGTGGGCACGAAGACCACCAGGACACCGAGCCAGAAGACGGCGTAGTGCAGCGTGTCCGCGCTGTCGGTGGCGGACAGCGCGTAGGAGACAGCGATGAGGAGCGCGCCGACAGTGCCGGCGAGCCACAACACCGTCCAGCCGGCCGGCGAACCGCTGAACGTCGCCCAACGACGGGGCGAGCCACCCAGCGGCAGCGGACCGGCCAGGGTGGGAGCCGCCGTCTGCGTCATGCCGGCACCTTCGTTCCGGTCGCCCCGGCCTGTTCGTACACGTCGATCAGGCGCGCGGCGATCTCATCCCAGCCGGGAATCGTGACGCAGGCGGCGGCCGGCGAGGCGGCCAGCGCGTCGGTGAGAGCCGCCGCCGTCTCGGCGACCCCCGCCCTGAAGCCGACCAGGCGCACCCCGTCCGACGCTGCCCATGAGCGGTGCGCCGGGATGTCCGACAGCACCACCCGCGCCCCGGCGGCCAGCGCCTCCGCGGGGGCGAGCCCGTAGGCCTCGTGCTCCGACAGGCTGCACAGCACTCGTGCGGTCCGCAGCCAGCGGTGCAGCGTCTCGTCGTCGACGCGGCCCAGGAAACGGACGCGGTCGGCGAGCCCTGCGCGGGCCGCTACCGACTCCAGCCGCGATCGGTCCGGTCCGGTGCCGATCACCACGAGCTGCGGCTCTTGACCGGACGTCGGAAGCCCCGACCGGCCGAATGCTTCGATGAGCAGGTCGACACGCTTGTACGGCTCCAGACGTCCGACACTGATCACGGTCGGTGGCTCGTCGTCGAAAGGACGGGCCGCACGGATGGCCGCATGGTCCACGGCGTTGGGTATCACGGTGATCTTTCTTGCGACAGTGGGGAAATCGGCACCAAGAAGTTCCGCTTCCGGCCGGCTGACGCACAGCACCGCTCGGGAAGCCTCCAGCGCACGCCGTGCGACGGGCGTGTAGAGGTGGTGCAGCAGCACGCGCGCACGCGTGTGACCGGTGCCGTGGTAGTGGGGAGTGAACACGTACGGTGTGGAACTCCTCGAGACCCCGAGCGACAGCGCCGCCGCCACCCCCGTCAGCGCGTGGTAACTGTGCCCGTGCACGAGGTCGTAGCAGCCATGGACGCGTGCCAGATGGCGATACAGCAGCGGGGCGGTGCGGTAGGTGCCGGCTTGGTTGCTGGTGAACCGCCGGACCAGCACGCCGTCCTCGGTGGAGATGCGTGGGAGGTCCCGCCGCCGCTCCTGGGCCAGCACCTCCACCGACAGCCCCGCTCGCGCCAGGGCTCTGGCGGTGTGTCCCACGACGTTCTCGACGCCTCCGGGGGCCGGTGGGTAGCCCGGTGTGACGATCGCGATCTTCATGTTGCGCCTGCCTGCCGGTTGCCGTCCAGATGAGCGAGCACGGCCCGGGCGTTGCGGTCCCAGGAGTGCGGATCGGGGAAGTGCGCCCCGGCCATGGTCCGGGCCTTCACCAGTGCTTCGGCGAGCGCTTCCGCATCGGCAGGCGGGACGAACACGGCTCCCGGGTAGTCATCGGCGGCCTCCACCAGTCCGCCCACCGCACTGAGCACGACGGGAAGGCCGTTGCTCATCGCGATGTGCAGTGGCCCGCTGGCCGAGGACCGCAGGTAGGGCAGTACGAGTGCGTCGGCGTGGGCGAAGTGCTGCTTGGCCTCGGCGTCGGTGACGTATCGGTTGACCAGGGTGATGAGGTCCCGACGGGGCGATGCGGCGATCCTGCTGATCGGCTCCGTGCACCCTTCCCAGGTCTCGCCCACCACGGTGAGCCGGAATCCCGCAGCCTCCTCGTCGCTGAGCCGTTCGATGGCGTCGATGAGGTGCTCCAACCCCTTGTACGGGCGGATCAGGCCGAAGAACAGCAGCCGGAAGGTACCGTCCGGAGACGGTGTGCGTTCCACTGTGTAATGGTCGAACGGGCCGTGCGGCGCAACGGTCACCGGGCGCGCCGACAAGTCGAAGATGCCGCCGAGCAGTTGGCGGTCGTGCTCGGAGTGCACCACGAACGCGTCCGAGCGGCGCACCAGCGCACGCAGCAGTCGCCGCGTGTACGCGGCCACGAACGGCACACGGATCTCTCCGGTGTCCTGCACCTCGTGGAACTCCACCACGACCGTCGCGCCGACCGACCGGGCCACCAGGGCGAGCAGCAGATAGGTGTGCGCCACCGTCCCGGTCCACCATTGGAAGACGACGGCTTCCGGCCGGCTGCGGCGCAGGAGGCGTGCGGCGCCGAACAGGGAGGGCAGCCAGTACCAGTCGACTCCGTCGTATACCTCGACTCGGTCGTCGTAGTCGATCCCGGCGACTTTCTGGCCCACCCGAGCTCGCCCGGGGTAGAGGAAGCGCGGCAGCAGGCGCCGCATCAGGATCGCCGTCACCTCGGCGCGGTCGGCCAGTGCGCCGGCGAGCCGGCACGTGTAATGGCTCAGCCCGCCGGTGAAGTGCCAGCCGGAACCGATGACACACACCCGCCGGCCCGCCACGGGCGGCTGTGACTCAACCATGGCTGCTCCTCTGGAGTCCGGGGGCTGCGGGGATCTCGGTCACCCGGTCGGGGCCTGCGGTGCTACGCGGCTTCAGCACCCGGTGCCGCATCGACTCGCGCCGGACGGCAGCCATCTGTGCGGCCACGGCGTATCCGGTGTATGCGGCGCGCGAGCGAAGGCGCGGACCGCACAGCACGAACTCGGGATGCTGCTCGACCTGCTCGCTCCACCGCAGTTTTGCCACGTCCGGTCCGCAGGACAGGTTGAGTTCGACATGTCCGGCTGTAATGGCCCGTTCCGCCGCCGTCAGGTGCAGGAGTGTCACAGGGCTTGCCTGCCACCAGCGCGGGTCAACACCGCTGAGAGTCAGATAGCTGGCCCGCGGCGCCCGCAGGACGGCCTGCCCGGCCACCGGGACCCCTTCAACATCCAACGTGAGGATCTCCGCCTGTCCGGTGCGGGCCATCAGGGGCAGCACATCGGTGAGAAAGGCTGCCCGCTCCCCGGCTGCCATGACGTCGGGGTGCCGACGGCGACCGCTGAGCCCGGCGCGGGCAGCGTGCAGTCGGGCCAGCACGGGCAGTGCCTGCCGCACTTCGTCTTCCGTGGTGTGTGCTGTGACGCACCACTGCTGCCCGGTGCGGTCCAGCCGGTTGCGGGACCTGCGGATGCTCTCCTGAACGTTGCGCTTCAGCGCGCGGTGCAGCGACTGCTCGTCGCGCGGTAGTGGCAGGACCACAGAAGGGCGCGTCGTCTTGTGGATGATCAATGCTTTTCCCGAGAACTCGGGCGCCAGCCATTCCGGCTCGAACCAACCCTGCTGAGCGGACAGCGGGACATCACACCAGTCCCATGCGCGATACCGACGGCACCAGTGCTGCACGGCTGCCCGCAGCACCGAACGGCCCTCGGCCGATTCCGCCAGCAGGCCGGGCAGTTCGGTCAGACCCGCGTGGCGCCCGTTTCCGGCGAGGTGCAGCGTCCGCACTCCCGGAGCGAGGTGCTGGATGTAGGCCGGGATGACACCGATGAGCCGTGTACGCCGGAACACGGCCAGCACGTCCAGTTGTGACTCGTCGACGAAGTGCCGAGCCCAGGTCGACACCCAGTCGGGTGAGAGAAAGGGGTTGCGCTCCGCGCACCGCACGTACAACTCCCACCAGCGCGGCCTCAACTGCTCCAGCCCACTGAGCGTCGTGATACGAGAGAGAGTCAGCTGCGCGGTGTCCCGGCGCCGGCGTGGCCCGGCCGACCGGTTCGCCGTCTCGGATGCCACGAGGTCACGCCCCTTTGTCGTGCCGACCCTCATCAGACGGGCTCTGCGGAGACCGAATCGAGCAACCCGTTGTCCTCCGGAGGCGATGCGGTCAGGGACACACGCGCGGGCGTGCACCGGTACGCGGATCTGCGGTACTGCCGTGAGAAGCGCACCTTGCCCAGGATGAGCAGGCAGTCGATGCCGTCCTGCCAGGTGATCTTCTTCCCTTCGGCATGCGTCCGGCTGTGGTAGGTGATCGGGACCTCGAACGGGCGAATGCCGCGCCGGAGGATTTCGGCCGTCATCTCCGTGTCCAGCCCGAACCCGCCGGAGCGCAGGTCGAACGAGCGGAACAAGTCGATCGGTATCAGCTTCAGGCACGTGTGCATGTCCGCGAGGTGGGCGTCGAACAGCAGGTTCGCGGCCAGGGTTGTCATCTTGTTGCCCAGCGCATAGCGGTAGGACTGGTAGACGGTGTTGAAACCGAAGAGCCGGGCTCCGTACACGACTTCACACCGCTTCTGCAGCACAGGTCCGAGCAAGCGGGGAATGTCGTCCGGCGAGTACTCCAGATCCGCGTCGAACGGCAGGATGTGCGTCCCCGTCGCCAACTGGCTCGCCGTCAGCAGAGCCGCTCCTTTGCCGCGGTTCACAGGGTGCCGGTGCACCATGACGCGCGGGTCCTTGAGCTGGGCCAGCAGGTCAGGCGTACTGTCCCTGCTGCCGTCGTCGACAATGATCAACTCGATGTCGCACGGATATTCGATCGCGAGAACCTCACGAGTCACCTCTGCGATGGTGCGCTCCTCGTTGAACGCAGCCATGAGGATCGACAGCTTCATATCGCCACCCCCGACGGATTGCAGTGCATGATGGGTACCCTCTGCACCCACCACCGTGTAAGCCGCGGCCCGACCGAGCATCGATCGCCCCGCATATTCACTTCTTTTCTTGCCGGTTGGTCCTGTCCGCACAAAATTCGGCCGGAGCACGGCCGAAGGGACATCCCTTGCCGAAGCGATTCATGAACTGCCCCCGACGTGCAGCGACGATGGTTTTCGGAAAGGGCGGACGTTCGGCACATCGAGTTTGGCGATGCATCGGCGCGGTGCGGCGTCAGCGCGGTCGGCCGAGCGCGCGGTAGGTCCAGCCGGCGGCCGTCCAGCGCGTCGGGTCCAGGGTGTTGCGGCCGTCCAGGATGCGTTTTTCGGTGACGACAGAGGCCAGTGCCGCCGGGTCCAGATCCCGAAATTCGCGCCATTCCGTCAGGTGCAGGACGACATGGGCGCCGTCTGCGGCCGCCACGGCGGAATGCGCGTAATCCAGGGAGGGAAACGCCTTGCGGGCGTTATCCATCGCTTTGGGGTCGAAGACCGACACCTGGGCACCGTGCAGCTGGATCTGTGCCGCGACGTTGAGCGCGGGGGAATCGCGGATGTCGTCCGAGTCGGGCTTGAAGGCGGCCCCGAGGACCGCCACGCGCCGGCCGAGGAAGCTGCCGCCGCACTGCTCGCGGGCGAGCTCGACCATCCGGGAGCGGCGCCGCATGTTGATCGCGTCGACTTCGCGCAGGAAGGTCAGCGCCTGGTCGGCACCGATTTCTCCGGCACGCGCGATGAAGGCGCGGATGTCCTTCGGCAGGCAGCCGCCGCCGAACCCGAGGCCGGCGCCCAGGAACTTTCCTCCGATCCGCTCGTCGAAGGCCAGTGCCTTGGCCAGCTCGACGACGTCGGCGCCGACGCTCTCGCAGACCTCCGCCATGGCGTTGATGAACGAGATCTTGGTCGCGAGAAACGCGTTGGCTGCGGTCTTGACCAGCTCCGCGGTGGGAAAGTCGGTCACGAGGAAGGGCACGCCCCGGTCGATCAGCGCGGCGTACACCTCACGGAGCAGCGCCTCGGACCGTGCGGTGCGCACTCCGACGACCAGCCGGTCCGGGTGCAGCGTGTCGCGCACGGCGAAGCCTTCGCGGAGGAATTCCGGGTTCCAGGCGAGTTCCGCCTGTTCTCCCGCAGGGGCGAGCTGGGCCAGCCGCTTCGCCAGCCGCTCCGCGCTGCCGACCGGCACCGTCGACTTGCCCACGACCAGGGCCGGACGGGTGAGATGCGGGGCCAGCGTGTCGATTGCGGCATCGACATGGCGCATGTCCGCTGCTGTGCCGTGGCTTTTCTGCGGGGTGCCCACGCATACGAAATGCAGGTCTGCTAACGCCGCGATCTCTTCCCACGACGTGGTGAAACGCAGCCTCCCGGTGGATTCCGGCAGACCCACGACGTGTCTTCGCAACAGCTCGTCGAGGTCCGGTTCGTAGAGCGGTGCTCGGCCGGCTGACAATGTCGCAATTTTATCCGGATCTATGTCCAGACCCACTACGTCGAAACCGAGATCGGCCATACAGGCGGCGTGGGTCGCACCCAGATATCCGGTGCCGATCACGCCTATTGTAGAAATCACAGACCAACTCCCCCCTTGAACCGGTGACGACTGGAAAGCAGCAGTCGTCGGCCGGTTGGGTCACGTTTCGCGAGCGGAGGAGAAAAGCACCCCGCCGCGAAAGAAACCCCCTTGCAACCCCCCTGCTCGGCGCCGTCCCTTCAATACCGGGATGACGTGGCGACAACAATCACCACCGATGGTTCAAAGGTCAAGCGGTGTCTCGCTGGCCGAAGTTGGCCCCTAGGTGCCCGATATATCCGTGTTCATCCCTGGGGTATGGTGAGATATGGGTGGATTGCGTCAACTAGTTAGGTTGACAGGTTTGCGAAATTATGGAGATTGCGTGATGGAGTCGTGACGATACGGAGAGTATCGGTGGTGGGGTAGTGAAAAGGGCGCACTGAGGCGCAGGCCCGGCATGGCTCGCCCTCCGGTCACGCCCCCCGTCCCTGTCGGTCGGTGCGTGCGGTGGTGCACATTGCCACCTTTGTGCAGTTCGTCTAACTGGCGGTGACCAGCTGGGCTGCACCGTGGCCACTGGGTCATCGGTGTAACCCTCGGTATCTCACCCCTCGTCTTTGGTGACCGTCCAGTGAGTGAGACGGATGCCGGTGACGGTGGGTGAATAATTAACGGAGGAAGCGTTCACTGGGATGCCCGCCACCCTGGCCGGGTTGCCGAACTTCACACGGACGCCTCGCTTCCTCTGCACCCCGGCCAGACTGCTGCGCGGGCTGGGGCGGCCATTCGTGAGGCAATCCGCTCTCGCGTCCTCTGAGGCAGCCGGAGCGGAGACGCGGCGAAAGGGCAGTCAGCGCCTGCGAATGCGACGAGCAGTCGTCTCGCGTCACTCCTCCTGAGGCGGCTCCCCTTCCACGAGCCGTTCCGCGATGTCGTCCGCCCATTGCTGGGCCCAGCGGTGGACTTCGGTGATGGCGGTCTCGTCGAGGCCGTAGGCGGCGAACTGCGAGTCGTCGAGCCACTCCGCGCCGGTCAGACGGGCCTGCAGATCGGTGAGGTCGAAGGTGTCACCGGTGTGACGGCGGGCCAGTTCCTCGAGTTCCGGGTGGCTGAAGCGGTCGGAGGCGGCATGGACGTCGATGAGGTCGCGGGCGAAACCGCGGTCGGCCAGGGCCCGTACCTTCATCCCGACCACGTCTTCGAGGGAGACGGTCAGGCCGAACTCGGTGACGACGGGTGGATGCCAGAGCGCTTCCTTCAGCAGCTGCAGTGCACACTCCTCACCGGTGGACGGCTCGGTGACGCCGAGCCGCGCGGCCAGGGGGTCCGTCCCCAGTGGGCGCACGGCCCAGCCTCGTTCCTCCAGGCCGGCACTGACGGCGGATGCGATCTCCGCCATCGGGACGGCGCTCTCCGTGGCGACGTCCACGTCACGGCTGGGCCGGTCCACCAACCCGTGCGCCCGCACCGCGTCCCCACCGGCGAGCGCCAGGGCGTACGGCGCACCGACGGCGAGGACGTCGGCCAGCAGCCGTCGATGCGGTTCAGCGAGCTTCACGCAGTCTCAACCAGGGACAGTCGGGGGAGGGTACGCCCCGATTATGTCCGTCATTCCAGCCGGGAGCGGGTCGGCTTGGAGACGTGGCGTGTCCGGGCACGCCGCCCGCGTCGGTGGGCGACTCGCTCACAGCGACCGGCGCCTCATCCTGAGGCAACCATGACGTCACCTCGAAGCGAGAACTCAGTAGCGGGCTCGGGCCGTCACGGACCACCATGCGACGCATGAGTGACCAACCCGCGCGATGGACCCGGGCAACCGTCTACCCCGACATGTGGACCGATCCGGACGACGACCCCCGCAACAGCGAAGGCCCCAGCCCGGACGGCGAACTCCCGACGCTGCAGGACTTCCTGACGAACTTCCGCATGACCCTGCGGATGAAGTGCGAGGGCCTGGATGCGGAGCAACTGGCCCGTCGGTCGGTTCCGCCGTCGACGATGTCGCTGCTCGGCCTGGTTCGGCACCTCGCCGAGGTGGAACGGAACTGGCGCAACTGGATCAGCGACGGTGACCCGTTGCCGAAGCTGTACGGCGAACGTGACGCGGACTTCGACGGAGCTGTCGCCGTGCAGGCCGTGGTCGACGCTGCGTACGCCGATCTGGAGCGTGAGCAGGCCGCGACCGACGCCGCGCTGGCCGAGCACCCGGACCTGGGCGAGCGTCTGGGGAAGGACAGGATCGCGGTTCGAGAGCTGATGGTGCACAGGATCGAGGAGTACGCCCGGCACTGCGGGCACGCCGATCTGCTGCGCGAGTGCGTCGACGGAAGGGTGGGCCAGTGACGAGGGCCGTGGCTCGTACCCGGCCCCACCAGCTCCTCACCCGGCAGGCGCCCGCTTGAGCAGTGAGGCCGGCGTCACGGCCGAACGCTGGGGGCCGGCCACCTCCGTCGCGCTCACGGCGGCGGAGGTGCGCCCTCCGTGCACCCCGAGTCTCCGCAAGGCCCCCCTCCGAGCCCACGCGACCTGGCACGGCCCTCGCGCGACTGCGCCCTCGAATACCGTCCAGGTCCGTAACGCGCCACCACCCCCACCGCGTGTAAGAGGTGACGTCCGACCACGAAAGGACACACGGTGAGGGAAGCACCCGCGGACTACCTGGAGTTCGCAGCCGCCCGCAGCGGGCCTCTGTTCCGGACCGCCTGCCTGCTCACGGGCGACTGGCACCTCGCCGAGGACCTGGTTCAGGAGACCCTCGCCAAGATGTACCGCTCCTGGCGGCGGATCAGCCGGGTGGGCTCCCCGGTGGCCTACGCCGACACCGTGCTCGTGCGGACCTTCCTCTCCCAGCGCCGTCGCCGCAGCTCCACCGAGCGCCCCAGCGACCGGCTGCCCGACGCGGCCGGCCCGGCCCGGGACGCGGAGCTGCGGATAGCCCTGCTGGACGGTTTGGCCCGGATGACGGCCAAGGACCGTGCCGTGCTGGTGCTCCGCTACTGGGAGGACCGCTCGGTGGAGGAGACCGCACAGGTGCTCCAGCTGTCGCCGGGAGCCGTGCGCGCCCAGAGCATGCGCGCCCTGCAGCGGCTGCGCGGCCTGCTCGGCGACCAGTTGGCCGACCTGGCCGCATGACGAGCACGGCCCGGCGGTGCGGCGTTCTCCTCGCCCCGGGTCCGAACGACGCCTCAGACGAACGGAGACCCCCATGTCACCCAACGAGGACTTCGAGGAACGGCTGACCCGCGCCATGAGCCGCGCCACCAGCGAGTTCCCGCCCCACTCCGCCGACCTGGTGCGGCGTTCCGTCGCCCGGGGCCGACGGATGCGGCTGATCCGCGCCACCCAGATCGCCGCCGCCACGGCCGCCTTCGCGGTGGTCGCCACGGGCGGCACCCTGATGGTCACGAACGCCTTCGGCAGCGGGGGCGGCGGCTCACCCGAGCAGTTGAGGCCCGGCGGCCCCGCGCACTCCACCGAGCAGTCGCCCTCCCGGGCACCGGCGTCGATCAGCGCGGAGGAGATGGTCAGCACGCTGACGAGCCTGCTGCCGCCCGGCGGCACCGTCTCCGCAGCATCGGGCAGGGGCTCTGAGGGGGACGGGCCGGTCGTCTGGCCGTCCGCCAAACTGACCTACTCCACCGCCAACGGGTCCTCCGGCATCGACATCGCCATCGCGCGGCTCGATTCCGGCGCCGCCGCCGGCCAGCAGGGTCAGGGCGGCTGCCTTCCGGTGGAGGTGCGCCCGTACGACAAGTGCACCACCCAGAAGCTGCCGGGCGGCGCGGTGCTCAACACCACCGAGTCGTTCACCTATCCCAGCAGCGACACCGGGCAGAAGCGCTGGTACGTCGTGCTCACCACCCGCGACGGGGCCCAGCTGACGGTGCAGGAGTTCGGCGGTGGCGGGGAGAAGGGCTCGGCGTCCGGAGCCGACCCGCTGCTGTCGATCGCCCAGCTGACCTCCATCGTGCGCAGTCCCGCCTGGAACAAGGCGATCGCCGCGCTGCCGGCCCCGCAGGAGGCCCCCTCCGACATTCCCTCGACCGGCGACAAGCGGGTACCGGGCGCACGTCTGACCGAGGTGCTGAGGTCACACCTGCCCCGGGGCGGGACCGTGTCCGACGTGAATGCCGACGAAGCGCTGGTCCAGCTGGTCTACGACGACGGCCACGGGAAGAACATGGTGGAGGTCGACGTGCAGTACGACCAGACGAAAGACCTGGCCGGGCTCATGGGTTGCGCCGGGGTCTCCGGTGAGTGCGAGGCCGTCACCCTGGCCGACGGCACCAAGGTGAAGAAGGTCAAGGGGCATTCGGAGAAGGGTGGTTCGGCCGCGGTGTGGCTGGTCGACACTCTGCGGAAGGACGGTCGCCGGGTGGCGGTGCGTGAGGTCAACTCGTACGCCGAGAGCGCTCCGGTGACGCGACCGCAGCCGGCGCTGAGCATGGACCAGCTGGTGGCCGTAGCGCTCGACAAGAAGTTCTTCACCGGCTGAGAGGGGCACGCTCGGCCCCTGGGCGCCCCCGTCGGGCTCCTTCGGTCCGTCGAAGGGTCACGCCTCCCGCAGCGCGGGGGCGGGGCACTCGCCCGAGCCCCGGACGATCAGCCGGGTGGGGACGGTGATGGTGCGGGCGCGGGAGCGGTCGCCGTCGAGTCGTGCCAGGGCGGTGGCCGCGGCCGCCCTGCCGATTTCTTCCGGGTCCTGGGCGACTACGGTGAGGGCCGGCTTCAGTGCCTCGGCGAGCGGCAGGTCGTCGAAGGCGACGACCGCCACGTCCTTCCGTTTGCCGCGGGAGAGTTCGGCGACGATCCCCAGGGCGGCGAAGTTGTTGCCGGCGAACAGGGCCGTGGGCGGGTCCGCCAGGTCGAGCAGATGCGAGGTCGCGGTGGCGGCCGCCTGGGGGTCGTGCGCGCTGGTGACCAGGGCGCGGTCGTAGGCGAGGCCGGCTTCCCGCAGGGCCGAGCGGTATCCGGCCAGGCGTTCGCGGCGTGTGTACAGCTTGACGGGCAGGTCGCCGATGAAGCCGATGCGTCGGTGGCCGTGGGCGATCAGATGGGTGACGCCCTCGTGGGCGCCCGCACGGTTGGAGCTGACGACGCTGTCCGTGGCCAGGCCCGCCCCCGGACGGTCGACGAAGACCACGGGCAGCCCGGCGGCACGGTGGGCCTTGAGATGGGAGTGGTCGGCGCCGACGGACGGCACCACCATCAGGACGCTGACGCGCCGGGCGAGGAACTGGTCCGTCAACGCGTGCTCGCGGTCGGGATCGTCCGCGGAGGAACCCATCAGCAGCGTCAGACCGCGGTCGCGGACCGTGTCCTCTATGCCGCCGGCCACGGCCCCGAAGAACGGGTTGCCCAGGTCCGGGACGACCAGTCCGATGGTGGTGTCGGGTCCGCCGACGCGGATGTTGCGTGCCATGAGGTTCGGCTGGAAGCCGAGCCTGGCCACGGCGGCGAGCACCTGCTGCCTGGTCCGGTCCGAGACGGGTCCGTCCTCGTTGAAGACGCGGGAGACCGTCTTGGCGCTGACGCCGACTTCTCGGGCGACGTCGGCCAGGGTGGGTCGGCGGTTCGCTGCCATGGAGGACCGTTCCGTGTGGGTTCGTCGGTTCCGGCGGCTTCGCCGACCGGAACCGACGAGACTGTCAGGTCAGTTGGCTTGGACCCCGGCGGCCTTGGCCGCCTCCGAGTCCGCTACGACGGTAGCGCCGGCCTCATCGAGGGTGAGCGCGCCGGTCATGATGGCGACGACCTCCGCCATGGAGTAGTCGGAGGGTTTGATCAGCGCGGCCCGCTTGCCCAGCCGGTGGACGTGGATCCGGTCGGCGATCTCGAAGACATGGGGCATGTTGTGGCTGATCAGGACGACCGGCATGCCCTTGTCGCGGACGCGGCGGATGAGGTCCAGGACCTGGCCGGACTCCTTGACGCCGAGGGCGGCGGTGGGTTCGTCCATGACGACGACCGTACGGGCCCAGGCGACCGCCCGGGCGACGGCCACGGCCTGGCGCTGGCCGCCGGAGAGGGTCTCGACCGCCTGGGTGAGCGACCGCAGCCCGATCTTCAGGTCGGCCATGTGCTCGGCGGCCTCCTGGCGCATCCGCTTCTTGTCGAGCATGCGGAACGCGCTGCCGAGGAGACCGGGGCGGCGCAGTTCGCGGCCGAGGAACATGTTGGAGGCGATGTCCATGGAGGCGGCCACGGCGAGGTCCTGGTAGACGGTCTCGATGCCGTGGGCGCGTGCGCTCTGCGGACCGGAGAAGGCGACGGGTTCGCCGTTGAGGCGTATCTCGCCCGCGTCCGGGATCACCGCGCCGGTGAGGGCCTTGATGAGGCTGGTCTTGCCGGCGCCGTTGTCGCCGATGACCGCGAGGACCTCGCCGGGCAGCAGGTCGAAGTCGGCGCCGTCGATGGCGGTGACGTGGCCGTAGCGCTTGACCAGGCCGCGGGCCTGCAGAACGGGGGTGGGAGAGGTGGCGGTCATCGGGCCTTCTTCCGGGAGATCTGGTCGACGGTCACCGCGAGGATCACCAGGACTCCGGTGATCAGGGTCTGGTAGATGGAGGCGACGCCCATCAGCTGCAGGCCGTTGCGGAAGACGCCGACGATGAGGACGCCGATGAACGTGCCGAGCACCGACCCGCGTCCACCGAAGAGACTGGTGCCGCCGAGGACCACGGCGGTGATGCTGTCGAGGTTGTCGGTCTGCCCCGCCTGGGGGTCGCCGACTCCGGTGCGGGAGATCAGCAGCAGCGCCGCGATCCCGTACAGCAGGCCGGCCACCGTGTAGATGCCGACGGTCAGCCGGGAGTTGCGGATGCCGTTGAGCCGGGCGGCCTCGGAGCTGTTGCCGAGCGCGTAGACGTGCCGGCCCCACGCCGTGCCGCTCAGCGCGTAGGCGAGCAGCAGGAACAGCGCGATGGTGACCAGGGAGCCGTAGGTGATGTCGGTCTTGCCGAGCGGGAAGGTCTGCCCGAGGGCCGTCAGCGGTCCGGGCAGGCTGGTGACGGTCTGCTCCTCGGAGTAGATGTGGGTCAGTGCGAACGCCACGTTGAGCATGCCGAGGGTCACGATGAACGGCGGCAGCGGGATCTTCTGCACCAGCAGCCCGTTCACCAGGCCGAACCCGCCGCAGACGACCACGCCCAAAGCGATGGCGAGCAGGGGCGGCAGGGTGCCGGCGGCCGCCATCTTGGCGATCACGATGCTGCCGAACGCCATCACCGCTCCGCACGACAGGTCGATGCCCGCGGTGAGGATGATCAGGGTCTGTCCGATGGCGAGGGTGCCGACGACCATCACCTGCTGGACGATCAGGGAGAAGTTCCCCCCGGAGAGGAACTGATCAGTCGTCAGAGAGAAGAAGACACAGGCCAGAACCAGGGCGGCCAGCGGTCCGGTGGTCGGTGCCGTCAGCAGTCTGCGGGCTGTCGTCGGTCCTTTGAGCTCGGCGTACGGCGTGGTGGTGGACGTGGCGGTCATGCGAAGTCCTTGTCGGAAGACAAGGGGGCGGCCGTCCCACGGTCGGGGAGGTGTGGGGCCGGCCGCCCCGCTGAGGGAAGAGGCGGTGTCGAACGGTCCGCGGGGGCGGCTCAGCCCCAGCAGTTCTGCAGGCCGAACCCGGTGTCCTTGGAGGTGACGCCGGCCTGCGGCTTGTCGGTGATCAGGGTGACGCCGGTGTCGGTGTAGCCGGACGCCTTCGTGCCGTTCTTGGCGAACGTCGCGACGGCCTTGACGCCCTCCGCGGCCATCTTCAGCGGGTACTGCTGGGACGTCGCGGCGATCTTGCCGTCCTTGACCGCCTGGGTGCCGGTGCAGCCGCCGTCGACGGAGACGATCAGGACGTCCTTCTCCCGGCCCTTGGCCTTCAGCGCGGTGTACGCGCCGAGCGCCGCGGGTTCGTTGATGGTGTAGACGACGTTGATGTCGGGCGCCTTCTGCAGGCAGTTCTCCATGGCGGTCTGGCCCTTGGCCTGGTCGCCGCCGGTGTCCTGGGAGCAGACGACGTCCTTGTCGGCGGCGCCGAAGCCCTTCAGGAAGCCGTTGTGCCGCTGGACGCCGACGGAGACGCCCGGTGCGAGGTCGAGCGTGGCTATCTTGGCCGTCTTGCCCTTCATGGCCGACTTGGCGTATTCGCCGATCAGCTGGCCGGCGTTGAAGTTGTTGGTCGCGAAGAGGGCGTCGACCGCGCTCTGCGGCTCGGGCGGGGTGTCCAGGGCGATCACCAGGACGCCCTTGGCGCGGGCCTTCTGGATCGCGGGCACGATCGCCTTGGAGTCGCTCGGGGTGATCAGGATTCCCTTGACCCCGGAGGCGACCATGTTCTCGATGGCGGTGACCTGACCGGCGTTGTCCCCGTCGAACTTGCCCGCTGCGGTGACCAGTTGGGCGCCGTCCTCCTTGGCGGCCTTCTCCGCGCCCTCCTTCATCTTCACGAAGAACGGGTTGGTGTCGGTCTTGGTGATCAGACCGACCTTGACGCCCTTGCCCGAGCCGGAGCCCGCGCTCACCGAGCCGGAACCGGAGCCGGAACCGCAGGCCGTCAGGGTGAGGGCTGCGATGCCGGTGCACGCGGCGACTCTGAGGAGGGAGGGGGACAGACGAGTGGTGCGAGACATGAACGACTCCTGCGGGATTGCGGGCGGCGCGGCCGGCATCGAAACATGCCGTCCCGAGGTGTCATCGTTGACATATGTCATCGTTGACACTGCTTGCTTGCCGAGGATGATGGACTCCGCTCCGGGCAACGTCAATGCCTTGTGCTCGTCACAAATCGGCAACGTCCACGGCGGCCGCCGAACCCGTTGACGCGTGGGCCGTGTTGGCGCATCATCGTCGGGCCCCTTCGATGTCATCGATGACATAAGTCAGCGATGACAATGCCAGGGCGGCCTGTGCCGCACCCACTCCGGCTCCGGTGACGTGGGAGCGTCCGTGGCGTCCGTGGCTCCGTGGCCTCCATGGCCTCCACGGCCTCCGTGGCGTCCGCGCGCATGTCTGCCGTCTGCGGGTGGAGGGCGGCATGCTCCGAACCAGTGGCCCCAGGTGCCGTTGAACGGCCACACCGACGACGCGAGGACACGACACCGTGAAGAAGACCCTGTTCGCCGAGTTCACCGCCCGCGAGGGCGCGGAGGCCGAAGTGGCCGGCCTGCTGGGGGAGTACGCCCGGAAGGTACGCGAAGAGGACGGCAACCTCGCCTTCGACGTCTACACCAAGGCGTCCGCCCCGCGTGCCTTCTGGATCTTCGAGGTGTACCGGGACGAGGACGCCTTCCAGGCACACCTGAAGGCTCCGTACGGTGCCCCGTTCAACGCCGCCCTCGCCCCGCTGATCGAGGAGGACGCCTCCGCGCTGACGTTCCTGGACCCGCAGTCCTGACATCCCCCACCCCGTGGCTCGGTCGGCGCAGGGCAGGGTCGTCGGCAAAGCGGATGAGGCCGGCGACGGCGACTGCGGGCAGGCAGGACTGTGGCACGGCGACCTCGAGCGCCTGTTTCCGAAGCCCTGGCAGGGGCTAGGCTCGACGGATGACCTTGGAATGGGAACAGGTAATCGTCCACTCTGCGGATCCTGCGGCCCTGGGGCAGTGGTGGGCCGAGGCCCTTGGTTGGGTTGTCGTCCATTCCTCCGATGACGAGTTCGAGATCCGCCCGGAGCCGGATCGCCTGCCGGGCTTGGACTTCGTCCGGCTCGACGAGAGCAAGAAGGCCAAGAGCCGACTGCATCTCGACTTCAGGCCTGACGACCAGGAGGCCGAGGTGGCTCGTCTTGTGGCTCATGGCGCACAGCGCGTCGACATCGGCCAGGGTGACCAGTCGTGGGTTGTGTTGGCGGACCCCGAAGGTAACGAGTTCTGCGTCCTTGGCCAGCGGCGTCAGTAAATCCAGCCGTACACACCCCACGGCCAGGGTCCGAACGCACTCACTTGGGCCCGAGCCATCGGCTGGACGGCCCTTGCGGTCCAGGACGCTGGTCATGGGCTCTTCATAGGCCTTTGACTCGATCGGCTGTCGTTGCGGTGGTTGCTGTATTCCGCTTGTGTACAGCAACCACCGGCGGATGCTCGTGAACCGCTGTTTCAGCCGCAACCGCCGTGACCCCGGCGCGCTGTCAGGCGGACGGAAGGTCGATCGGACAAGGGGCTCACGGAGGCGCCATGGCGACCGGCCCCACCCACGGAGGGCTTTCCGCCCGCTGTCGACCGTGCCCGTCGGACCTCGTGGGTGAGCAGCTGCCCGGCCCGGATCCTGTCAGCTGTCCCGTTTGATCCACTCGCTGCCGCCCAGCGGGTAGTCGTAGCCCGGGCGGTTCGCGTCGGCGCTGGTGCGGAACGCGGTGCCGGCGTTGTCGATGTGGACGGTGCCGCGGCGGCCGCCGCTGGACCAGTCCAGGGTGAGGTCCCAGCGAACGTCGTGGGCCTTGGTGTGGGCGGTGACGTAGAAGACCTCCGGGTCGGACTCGCTGACCTTGTAGGGGAAGTCGCGCCGGCCGTTCTTGACGGTGACCGTGGGACTGCCGTCGTCGAGGTCGATGTCGAACGACTTCGTGTCGACACCGCCGCCGCAGCCGACGCCCATCGAGTAGTCGTTCCAGGCGAGCGGCGCACCCTTGGCGAGGATGCGTACGTGCAACGCCTCCAGGACGACGGTTTCCTCGCCGGTGCCCTGGACGGTGAGGGCGATCTCCTGCGCGTCCGAGGACACCGCCCCGTACGCGGCGGCCCAGCGCGGGGCGTCCTGCTCGTTCGCCGGCGGCCCCACCTGCTCGGGTTCGCTGTTGACGAGGAAATGCTGGCTGCAGGGGTCGTCGTAGACGTAGGGACGGGTGCCGACGGTGAGCGGGACGGCGCCGGTGGCGCTGCCGTCGTCGCGCTGGGCCCCGCCCTGCTTGCCGCCGTCCTTCGAGGTGCCGGATCCGGCACCCCCGGACGCGGTGGTGGCGGCGGAGGCCGATGCGGACGGCGTGTGCCCCTTCGCGCTCGGGGACGGGGAGGCGGACGGCTTCCCGGCGTCCACCGTGCCGGCGGTCGTGGGGGTGGTGGTGGCGGTGGTACCGGCCGCCTGCTGGTCGCCGGTGTCGCTCCCGCCGCCGAACGGACGCACGGTGAGCACGACGGCTCCCAGCACGGCGGCCACCGCGACGGAGGCGATCAGCGCGGTACGGCGACGACGTGGCGGGGCGAACTCGCGCGGTACGTCGACGACGACCTGCTCACCGTCCTCGCCGCCGCCGCCCCGTCCGTGCGGTGCCGGTGCTCCTGGATCTGCGGTATCGACAGTTTCCGCCGCATCGGTGGCATCAGCTGCAACGATGGCATCTGCCGAACCGGCTTCCCGCACCGAACCCGTCGCCGTGGCCTGCTCCGCCCTGCTCCCTCGCGCCGCGTCCGCCAGGATCCAGCGCCGGTGCAACTCCACCAGCTCGTCCGGCGTAGCCCGGCAGACCCTTGCGAGGCGCTCCACCGGTGCGTACTCGATGGGCACCGCTGTGCCGTTGCAGTAGCGGTGCAGCGTCGACGTGCTCATGTGCAGCCGCTTGGCAAGCGCCCCGTAGCTCAGTCCCGAGCGGTCCTTGAGTTCCCGCAGCAGCCGCGCGAACGCCTCCGTTCCGCCGGCCCCTGTTGCCCCCGACACCCGTTCCCCCATCCCCTCGTGTTCCAGTCCCGCGTTCCAGGGCCACTGCCTTCTCCCTGATCAGAGCGCGTTTCGCTGTTCCAGCGTCCCCAACTGACCGCTGTGCGTGGCGGTTGGGACAGAACGCCGCACAAGCTTCGGTCATCCAATCACCACCCCGACCCGAACACCGAAGGGGCACGGCCACATGTCCAACCTCCGCACCTCCCGCACTCGTCTCGTCGGCGCCGCCGCGACCGTCGTTCTCGCCGCGCTCTCCCTGACCGCGTGCAACGACGGCACAGGCGTCCGCAGCGAGGGCGCCTCGGCGGCCACCGCGCCGACCGAGAGCCCCTCCTCCGGCGCTTCTGCATCCGGAGCTTCGTCTTCCACCTCCAACTCCAACTCCACCTCCGGCTCCCACTCCTCCTCCGGCTCCCACTCCTCCTCCCCGGCGGCCAGGCCCGCCACGGGCACCACCAGGTCCACCCCCGGCACCACCGGGCCTGCCGCGAACACCTCTGCGTCGAAGGCGCCCGTCTCGTCCGGCAAGCCCGTCACCTGCGAGGGGTCCAACACCAAGACGGTGGCGGCCCCGCTGAACCGTCCCGTGAACCACATGCTGCTCACGGTGACCAACACCGGTAGCAAGAGCTGCTTCCTCTACGGCTACCCCGCCGTCCGTTTCGGCGAGGCCCAGGCCGTGCCTCCGGTCATCCAGGACTCGCAGCCGCAGGCAGTCGTCACGCTCGAGCCGGGCCAGTCCGGCTACGCCTCGGTGAACCTGTCCGCCACCGACGGCAGCGGCTCGAACGGCCACATGGTGAACTCGCTGACCGTCTATTTCCGCGGCCGCTCCGGCAACGAGAGCGTCGGCGCGGGCGCTCACCCGTCGCTGCCCGCGAGGGGCATCTACGTCGATGACTCGCTCAAGGTCACGTACTGGCAGCAGTCGATGGACGACGCCATCAACTGGTGACGCCGACCTGGTGTCGCCGACCTGGTGACGCCGAGCACGCACTCGAAGAGACAGCCCACAGACCCGAGCAGGCAGGTGACCCACCATGCGCAGCACCCACAGGATCTCCCGCTTCGTGACCGCCTACGTCGGTGCCGCATTCCAGGTGATCGTCCTGGGCGGCGCAGGCCACCTGCCGGAGGAGGCGGGAGTCCGCCGGCGCCGCCCCACGGTCTGAACACGCCGACCGTAAGGGGCGCGCAGCGGATCACGCCGGACAGCAACGTGGTGGCCTGGTCGGCTCGCAGCCGGAAAGCCCCCGGCGCCCGGCGACGCGGGGAGTAGCGTGGTAGGGGCGAGGCGAGTCCCGTGTTCGCACCGGCTCCCGAAGACTGGTGGTCGTCATGATCAGCTCCTGTACACCCTCTCCTTCCCGGCACCTGCCCACTGGCGTCCATGAGTCCGTACGACCGGGGTGCGCTCTGCTCCGGCTGGAGACGACCGAGTCGCGTGAAGGCGTCCTCGACGGTGCGTGGTGGCCGCGGTCGCGCGACATCGGAGCCGAGTTGCCCGCGCTGCTGAGCGCCCTCACCAGGCGCCTCGGCCCCGTGACCCGCGTCGGGCTGGACACCGTGGCCTGGGGAGAGCTCCCGACGCGGATTGTCGTCGGCGACCGGGTGGTGCACATCGACTCGTTCCCGGTGGGTGACGACACGGTAATGATCACCCGAGGCGACCAGGACCTCTTCTCGCTGATGGTGGTCCCGCCGAACACGACACCCGAGGCCGCTCACGCTGCGATGGCCCAGGCCGTCCGGGCCGACAACGTAACCGCGGCGGAGCAGATCCTCATCGACACCGGAAGCCGGCAGGTTCTGTCGGACTGACAGGCCGTCCCTCGGCCGAGGCCGGCGAATGGCGGCGGACGACAGTGGTGAGGTCAGCCGCGCCACTCCACCATGAGCAGCGTCGCGTCGTCCGTGGTGCGTCCGCCCCGCGCCCGCTTGAGGGTGTGGGACAGGGATCGCGTCACCGCCCGGACCCCGCGGCCGGTCCTCTCCAGATGGTTCACACAGTTGATCAGCTGTTCCTCCCCGAACTCCTCCCCACCGGTCCTGTGCTCCTCGACCAGTCCATCGGTGAAGCAGAGGACGCGGTCCCCGCGTTCCAGCCACAGTTCGCTGATCCGTGGCTCCGCACCACCCAGGCCGACGGGGAGGGTCGTCGGGGCCGCCAGGCGGCCCGCGACGCGGTGGTTGCGGACGAGGATCGGCGGCGAGTGCCCGGCATTGACCCACTGGACCCGTCCTGTCGTCGTGTCCAGCTGCATCATCTGCGCGGTGGCGAAGTGCTCGGGACCGAACTGCTCCGCCACCGCGCGGTCCATGAAGTCGTAGATCTCCGACAGCCCGATGCCGGCGCGGCGGGCGTGGCGGTAGGCGCCGATGGCCACGGTGGCCATCGTGGCCGCGCCCAAACCGTGCCCCATCGCGTCGATCATGACCACGTGGAGGACGTCCCCGTTCAGGGCGTAGTCGAAGCTGTCACCCGCCACGTCATAGGCGGGTTCCAGGATCCCGGCCACGGCGACCCGGGGCATGATCATCGCCAGCGGCGGCAGCAGGGACCACTGGATCTCCGCGGCGACGCTCATCGGTTCATCGCGTCGGGAGCGGAAGAACAGGTCGGAGTAGCCGTGCTTGGTCACCAGGAGGTCGGCCACCAGGCCGGAGATCCTGTGCAGCAGGCGGCGGTCGTGGTCGTCGACGCTGTCCAGCGTCACTGCCATGACCCCCACCTGGTCACCGCCGTCCAGCAGCGGCAGGTGGACCCGCACGCCGTCGCCATCGGACACCTCGACGGAAACCGCGTCGAGGAAGCAGCGGCCCGCGTCGGAGTCGTCGATCACCTGCGGCTCCCCGTCCGCGAAGCCCTCCCCGGGCAGGGGCACGAGCATCAGCTGGCCGTAGTCCTGCAGCAGCACCTGCGGACGGCGGCCCTCCAATTGCTCCATCACGTCGGCGACCAGGGGCCCGATGAGATGGGGAGGAAGCTCGTGCGCGCGGTCGAGAATCGCTCCCAGCAGCGCTTCCCCGAAGCTCTCGGAGCGGTCCGCGCGCCGTCCGGGCATCATCTGTTCACCCGCCATGATCCGCGCGTATCGGTTGCGGCGGGGTGGGAGGACGAGGAGATCGCTCGTGCCATGGCTCCACCAGGACATCGACGACCGGACCGGCCGGCCGGTCACCTGGGCCCGACCGCGTCGGGCCTCTCACCTGAGTCCGGGGCCTCCTTCCGACTCCCATGTGGCTTCTCCGCCGAGGCCGTTTTCGGCGAGTGCCAGGATGCGCGGAGCCGACAGCGGGTTTTCGGGGTCGGCGGCGGCGGTCAGCAGGCGGGTGGCTGCTCCGGCCGGCTCGTCGGGTGGGATGACCAGCAGTTCCCAGCGTCCCGTGGTGCTGCAGTCCAGGGTGATGGCATGCGCCTCGGCGGCGAGGTCGCTCTGGACCACCTCGATCACGTGGCCGGGCGCCATCACCTTCCGCGGGGCATCGGGCCAGGACTCCGGGTCCACGGTGACCCGGGTGACGGTTCCGACAGCCGGGTCCAACGAGCCGACCAGCGAGGGCAGCTCCAGTTCCAGCGCGTCGCAGCGCGGCCACCATGCTCCATCCAGCGGGCCGTGGCTGACGCCCGGCGTGAGGCTCAGCCGGGGCAAGGGCATCCGGTAGGTATGCGCGTCCCCTGGTTGTGTGCCTTCGGCGCGCTTCGTGATGGCGTCCATCGTGCGATCCCGTCCCGGGTGGCCTTCGGCTGCCCGAGTCTGTCACTCGCCGGGCACGGCCTCGCCGTGATCGTGCGGCCGAAAAGCTCTCGGCAAGTGCCAGCGTACTCCCGGCCGTGGCGGGCGGCGCGTGCCTAACGCAGCCAAGACGAGCTTGCGTGGAGTTGCTTCGACCGCGGCGGACATGACGCCGACCCGTCTCCGCGCCGACCGCTGGGGCGGCGGGATTCGTCCGGCGTTGACGTCGGGGAGAGGGACGCGTCTGCACCTCACCCTCGACCTCGCGCGGGGTGCCGGCCCACTCCGCTCCTGGCGGGAGGCCAGCAGACCGCCCGTCGACCGGACGCAGCCGGGCGAGACCGCGCCACGTGTGTGACCGCCGGGTTCTGGCCTGCGCCCGCCGGACCGGCCAGCGCCCGCCGAATCCCAGGCCGTGGCGGGTCTCCCGCCCACACCAGCCCGGGAGCTCATGACGACCATCCCATCGCTCCACCGTCATCCGTCCGGCTGCGGCTGGGAGCGGAGCCTCGCCCCGGCCGCTCGGCCCCCCGGCTTGTCGACGGGCCTGGTGGCCGCGGTCGTACGACCTGACTGACCAAGATCACAGCTCCGTCGCGTACGTGTCCTGGTACGCCGCCCTCCCTCCGAACTTCACCCGCGCCGCTCCGGATCGGCCACCACCTGCGTGAGGATCTCGTCGTTGACCGGGCCGCGAACAGCAGCGGCCGGGTCCTTGAGCGTGCAGAACGCCCACAGCTCGAACGAGCCCTCCCCAGCCGTTCCGAAGCGATACGGCACCGCTTTCGCGCGCGGTACGATGCCGCTCCGCCGTGCGCTGTTTGGAGACTTCCGTGTCAGCAACCAAGGTCCGCTTACCAGGACTGTCCCGGTCCGATGCCCTCGAACTGGGCGAGTTCGTCGACAGCGGGGCGATCGCGTTCCACCACGAGCCCGTGCCGGAGGGGAGCTTCGGCGATCTCGGCGTGGTGACCGTTGTGGTGGCCGCTTCCGCCTACACGCTCAAGGGGATGGTCAGCTATCTGCTGTACCGCCACCGGGGCACGTCGTTCGAGGAGGTCGTCGAGATCGAGCATCCCGACGGCCGGATCGAGCGGAGGACTCTGAAGTGGCGGGACACGTCAAGCGAGTCCATCGACTCCGCATTGGCGAAGGAGCTCGCCTCCGCCACAGGCATTCCCTGGGACAAGATGGTCGGTGACGAGAACTGAGCGGGCACTTCGCCTCGGCGCTGAGCGGGCGCAGTTTCATCAATCCGATCACCAACCAGACCGCCATCTCGTCCTTCCGGGCGGGCAAGCACGTCCAGGGCTTGATCGAGCGGCACCTCTCGCCCGACTGCCTGCCGGCCTTCCTGCACGAGGCGACCCACCACTGGTGCTTCATGAACACTGTCGGCATGGCAGTGAGCCTGCTGCACCAGCGCGCGCTGACCGATGCGGCGGCCTACCGCAGCGGGCGTCGGCGCGACAAGGATGTCGCGCGCCGGATCACCGGCGCCATGATGCGGTACGAGGCCTTCATCGCGCTCCAGCGCCCGCTCGCCGAGGGACTGGCACTGTTCGCCGAGTTCGACCTGTCGTCGTTCGGCACGCTGCCCCGGCTGTGCCCGGTGTTGGCCCGGGTCGCCGACTACTTCGGCCCGGGCGCGATCGCGTCCTTCGAACCGGAGGAGCACCAGGACGCGGTGACCCGCAACGTGCTCGACGTCATCCTCGGCTCGACGCGTCGGCAGCGGCAGGTCGTGACCCGCCGCTGTGATGTCCTCGTCCGGCCGGCCGATCCCGAGGACGGCGGTTACCTGCCCGGCTACCTGCTGGTGAAGGCGCTGTGGAGCGCCTGCATCGGAGTCGACGCCCGCCTTGGCGACCCCGAGCTGTTCTTCTCCTACGCCATCGAGTACTTGTACACCGACCTCGGGTTGATCGCCCACCTGCTCGACGAGGACGACAGCCAACGCGCGGTCGACAAGATGATCGAGTACTTCGTGCGGCGGGTGATCGACTTCGGCCGCGCGGACCACGCCGCGAACCTCGATGAGTTCCTCGCGAGCCACCGGGACCGCAAGATGTACACGGAGTTTGACGCATGGGCGCGCCACGGCAACAGGCGGTGGGACGTCGATGACGCCACCGCCGACCTGGGGGCGGACCGGCTCATCGCGCTGCATGACGAAACGCTCGAACACGCTCCGGACGAGGACCTCGTCCGGAACATCGCGCTGATGTTCCAGCGCTCGGTGCTGTCACTCGGCCGCCACCCGGTCACGGTCACCGTCGACGAGCGCGACCGGTTCACCGTCACCGACGGCGAGCAGTCGGTCATGAGCGGCACGTACGCGTCCGGACTGCCCGTCGGAACGATGGTCGACGGCCATGTCGACGTCTCCATCGACGCCCACACCGGTTGCGCCGCGATCGTTCTGTCGATCGGCGACGACGCGCCCGCGTACTGGTTCTCCGACGACGCGAGTGAGGACTGGCGGCACTCCTTCCAGGTCGCGCGGGCCGCCCTGTCCCGGGCGGAAGGTGAGGGCGAGGAGCTGCTCACCCTGCTGCGCGACGTCGCCAAGGAGGCGTCCGGCGTGATCTATCCCCTAGAGATCGCGCGGGATCGTGCCACCGGCGCCACCAAGGTGTTCACCCGGCTGGCGGCCGCGGTGCTCAACGCGGCGATGGCGAACCGCACTCCCGATCTCGATGCGGTGGCCAGGTCCGCCGCGATCCTGGGGCCTGCCGGGCTGGCCGGCGTGTTCGACCGGATCCGCTATGTCCGCGCGCTGGCCTGGGGGGGCCTGGTCATGTCCACCGGCGCACTGCCAGACGTGGACACCGCGCGCCGGCTGTTCGAGGAAGACCGAGACGTCCACCGCGTCGCCGAGACGTTCGACGAGGCGATGGACCTGATCCGCCGCACCGGCGTCGACAAGCTCGGCAACCCGCTCTACACCGTCCGCGACGGACGGCCGGTGTTCATTCTGTAGGCCAGTCCAGGTCGAGCAGGGACCTGGTGGCGCCAAAACGGAACCCGGTCGCGGCGATGGCCTCCAGCCGGTCGTCCAGCACCGCGTGATCCGACTGAGCGGCCAGCAGCCCGTGGATTCGGGTCGAACGCTCGGCCGCCTCCACCCCCTCCCCGATCGCGGAGGCCGCTCCCCTGATCACCCGGGTCAGGGCGTCTTTCAGGTCGCTCTCGCTTCCGCGCGGACTCACGACCGTGGCGACACAACCGCTCTTCACACCGTCAACAGGGTCGGTGACCAACGTGATCCCGAGATCGGAGAGATCGCCATTCTGCCCGTTGGCCACCATGTGCGCGAAGGACGTCCAGTGCTTCACCAACTCCTCGGCCAGATGCTCCTCGGTTCCTTCCCGCATCGCGGCCAACGTCGAGTCGAACGCGTTGCCGCAGCAGGCCAACAACAGGGACATCGACGACGTCATCTTGGCCTGGTAAAGCACAAACGCGGGCAGACCGGGACGCAGCCGCCATTCGATCTCGTTGAGTCCACCGGGCCGCTCCCGCAACCACAGCGGCCCGGCGAATCGCTCAGCGGACGGCGGACCCGAGACATGATCAGCGAACAGACGCACTACAGCACCTTCCTGAGGATTCACCGGCACTGCGCGACGTTCGTCATACCGGGTCCTCGAATGTAGCGGGGCGTGCTTCTCCCCGGCTCCCGGCGGGTGGCTGCACACCTTTGCGCATCGGCGAGCCAGCGCGCCCCCGGCGCGCGCCGGGGGCGCGAGGCGACGACTTCGTACGCCGGCACGAGCCGACCGCAGGCCTGCCGGCCGGCTAGACCTACCGCTCCATCGAGTTCGCGGCGCGTATGGGCGGCACCACTGCTGGCGAGGTTGTTGCTCGGCTCGTGAGAACCGCTGGACGTAGTGGCACGCCTGTGGCACGACCCCTGAAACGCCGAAGGGCCAGCTCGGGAGGAAACCCCTCCTGAGCTGGCCCTTCATCGTGTGCCCCCGGCAGGATTCGAATTGGGTATGGTCTCGTCCGTCGTGAGGTTGACCATGACAGACCGGGCGGAGCGGCTCCGCTGTCAGCGGTTGCTCGTGGTGCCGATGTCGACGATGTGGTTGTACCGCTCCACCAGCACGAAAAGCTTGATCTTCTGCGTCGTCTCCCCGCTGCCAAAGGTCAGGGTGACGACGACCTCATGGCCGTTACCCACGGCGCCGTTGTCGGTCACCGTCCACTTCCGCGGGACGTTTTGGGCACGCAGGACACCGTCCGCCCCGTGCTTCTTCTCCCAGGCCGCCAGTCGCTTGGCGAAGTCGGGCGTCAGGTAGTGCTTGCGGAGCACCATTTCCAGCGTGGCGTCCGGGTCCGTGTAGTCGCCGATCGCGTCGATGTACGCGCCGTAGAAGTCGGCGACCCGGGTCACCACTTGGCCACTCGTGCCGCTGACCGACTGCGGTGCGGCGGCGGACGACTCTGCGGGGGCATGGACGGATGCCTGTGCCGACACCTGTGTCGACACACCGAGTCCGACAGCCAGGACGAGGCCGGCGGCGACGGCCGCGCGGCGGCCCGGACGGCGGTGTGCGGGGGACTTCCTGTTCATGTGCATCTTCCTTTTCTGGTCCATACGTGGTTGCTCGCGGCCCGGTGTCTTCGTGCCGGGGCCGTCGTGTGGCTATCGCCTTTTGGGGTCAGCGAGCGCTGCCCCGGAGTCATGAACATCTGCTGCTGCGCGGACCCATTCCCTCCTGCCGCGGCTCGGGGCGCGATCGACGACACCAAGTCCTGCTGAATCGCGCCGTGACCCTGTCAGCGGTCGATTGGCCGCCCTCCCCACCCCCGTGGCGGAGGGCGGCCTCGGTCATGCGGTCAGCGGAGCTTGTCTACGGCCCGTGATGGCCGTCTTCTTGGAGGCCTTCACCGGCGCATGCCGGAAGTCGCCAGACGGGTGTCAAAGACGCCCCAGGAGGTCACCGTGTGCAGGTCGTAGCCGTGCCCGCTGTCCTCGACAGGCAGCGTGCCGTAGTCCTTCAGCGTGGCCTCGGTGTCCGGGTCCGCCTTCTCGATGCGTGCGCACAGGACTTGATGTCGTTGCTCAGCCGCGAGAAGCGTCCCTTCGCCACGGCCGTCCCGGACAACTGCACTCTGACCTGACGGGCGGTCGCTCCTGTCGAGTTCGGTACGGAGCTCCCGGTACCAGGTCCGGGCCGTCGCCGCCCAGCGCCATGCGTAGACAGCGGTCCCGTTCCACCGCCTCCGGTACGCAGGCGGTGACCTTGCCGACCGTTCAGGACGAGCTTGGATACGACGGGAGATGGGCCGCCGTGAGGAAGCCGACGCCTTGGCCGCGACGTTTGCCGGTGTGGCGAGCGTCGAGCCGAGGGCGAGCCCGTGACGGCGAGTGCGAGGGGCGGGCCTGCTCGGGTGCGCTGGGGCATGGGTGTCCCCCGTGGATGAGTGGATGAGTGTCATTTGTCGCCCGTCGCCGACTGGTCGGTCCGGTCCTGGTCGGTGCGACACCAAGAGCATCAGCCGTCACGACGACTCCGCGCAACGCCGGACGCCCGCCCGGCGAGGGTGGAACCATCCCAGCCCATCTGACGTGCAGGTATATGGACCGCCTGAGATACGGGAACACGTGGGAGGTTGGGGGAGCGGTGTCGACCGAGGACGACGTCGAGCAGTTCGCGGCGCTGCTGCGCCGGCTGAAGGACCGCACGGACCGGAGCTACAGCTCTCTGGCCCGCCGTCTCCGCATGAACACCTCCACGCTGCACCGCTACTGCGCGGGACAGGCGGTCCCGCAGGACTACGCCCCGGTGGAGCGGTTGGCTGCCTTCTGTGGAGCAACACCGGAGGAACGCCTCGATCTGCACCGCCTGTGGCTGCTCGCGGTGACGGCACGACAGAGGCCGAGGGCGGGTGAGGAGGCAGCGGAGCCGACAAAGACCGAAGGGGCACTGAAGCCGACAGAGGACGAGCGGGCTTCGGGTCCGGACAGCCGGACAGCGGGGCGTGCGGGTGGCAGCACGCGCAGTGTGGGTGGCAGCACGCGCAGTGTGGGTGGCGGCGCCGACGGCATCGGTGGTGACGGGGACGGCACGAGCGGTTCACCACCGCGACTCGATGCGGGCGCCCCCGACGCCGCACCGGCTGCTCCCGACGCTCCCGGACCGGGCAGTTGCGAGTCGACGGCCCAGTGCGATGCGGTCCGCTCAACTGGACGGCCCTGGTACCGCCGTCGCCGTACCGTCGTCGGCACAGCCGCGGCGACCGTACTGCTGGTGACGCTGGGCAGTATGTCGGCGCTGTCGGCCGACCGGTCTCACGACAACTCCGCCAAGGCCCCCGGTCAGTCCCGTACGACAGGAACCGGTACGTCACACCCCCCGTCGGCCACTGCGGCCAGCCCCTCCCGCAGCCGTTCTTCGGCCTCGCCTTCCACAGGAGTACGGGCTTCAGGGAGCCCCGAGTCGAAGGACGGATCGTCGGCTGAGACGAAGAGCGACGCCCCCGTGCCAACCGGTGTGCCGCTCGCGTGGACCGCCGACTCGCAGATCTGGGACGGCGGTTGCGGGCACGACTACATCATCGGGAAGGAGCCGGCCCAGGTGCCCCCGCCGCCGGTAGAGCAGGACGCCGGAGTGTGGGCAGCGACGCAGCAGGCGGTACCTGGGCGGCAGACGATGGTGCAGATCTCGGTGCAGGGGAAGTCGTCCACGGCCGTGGTCCTCGCTGCCCTCCGGGTACGTATCGTCAGCCGCGGCACCCCGGTCACCGGCAACGCGTACGCCATGGGCCAGGGCTGCGGCAGTGATCTGCCGCCCCGCAACTTCTCCGTGAACCTGGACGTCGACCGCCCGATCGCCCATGCGCGCCCCGGCAACGACAGCGGAAAGCCCGTCCCCGCGGTTCAGTTCCCCTACCGCGTCTCCGCCGAGGACCCGGAGGTGCTGCAGGTCACCGCGACGACCGAGGCCTACGACTGCAACTGGTACCTGGAACTGGACTGGTCATCCCAGGGCCGCACCGGCACGGTCCGCATCGACGACCACGGGCACCCGTTCCGCACCAGCAGCATCAAGGGCCTGCCCCACTACTGGTACGGCACGAACGACCACGGTGTGCGTCAGTGGGTACCCACCGACTCTTGACGCGATCCGCAAGGTCATGCTCGGCGCCGCCTACCAGCGCTGTCGTGTCCATTTCCTGCGGAACGTCTTCGCGGTGATCCCCAAGGACGCGGCCGAAATGGTCGCGGCGACCATCCGCACGATCTTCGCTCAGCCCGCCAAGGCGGCGGTCCGCACTCAGCTCGACACCGTCGCCGAGATGCTCGGCAAGCAGTTCCCCAAGGTGAAGCAGATGCTCCTGGAAGCGAAGGACGACCTGACCGCCTTCGCGGCCTTCCCGGACCGACATTGGAAGAAGAGCCAGTCAACCAGCCCACTGGAACGGATCAACCGCGAGGTCAAGCGTCGGACCGACGTCGTCCAGGTCTTCCCCAACGACGAAGCGCTCCTGCGGCTGGTCACCGCCGTGCTCTTCGAGATGCACGACGAATGGATCGCCTTCCCCCGCCGCTACCTGCCCGAAGGCAGCATGGACGAAATCTACGTCGGCGAGTGCCCCGACAGCGCTCCCGCGCTCCCCAACACCACCAACGCAACGGACGACTGATCGGCTACACCACGAGAAGGGACATGACCGGCCAGCCCGGGAGGAAACCCCTCCTGAGCTGGCCCTTTCTTCTGTGCCCCCGGCAGGATTCGAACCTGCGACACCCGCTTTAGGAGTCCGTTACTGGGGCTGCTGTGACCAGCCATCGATGCCCGGCAGCCTTCTGACCTGCGAGTTTCTCATCGTTGGGTATCGGATGGTATCGGCTCGCATCGGGTTCTGATGTGTACGGCATGTGTACGAGAATCCTCGGCAGAGGTGTTGCACGATAGACGCACCCGCGTCTAAGGTGATGCCATCGCTTCGAAAACGAAGCGGCCCCAACCCGGTGCGCTAACACCGTGAAGGGGCCTGACGGATCTACCTGACGCAACAGGAGAACCGCTGTGACACAGCTTGCCATGACCAAGCCGTCTGTCGAGCACCTGATGGACGCCCCGCTGCAGGAGCTGATCGACGAGCTGCACATAAAGCTCGCCGTCGCCCGCATCACCGACCCGACGTTCACCGGATACGCCTACGTCGACCGCGACCAGGTCGTCATCTCCCTCCCGCCGAACCGGTCGGAGCTGGAACACGACTGCATGGCGCGCTTCCTGATCGGCTCGGCGTTCCAGGTCGACGACATGCCGCCGCTGCCCGAGCCGTTCCAGGTCACCGACGTGACCATGGAGGCCAACGCGTGGCGCCCCTCGCAGGCCGGCGGTGCCGCATGATGACGGCCGACGCTCCCCGGATGCCCGCCGAGTTCGGCGACGACCTGCTCCGCGCGATCCACCGCGAGACGACCTGGTCGGTGCCGGACGCCGAGCGCACCACGTGCCCGATTCACCTCGACTGGCGGTCGAACTGCATCGACCTGCACGTCCGGAAGGCGGGCCGGTGATGGCATACGACGCGCTGCACGGCCCGGACGAGCCGTCCTCGGAGTTCGCGTCCCTCGACGTCGAGATCGCCGTCACCCGGAAGATCCTCGACGAGACCGCGGGCCTGAACATCCACTCCGACGACGACATGCGGTCCGCGGCGTTCGCCCTGAACTGCCGCGTGCGCGCCCTGCTCGCCGCGATCGAAGCCGAGCGGGGTGAGGGCCGATGACCCGCAGGATCGTCATCGACACCGTCGACGAGGGCCCGATTGAGCTCGACTGCCCGGACTGGTGCATCGGCCACGCCGACGAGCCGGTCGGCTACAAGGTGGACGTCACCCACAAGGGCCGCACCGTGGCGGCCTCGGTGACGACGCCCTGGGGCGCGGTCGAGTTCCTGAAGGCCCGCATCAGCTGGGCGCCGTTCGGTGAGCTGCAGCCGGAGCCGTTCCCGGTGGTGGACGTCGAGGAGTTCCCGCCGATGGGTCCCGTGCAGCTGCGTGAGCTGGCCGCCGAGACCGCCCTGCACGCCGGCCGTTTGTACTCGCTGTCGAACCAGCTGGATCGGCTGCGGAGGAACGGCTCGTGACCTCCCGCTGGCCGATCCGCCGGCCGACCGAGCGCGCCGCGCTCCGTGCGGTGTGCCGGTCGGCCCGGCCCCTTCCCCCTGTTCCTGCCCTGATGGCCGCCCTGGTCGACGCCGTCGACCGCCGCGACCGGGAGGGCACTTGCCTTGCCGCGCACCGTGTGGTGCGCGCTGCTGCCCCGAAGGAGTTGGGCGAATGAGCAACCTGAAGAAGGTGGCGCCGTGGGTGCTGCCGTCCGTCCTCACCGCGATTGCGGTGGCGTGGGTCATCGACGCGATCGGCGGGATCCTCGCCGGCCAGGCGGCGGCGCCGTTCGCGTACAGCGTCGCCGTCCTGTTCGACGCGGTGTGGCTGTACGCCCTGGCGCAGGAGACCGCGCACCGCCGGCAGGGCTCCAGTGCCCGCCTGCCGAAGGCGATCGGCTGGGTGTTCCTGCCGCTGACGGTTGCCGTGCTGGCCGCGCGGGGCCTGCTGGCCGGTGACGTCCTGGCCGCTGTGGTCGGCGCGCTGATCCCCGTCCTGGCCAAGGTGACGTTGGTGATGGCCATCGACCGGGACCGCACGCGGATCAGTGCCCGTGCTCAGGCCGCCATCGACCGGACCCGTGCCACGACCCGTGACCGCATCGCCGTGTCCCGGGCTGTGGCCGCGGCACGGGCCGACGAGACGAAGGCCGCAGCGGACATCCTGAAGGCGACCCGCGAGGCCGAGGCGGAAGCCGTCACCGTCACCCACGACGCGTATGAGCAGTACGCGAACGTCATCGACCAGCACCCCCTTCCGGAGGCTGTCGGCGAGCTGCCGGGGCTGATCTCTGATGGGGACCTCGAGGCCCTGCTGTCGGGGGGTGTGCCGGACGGCATTCCCGCACTTGGCACGGGGGGTTTCGGCCCTTCCGGCACGCCCTCCGGCACGGGTGGCGGCACGCCCGCCCTGAGCGAGGCGAAGGCCGCCAATGAGAAGGCGGTCGCGCTGCTCGCCGCGCAGCTGTACGCGACGAACCCGCCGCCCTCGAAGCGGAAGTTCCGGGAGGCCATGCGTGCCGAGATGAACGCCCGCGGCCTGACCGGGTCGTGGGACACGATCGACGCCCTGTACGACCGGGAGAAGGCCCTTGCCGGGCCGGGCGGGGGCCAGCCGTGAGCGCCATCGAGAAGGCCGCCCGCGAGGCGGTCGAGGCCGCCGACAACACCGAGATCGTGCGGCAGGTCGCCGCGATCCTCGCCGCTCAGCAGCTGCTCAACCAGCAGCCGCCGCAGCAGCCGGCGCCGCGGCAGGAGTTCGACTCGAAGAAGTGGCTGACCATCGGCGGCCTCGCCATCGCCGGGGGCCTGGTCGCCTCGTTGTTTGCGGTCGCGGTCGCCATCGGCGCCGTGTCCGTCGCCATCCTCGCCCTGGTCCTGCGTGGACTGTGGGCCGACTTCCAGAAGAACCGCTGACCAGGAGGGACCGACCATGCAGCAGCACAAGACCAAGATCGAACCCGAGTACCGATCCGCGATCAAGATCTACGTGTACAGCCTCCGCTGCTCGTGCGGCCACTACGAGTACGCCCACCGGAGCCGCGGAGCCGCCGAAGCCGCCAGCCGGAAGCACCAGCAACAGCAGCGCTGACCAGCTGCCTGTCCGCAAACAAGCAGGAGGAACCATGCCCGACGACATCACCGCCGCTGACCTCACCCTCGGCGAGAAGGCCCGTATCGGGGTCCTGATCGCCCGCGCCGCGAAGCGGGGCGTTGCCGGACCCAACGTCGACATCAGCGACATCAAGCGGCGTATCGAGCGGATCGAGAACCAGGCCCGCCGCCGTAAGCAGGCCAACAAGTAGCCGCGCCCCGGGGCGGCCGCCATGCTGCCAGGCTCGCCGGCCGCCCCGGGCCTCCCAACCCTCCGCAGAGAGAAGGAAGGTCCCCATCATGACCGAAGCCCTGATCGGCGCCGTCAACGGGCACGCGAAGCCGCAGGTGTCGCTGCTGAAGTTCGCGCCCGAGCAGCCGGCCGCCCCCGACGTCGAGCAGCAGGCCGCCGTCGTCGAGGCGGTCGACCGGTCCGACAACCCGCTCGCCGACTGGCTCACCGTGCCCGACGTGCCGATCCTGCCCGCCTGGGCCCGGTCGGCGGCGTCCCTGAAGGCCAACACCGCAGCGCTCGGCAGGCTGTGCGTGTGGCACGCCCGCTACCACGCTCTGCGGGTGCCGAAGTACGCGCTGCGCATGGCGTGGCTGGCCACCAAGGGCCTGTGGCGTGCCGTGCGGGGCCTGTGGCCCACCCTCACCGCCCACGACCGCAGCGCGGCCGTGAAAGCCCTGCGCGCCCAGGTCCGCGAGCACCCCGAGGACGTCGAGATGGCCGTGCGGTACGCGCTTCTGCACCGCGAGCGCACCGTGGCCCGCCGCTCACGGTTCGGGGCAGCCGCTACGGCCGTCGCCGCGACCGCGGTCGGCTGGTACCTGGCGCCGCCGCTGCTGCAGGCCGCCATCGCCGCCGCCGTCACCGTGCCGCTCGCCTACCTGGGACGGGGCGAGGACGCGAAGCTGCTCGACAACCCGACGCCGCCGCTGCGCGTCGACATGTCCGCGCAGCAGCTCAACGACGCTCTCAGGGCTGTTGGCCTGCTCAAGCAGGGGAAGGGCGACGACGAAGGGCCGCGCATCACCTGCGTCATGGGTCCCGTCCGTGACGGTCGCGGTTGGGCCGTCGTGTTCGACCTGCCCCGGGGCGGCGGGAAGACCGCTGCTGACGTGCTGGCCAAGCGCACGGCGATCGCCGCCGAGCTCGGCGTCGACGAGATCCAGGTCATCGCCGCCCGTGTCCGTGCAGCTGGCGGAGGGCACGCCGGCCGGGTGTCGCTGTGGGTTGCCGACGACGACCCGTACCTCGGCGACCCGGTGCCGTCTCCGCTGGTCAAGCTGGAGCGCTTCAGCGTGTGGGAGCCGATCCCGTTCGGGCAGGACGCCCGCGGTACCCGGATCACCGTGCCGGTCATGTGGCAGTCGCTGTTCTTCGGCGGCCTGCCCCGCCGGGGCAAGACGTTCACGCAGCGGCTGATGACCGCGGCGGGGCTGCTGGACCCTTTCGTCAGGCACTACATCGCGGACGGCAAGGGCGGCGCCGACTGGATGCCGATGAAGGCGGTCGCGCACCGGCTCGTGATGGGCGCCGAGGATGACGCCGTCGACGCGCTGAAGGCGATGCTGAAGGAGCTGCTGGCGGAGATGGAGCGCCGCTTCGTCCTGCTGCGCGGCCTGCCCGTCTCCATCTGCCCCGAGGGCAAGCTCACCCCGGCGATCGTGGAGAAGTACAACCTGCCGGTCATCTTCGTCACCATCGACGAGCTGCAGGAGTACTTCACCGCGATGGAGCGCGACGACCGTGAGCAGGTCATCAACGACCTGTGCCGCATCGCCCGCCGCGGCCCGGCTGCCGGGTTCATCAGCAACTTTGCCTCCCAGCGCCCCGACGCCGACAGCGTGCCCACCAAGCTGCGCGAGATCATCACCCTGCGGTACTGCACGCAGGTCGTCGACCAGACCTCCAGCGACATGGTGCTGGGCAAGGGCAAGGCCGCCCAGGGCGCCGACGCCTCGGTGCTGTCCGAGGACCACAAGGGCACGGGCGTGCTGGTCACGGGCCCTGCCTCGTTCGTGACGGTGCGGGCCGACTTCCTCGACGGGCCCGGATTCTCCGAGCTGTGCCAGCGCGGCCGTGCCCTGCGCGTCAAGCACGGGCAACTCACCGGCGACGCGGCCGGCGACGTCACCGCGGCCGCCGACTCCGCGGGCGTCACGATCGCCCCAGTGCTGTCCGACTGCCTCGACGTGATGCGGCACACCGACCGGATGCACACCGTCGACCTGCTCGACCGGCTCGTCAACGTCGACGAGGACCGCTACGGCGACTGGGACGCCGAGCGCCTGGCCGCCGAGCTCGAGGCGGCGGGCGTCGACCGCACCACCAAGCAGGTCAAGGTCGGCGGGAAGAACCTCGCCGGCTACCGCAGGAGCGACCTCGAGGCCGCCGTGCCCGCCGAACTCCTGCTCGCCGCACGCCGGGTAGAGCCGTCCCCCTCTACGAACCCCGCTACGGATGCCCCTTCCGTCGACACCGGGGAGGGCACCTGATGTAGAGGGGGCCCGCTACCTGGGTAGTGACCTTGGTAGAGGCCCCCGACCTGCGAAGTAGTGCCCGTAGAGGGGCACAGGGCCCCCGTCCGAACATGCGGACGGGGGCCTTTTTTGCTGCCCTCCCTCAGCTGGCGCTGATGACGCTGATGAGCTGCTGCTGGGAGTCGCGGACCTCGGCGCGGGTGATGTCGCGGATCTGCTCGTTGCCGACCCACACGTTCACCGTCATGCCATCGAGGCTGCCGCCCGTGGCCGCCGACGCCATCGTGTTCCACTGCGCGTCCGTCAGGACAGCCTCAGGCTTGCCCGTCAGGTTGACCGCGGTGGTCAGCCCGGGCTGGAGCCAGCCGCCGGAGTCGTAGCCGGCGGGCGGCCGGTTGGCGTTTGCCTGCTGAACGTTGCTGATGTTGTGGTAGTTGGCAACTATGTAGCGGATCGCCGCCGCGACATTCGCTATGGGATCAAGGATCCCCCTGCTCCTCAGCGACGCGGGCACGTAGGCGTTGAACGTCGACGGGATCGTCTGGGCCAGCCCCTGTGAGGGATGGCCAGCGGCAGCGTTGGAGTCCCACAGGTTGATCGCCCGCGGGTTCCAGCCGCTCTCCCTCGCGATGAGGGTGTTGAGGCCGGCCTGCCACTGCGGCAGCGTGCCCGGCGGGGGGACGCCCGCGGCGGCGAGCGCCTGGTTGATGATGGCCAGGCGCTGGCCGTTGGGGATCGTGCCGCCGATGTCGCCGCCACCGCCGCCGAACGACACCAGATCCTTGAGGCCGTCGAGGATCGCTTTCGGCAGTGCGAGCGCTAGCTTGCCCCAGGCCGAGTTCTTGATGTCCTGCAGTGGGCCAAGGAGTTTACCCATCAGCCCTTCAAGGGCTTTGCTCGGGTCTTTCAGGAAGCTGGCGGCGGAGGAGAAGAAGCCGCCAACCTTGCTGCCGATGCTCTTCAGGCCGCCGAGGACGTCACCGATGATGCCGCCTCCGGCGAGGAGCTGCGTGCCGGCCGCCTGCCACAGCGACAGGGCTCGCCCCCTGTACTTGGGGTCCGTCGGGATGACGAACTCCGGGTGAGCGGGGTTGCCCTCGCCGACGATCGCGGTCGGGGAGTTGAACACGCCCGGCTGTACGGGCAACATGCCGCCCTGGGCGAGCATGGGCAGTGTGTCCAGTTTCGGCAGGCCGGGAATCCAGTCGCCGATCTTCTTCCAGACCTCGACGATGCCCCGGTTCCAGACGGTTTGGATCACGAAGTTGATCGGCGCCTTCGTCAGATCCTTGATCTTGTCCCAGGCCTTGCCGATCGCGTCCTTCGCGTCTCCGAACGCGTCACCGACCTTGCCGATCGCCGCCTTCAGGAGATCGAACGCGGGACGGATGTTCTTCTGCCAGACAGTGTTGATGATGCTCGCGATCGTGGTGAACACCGGGTGCACCACGTTGTCGTTGAGCCAGCGGAACGCGGGCCCGACATGCTCGGTGATCCACGTGATCAGGGTCGCCAGAATGCCGATCACCGAAGTGATGGCGCCGATGAAGCCCACGTCGAACGTCGTGATCAGCTTCAGGATCGGCGGCAGCACCACCGCCAGGATCTTGATCGCGAAGGTGAGGGCCAGCGCCGTGATCTGTACGAGCGCCGGCAGGATCGGCAGCAGCGCGACCAGCAGCTGCATGCCCGCGCCGATCAGCTGCGTGAGTGACGGCATCAGCGCCGCCAGCACCTGCGTTGCCAGCTGCACGACCAGGCCAACGATCTGCACGAACACCGGGATCAGCGGCGTGATCGCCTTCATCACCGTGCCGATCCACAGCTGCGCCAGCTGCGCGAACACCCCGGCGAGCATCCCCACGACGCCAATCAGCGGCGTGATCAGCGGGCCGAGGGCGCCGAAGACCTGCCCGAACATATCCCCGAGCATCCCGATGTACGGGATCAGCGCCTGAATGATCGTGTTGAGCGGGCCGACCAGGACGTCGACGAGCTGCACGACGATCCCGATGATCGGCTTCAGTACCGGCATCAGCGCGTTGACGATGGCGGCGATGAGCTCGCCGATCGGCTGCAGCAGCGGCACCAGCGCCGTCACGATCTGCCCGATCGCGTCCCCGATGACGCCGATCACCGGACCCAGGGCGGTGATGATGGGCATCAGAGCCTGCCCGAGGGCCGTCACGACCTGCTGCAGGACCGGGCCCAACGTCTGCGCCAACTGCGCAACGACCGGCGCCAGAGCGGCGATCAGCGGCGCCGCGGCCTGCAGGATCGAGCCGATCACCGGGGCCAGCGCGCCCACGATCTGCGCGATCGACTGGAAGGTCTGCCGCAGGGCCGCCTGAATCTGCGGCATGTCGGTGACCTTGCGGATCTGGTCGAACAGGGCGCCGACCACGCTCAGCGCCTGGCCGCCCGCACTGCCCGCGGCCTGCAGGATGTTCGACACCGCGCCGGCCGCGTCGCCGAGGATGCTTCCCAGCTGGCTGATGAGCTGAAAGGCCGTGTCGATGGCCTGCTTCATCCCGCCCGACGTGAACGACTTCGACAGCCCGTCCGTGAAGTGCGTGATCGCCCCGGCGAAGCCCTGCAGCAGCTGGTTGAACGCCGGTTGAGCGGCGACCGTCAACTGCCCGAACGCCGTGATGAGCTGCCGCGGCGTGTCCTTGAAGACGCGCAGGTTGTCGTTCGCGCCCTTCAGGATCTGGTCGAGCATCCCCGACTTGGCCATGTCCGTGATGGCGCCGGCCGCACTCTTGGCGATGCTGTTCCAGATGCCGCCCGTCTCCGTCAGCCGCTTCTGCAGGATCGGGATCGTCGCCCCCGCCAGCGTCCGTACCGTGCCGTCGAGGCCCTGAAAGAGGGCGTTCTGCACGGACAGCCGCATGTGATCCCACGCGGGCGCCAGCGCCTGGATCGTGCGCACGAACGACTGCGCGTTCGGCGCCAGCTTCGCCATCGCCTGATCCAGCTTCGACGTCTGCGCCGCCGCGGCCTGCTGGGCTTCCGCCACGGCCTGCGCCGCCTCGGCGACCTGCCGCTGAGCGTCCGCGACCTGCCGGGCGCCATCCTGCTGCGCCTGCGCGACACCAGCCTGCGCATCCGCCAGCGCCCGCTCCTTGTCGGCAACCGACCGGTTCGCGTCGGCAATCTTCTGCTTCGCGTCGACGACCTGCTGCGACCCCTCGACACCAGCCTTGTTCGCCTTGGCCGTGTCGTCCTGCAGCCGCTTCGTCTCCGTGCGCTGCTCCTGCAAGTTCAGCGTCGCCCGGTCATAGGCGAGCTGCAGCTTTGCGAGCTCCTCCGGGGTCGTACCCGGGTTGGCGCGGGCCACCGCCAGCGCCTTCTGCGCGTCCGTCAACCGGATCGCCGCATCCCGCTCGTCGAGCTGCGACTCCTTCAACCGGTTGTTCATGTCCTGCAGCGCCCGAGCCGCTTCCTGCCGCGCGCTGTTGAGATCCGCCTGCACCTGGCGCGCGTTCCGCTGCGCGTCCGTGAGATCCCGCTCCGCGCCCTCGACCTGCTTCTGCGCATCCGCGATCGACCGAGCCGCCTGGACACGGGCGTCTGCAAGGCCCCTCTGAGCGTTCGCCAGGCTCCGCTGGGCCGATTCCACAGCGTGCGTCGCCGAGGCCGCCCTGTTGGCGTCCGCAGTGCTGCTGGAGAACGCCGCCTTGAACGCGTCGCCCACGCCCGACAGCCCCAGCTTCAGGGCGCCCGCGGCCGTGCCAGCAGTCGCCAGAGCCGGGGCCAGAGCAGCGATCGCCGCACCAGCCGGGGCGATCCCCGCGACCAGCGACGTAGCGAACCCGCCGAGGATGCCCCGCATCCCGCCCGTGAGGGCCGCACCGAACGCCTTGCTGAACGCGCCGCCACCGGACCGGCCGGCCCCCGACGCGCGAGCATTGATAGAGCGACTCCAGTCGCCCTCGAACTCAGGCCGGATACTGACGTACCCGCGCCCGACCAGAACACCACCAGCCGCCACAACGACCCCTAACTTCGGTACAATGAAGGGGTGTTGACCTGCGGTTTTCGTCCGGCCAGACGGGTTTCGGGTCAGCCTCTACGGCAAGGGCCGCGCCTGCACGCGCGGCCTTTTCCATGACTGGAATCAGTCCCAGATGTCGTCGTC
The DNA here is from genome assembly GCF_055639175.1 of Streptomyces sp. NPDC107546. Classification (NCBI taxonomy): domain Bacteria; kingdom Bacillati; phylum Actinomycetota; class Actinomycetes; order Kitasatosporales; family Streptomycetaceae; genus Streptomyces; species Streptomyces sp. NPDC107546. The sequence goes on along the minus strand of NZ_JBVKBA010000006.1, from coordinate 178,248 downwards.
TTCGTCGTCCGGCTCAGGGGCCGTGATGCGCTGCGCCGAGGCCGGCGTCAGCCCCAGCTCGCCGATGAGCGACCGGAAGTGCTGGCGGTGCTGGTTGACGATCGTCACCCACGGATTCCGGGCCTTGCCGTGCGCGCCCTGGATGACGTGGCCCTCGAGGGCCAGCGCACGCACACCCATCTTGATCGTGGCCCAAGTGACGCACAGGTCCGTGACCGTCTCCCGCTGGGCGTCGACCAGGCCGGCCGAGTAGGTCAGAGCGGGAACGATCCGCCCCCACAGCTCCGCGGCCGTCTTCCTCGCCCGTGCGACCTCCGTATCGGAGCCGGGCAGCAGGTCCGTCCACTTCGGCTCGACGGGATCCCTGGGCGGGAAGCGGACACCCTGCTTGTTGCGGTCCGCGCGGAACGTGCCCTCACGCACGGCCTGCATGTACGGCTTCGGCTTACGACCGGGAACGGCCATCGGCCCCACCTCCATTCAAGAGCGGAATAGGTTTTGCTTGATCAGCCATCGGTGCCGGGGCTCTCCACGGCGGTCCCCCGCGCGGGCGCGAGGGTGGCGCGCCCCACCCCCGGGCCTTGATCGTCTTGGCTCCGGGCGGGCCGAGCCGTGTTGCTCGGCCCGCTCCGGTCGGCGCTGGGCGGATCGCTGCGAGAGGAAGGGACTCGCTCCTCGCCCATCGCTCCCGCGTGCGGCTGGCCTACACATGCGGCCGCAGCGGGTGACGTTGACGCCGGATCATGCGGCCGTGGGCCCGGTGTCGCCGGGGTCGGCCATGCTCTGGATGTCCTTGGCGCTCATGCCGCGCAGTTCCTCGGGCGTGCCGAGGCTGCCGAGGAAGCCGTGCGTCAGGGCGCCGCCGGTGGTGTTCTGCCGCACGTAGATCTCGCCGGCCTGCTGGTACCGCTCGGCGTCGGTGGGCCTGGTGGACAGGTAGGCGCCGAGGACGTTGTCCCAGTCCATGTCGTGGGCGCGCTTGGCGATGGCTCGGGCGAGCACCTTGTCGCCTGCCTGCTCGGCGTCGGCCAGGGCGCGGGCGGCGTCGCCGGCCTTCTTGAGTCGGCCGGCTCGGTCCTGCGCGTCTCGCACGGTGCCGTCGACGGCAGCACGGTCTGCGCTGCCGATGGCCGAGGCGCGCACGTCGTCGAATCCCCACAGCTGGCGCTCCAGTTTGGCGAACGTCTCGCGGTCGGCCTGCAGCTGCTCCTGCTGCACCTTGCGCAGTGCGGCCTGCGTCGTGGCGTACAGCTTGGCGATCTCGACCTGCCGGGCGGTGGGGTGCATGTTGCGCTGGCCGCGGAGCTGCTGCAGCCCCTGCTTGTAGTAGGCGCGGATCTCGTTGGCCTTGTCCTGACCGCGGGTGGGCTTGGGCTGCTGGCCGCGGATCAGGGTGTTCATCTGCTGTCCGAGCTTGGTGGGCATGGGGTTCTCCTTACGGGTTGAGCTGGTGGTCGAGTTCGGCGTCGCGTATCTGCTGGCGCAGGGCGGGGTCGGTTTCGGGGGTGGGCTTTCCGGCGAGGACGCCGGGCACCGTGTAGTTCTCCTCGGGCGTCTGGTCGGTGCCGGGCCCGGCCTTGCCGCGGGCCTGGATCTCGTCGAGGGTCTGGGGCTGGTCGGTCATGTGGTGGTCTCCGTGGGTTCGTCGAGTTCGAGGAGTGAGCGTTGGGCGCGGGCGCCGTCGACGACGGCGGGCCAGTCGGCGGGGTTGATGAGGTTGCGGAAGAAGGCGACGGTGGCGGCGAGGGCGCGGCTGGTGGCGTCGCGGACCTGGTCGTCGGGCAGCTCGTTGACGAGCCGGGCGTGTTCTTCGTGGTCTTCGCAGATGGCGGCGAGGCCGATGTCGGTGACGATCTGCTGGTGGGGGCTCATGTGCCGATCTCCTATGTGAGCCGGTAGCGGCCGAAGCAGTCGAATTCCGCCCACTTGCTGCCGGTGGTCGGCAGCGCCGGGTTGAAGTCGGCGAGCTGGATGGTGCCCGACGTGGCGATCGTCATCACGCCGAAGTAGCCCTGCGCGACCTGCACAGCGCAACGCACCTGAGCGGCAGGGCACGCTTCGGCGGGCAGGGTGGCGACGGTGGTGCCGGAGGTGAGGGTGCCGGACATGGCTGCCAGACCGCACAGGGATGCTGTGCCGTCCCCCCAAATCCGGTAGGCGGGCGTGTAGTAGGGAGAGCCGAACGGAGCCCAGCCCGAGGCTAGGGAGAGCGGCGTCCACGCCCGCGCAGTGGGTGTGAGCCGGCCGCGGACGATCCAGTTGCCGCTGCTGGACTGGTCGATGACGACGACGTCACCGACGGCAGGATTGGGGTAGCTCTCCATGCAGCGGGCTTTGATGCCGTCTGCGGTGGTGATGGTGCCGTCGGTGCCGACGGTCGCAACGGTGGCGAGCCGCCAGTCCGCGCCGCGCACCGACGGGGTTCGCTCCCCGGCCCGCTTGGCCTGCTCTTTGAGCGCCCACGCGAGGTCGCGGTGCACGCTGTGGCTGCTCTTGCTCATTCGTCGTCCTCCTCGGCGGCCCAGCGGGCGAGCTTGGCGGTGTGCCTGGCCTGCAGGCCGTAGCCGCGCGCTTCGTCCAGCTCCGCGCGCTGCTGGCGCCGCTTGGCCCGCTTCAGCCGGGCCGCGGCAAGGCGGGCCTGTATCTGCTCGTCGACGTGGGAGGTCACGGCTGTACCCCGGCACTGGCAAGGAACTCGGCCCGCTTGGCGGGGTCCTGCATCTCGCGAGCGCTTGCCACCCACACTTCGTGCATCCGGGCGGCGTCGCCCTGGTGCTCGGCGCACAGGGTGATCCGGTAGGTGCTGGACTCGGTGGGTCGCTGCTGGTCGATGGTGTTGCGGACGGCGATGACGCCGGGCTTGCCGCAGCTGCCGTGCTCGGCGCAGCACTCGCCGGTGCCGACCTGGATGGTCTGCACGGTGTACGTGGTGTCGCGGTCGTCGCCCAGCTTGATGACGGTGGTCGTGGTCATGCGGCGTTCTCCGTTTCCGTGCCGAAGATGGGTTCGTTGGCGCGGTAGACGCCGCGCTTGACCTTGGTGAGGTCGCCGCGCTCTTCGAGGCGGCTGAGGTACTGGTAGGAGTCGCGGCCGAACTTCTCGACGACGTCCTTGGCTCGACAGCCGTCCGGGTGCTCACGGACGAACTGCAGGATGGAGACGGATACGTCGCCCAGCCCAGCGGAGTCCTGCCGCTGTTGAGCGGCGGCGGCGGCCTCGTCGAGGCTGGTCCCGTCGAGCCGCCACAGGCCGTCTTCCATGAACAGCCCGTACTCAGCTTCGGGCACGTCACGGCCGGTGACCATCAGCAGGGCCTCTTGGGCCTGCCGCTTGCGGGCGAGGACGACGATCGTGTCCGCGGCGCCGGCCAGACCGTTCGTGCCGGACACGGACTCGACGAAGTCCTCGGTGGCCGCCTTTCGGTCGTGGTGCAGGGCCGTGATGGATAGGCCCGGCTTGCTGTCTGCGATCCGCTTGAGTCGTCCTGCGACCCGATAGTCCCGCTGGTAAGAAGACTCGCCGGGCATTGCCTGCGGCATGACCTTGCCGAGGGTGTCGACGACGACCAGAGCGGTGTCCGGGTACAGGTGCAGGAACGCCTCGATGGTCTGGCAGACGAACCCGGGCTCGATGACGGTCTGGTAGTGGAACGTCGACGGGATCGGCTGGTCTCCGAGGATGGTCCGGCACCGGTCCTGCATGCGCCTGTCGCCGTCCTCGAGGGCGAGGTAGAAGACGCGGCGCGGCTTGCCCATTCCGATGGCTCCAAGAGCATGGCTGCCGTTCGCGACGGCCAGCAGGATGCCCAGAGCGAGCCAGCTCTTACCGGCCTTTGGCGGGCCGATCAGCAGCGAGAACCCTTCGGGAAGCAGGCCGTCGACCGCGTACCTGAGCGGCGGGAACTCCTGCCCGTCCAGCCACGATCCGTCCCGCATGGGGCCGAGAAGCCGCTTCAGCGTCTCCATATCCGGACCGGTGTCAGAAGTGTCAGAACCGTCAGAACCGGTGTTCTGTCGCTGGTCAGAGGCCTGCTCGTTTTCTGACAGCCGTTCTGACAGTGTCAGAAGAACGGGGGAGCCGTTGACCTGCGGTTCTGACACTTCTGACGGTTCTGACACTGTTCCGTGGTGGAGAGTCATGCGGACACCCCCACGGTTCGGAAGGCGGAAGCGATCGTGTTGCGGGCTTCCGCCTCGGCGAGACCTGCATGAACGGCCGCGTCCAAGAGGGCATCTTCCGCGCCCTCGGCGCCGGCCTCAGCTGCACGGCAGGCGGCCCAGAAGAGACGGTTGTTGCGGTCGCCCTGGGCGCTGTCGGCGACGAACTTGACCAGACCCTGCAGGCTGCGGGACTCGGGACGGGAACCCGGCCGCACGTGACAATTTCTTGTCACCTGCCGGTGGGGCTTGGTGAGGAGTGCCCGTAGGAGCCAGGCCGGGGCCATGACGGGCGGACGCTCGGGGTCGTCCAGCTCGTACACGACGCCCGTCGCGTGCAGGGCGCCGGGGCCGACGACGTAGGCGTTTCCCGCACGGACGTCGCCGTCGAACTGGCCCTGCAGTGCGCCGAGGCCGTTGCCGAGCTTCAGGGACGGCCATGCCCACACGTAGTCGTGGTAGCCCTTGGCGGTGCGGACGCGCATGGTGGCCGGCCACCGCTCACCGCGGGCGCCTGCTACATCCTCGATGGCTCCGGGCCGGTCGCTGTCGATGACGAGCAGCTGGGCGCCCTCGGGTCCCGAGCAGGCGCCTACGGCTACGGCGGGGTTCCGCAGTCCGCGGGCGAACGTCTCGCGCACCTTCCGCTCGTCGAGTGTCCAGCCGCGTGTGAATGCCACGGCGGGGTGCTTGCCACGGGAGCCGTCGCACGTCTTGTGCAGGCCCGTGCAGCGGGGCGTTGCGGGGTGGTCGCAGGGGAAGACGGCGAACCCGTGCCGGATGAGCCACAGCGCTCCGTCGAGGGGAGTCATGCCGCTCCCTTCATGCGCTTGGTCTGGAGTCGGTACACGGCGCCGCAGGGGGCGGTGACGAGCCCGAGGTGTACGTGTCGGTGGTGGCGGTCGCAGCCGGGACAACGCCCCATGAACTCGACGCGTCCGCGGGTGGCGAGGGCGAGCGGCCGCACGATGGGCGGCTCACCGCTCCCCGGAAACAGGGCGTCGCTCTGGGGCGATGCCTGCGGTACGGTGGCAGCAGCTTCGCCGCCCGCGAGGTTTTCCTGAGAAGGCGCCGGTCCGAACGGCGCCTTCTCTGCGTTTGTGGTCATGCCGCGCGCTGACCTCCGGCCTTGACGGTGAGCGAGTCGAGCCAGGCCTCAATGGCGCTGCGCCGGTAGAAGACGCGGCCAGCCCGCCCCGGAGCGGTCTTGATGTAGTCGGGTCCCTCCGCACGCCACCGCAGGTCCGCAAGGGCCTGTGTGTTGCGGAAGACCCGGGGGTACTGCTCGCACACCTCAGCCGGACTCAGGACGTCGTCCGTGATCCGAGTGGTGTTCGGCATTGCGTCTCCTTAGGTCGCATCCGTTGCACGTTAGACACGATCGCATCTATGGTGATGCACATGAACGCGATGGTAACCCAAACCAGCCGATACGCAAGAGGCTTGCTGCCGCATAGGCTTGCGGACATGAGCGATCAGCAGTACGGACGGCGGGCCGTCGAGGTTGGCCCCACTGGCATGACCGTGGCCGAGAACCTGGCCCGACTCCGTAAGGTCCGCGGGTACAGCACGCGGCAGCTGGCCGCCGAGATGGAGCGCAAGGGCCGCCCCATCTCCCCCTCGGGCATCACACGGATGGAGAAGGGCGACCGGGTCGTCACCGTCGATGACCTGACCGCCTTCGCTGCTGTCTTCGGCGTCTCTCCGGTGTCGCTGCTGCTGCCGCTCACCACAAGCGCAGAGACACCCGTCGAGATCACCGGTGCTGGAACGGTCGACGCCCTACGGGCATGGGAATGGGGCATCGGCCGAATCCCGCTGCGGACCACTCCCGAGCACGAGCGCACGCAGCTAGCCGAACATCGGCTGTACGGCCAGCCGCAATGGCTGCAGGACCACGTCCGCTACAGCGTGCTGGCCGGCCCGGTGAAGATGCAGCCCACCGCTGAGGCGCAGGCTGTGATGCAGAACCTGAAGGATCGATACCGCGAGGAGACCGGGAAAGAGCTCGACCCGAACGACCTGCTGAGGCTCATGTTCGGCTCCTCCATGGAGGGGGGTGAAGGTGCCCAGGGTCTGGATTGAGGACCGCGCCAACCACGCCGACTACCAGGAGGCGATGGAGAAGTGGCAGGCCGCGAAGAAGCAAGGCGGCAAGAGGCAGCCTCCGGGCCGGTGGCGGGTGCGGTGGTACGGCCCGGACGGCAAGCCGAAAGCGAAGACGTTCCGCACCGTGCCGCAGGCCGAGGCGGAGCAACAGGCCCTGCTGCAGAAGCTGGATAAGGGGTCGTACCGCGACCCCCAGTCGGCGAAAGCAGCCGTGCGCCTGGTCGCCGACGAGTGGCACGGGTCGCTGCGGAAGCAAGGCCGGCGCACGAAGGACGACTACCGCGAGCTGCTCGACCTGTACGTCGTCCCGAAGTGGGGTGACTGGCAGGTCGGCGCGGTCCGGTGGGCTGACGTCGACCAGTGGGTGACCGAGTTGTGCAACACGCCCGGCAAGCGGGGGGCGACGCTGGGGCCGGATCGCATCAAAAAGACCTACTACGTGCTCAGCAGCGTCATGAAGCACGCGGTGAAGACGCACCGGATCGCGGCCAGCCCATGCCACGACCACGATCTGCCGCGCAACGACGACCAGGACGACCACGTCTACCTCACCCACGACCAGCTGGAGACGCTCGCCGAACACGCCGGCCGCTACCAGACGTTCGTCAGGACGCTCGGATACACCGGCATCCGCTGGGGCGAGGCCATCGCCATCAAGGCCGGCCGGGTGCAGCTCGACGACCGGCGAGTCCGCATCCTGCAGGCGTACTCGGACATTGACGGGCACCTCGAGCTCGGGCCGGTAAAGAACCACGAGAAGCGATCGGTGCCGCTGCCGCGGTCGTTCGCCGAGGAGCTGCGGCCCCTGGTCGTCGGCAAGCCGCGGGACGGGCTCGTGTTCACGGCCCCGGAGGGCGGCCCAATGCGGTATCCGAACTTCAGGCGCCGCGACTGGGACAAGGCGGTGAAGGCGGCCGGACTGGACGGCCTCGACCTCACGCCGCACAAGCTGCGGCACACAGCCGCCTCGCTCGCGATCGCGGCCGGCGCGGACGTGAAGGTCGTGCAGACGATGCTGGGGCACAAGTCGGCGGCGATGACGCTCGACGTGTACGGGCACTTGTGGCCGGACCGCCTCGACGAGGTGGCGGACGTCCTCGACGCGGGCCGGGCCGCCGCTCTGGCGAGGCTGAGAGCGCCAATCACCCCTGTCGGGTAGCCAAAACCACGTGTACAAAATACGTACTGCCCCCCGAGTTGATCTCGGGGGGCAGTTTCGTGATCTAGCCCGTGACCTGCATGGACTGTGCTGTGCCCCCGGCAGGATTCGAACCTGCGACACCCGCTTTAGGAGAGCGGTGCTCTATCCCCTGAGCTACGAAGGCAAGGCCGAAGGCGTGAGAACGCGTGTCGACCGCTCACAGCCTAGCGGATGTGCTCCCTTGTGGTCGTCCCCGTTCCCCTGTAGTCGTGTGAGGGGACGCTCCCCGACCCTGGGGACATCCTGCCCGCGGCGACTCCCAGTGGCGTGAACCTGCGGCATGCCTACAGTAATCAGCCAGTTGCGTGGCGTAATTCGTCCGCCGTCAGAGGTGGCTCGCCCTCGATACACCGAAGCTACTCGGTCGGCTTCAGGGGCTCGACCGACCCCCCACCCGCGATCGGTATGCGCGACAGCATCTCCGGTGGGAAGTCGAACGCGTCGGCCAAGGGCAGCATCTGCGGGGCCAGCTCGGTGATGAGCGTGTCGCGTGCCGTGGGCAGTGCTCGTACGTGGTCCGGCGACAGGTGGCCCTCCGCGAGCAGATCCCCGGTGTGCGCGCGCAGCTGGCGGAGCAGGAACAGGCGGCACAGGCTGCGCAGCAGCCGCCGGGTCCTCGGGTCCGTCGGCCGTTCGGACGCCGTGGCGAACGCGTTCGCCGCCTGCAGCTGGGCGTGGGCCGAGACCATCTCCAGGGCGGCTTCCGAGGTGGTGTTCCAGCGGCCGACCGGGTCGCCGGACGGGCCCTCGCGCAGGGCCGCGCGAGCGCGTTGCTGCCAGACGGCCTCGACCCGGGCGAGCAGGCCCCGTAGGAAGGCGAGGTCTGTCAGGTCTGCGTCGGCCGGCGGTGCCTGCGGGGGGCTCGCATCGTGGCCGAAGACCATCTCGGAGGCGGCCTTCAGCCAGATCACCAGGTTGTCGCCCTCGGCGGTGATGCCGCCTTCGATGTTGCCGGGCAGCTCCGAGATGCCGTTGGCGGGGAACAGACCCTGCGCGCCGCACCGTTCGCGGCACTCGACGGTGATCGCGCGTGCCTGCCAGGTGATCCAGCCCTTGGCGATCGCCGCGAGTCGCTCGACCTCCTCGCGGTCCTCCTCGGTGTGTGCGGCGAACCGGTCCACGACGGTGCGGTGCAGGAACGTCATCGCGTACGCCGTCGCCAGGCCGTCGAGCAGTCGGCTGTGGTGGCTGCGGTGGGCGGCGACCGGTATACGCTCACCGGCCCTGGGGCCGGCGATCAGACGGCTGTGGGCGTGGCGGACCGTGATGGCGAGCGCGGCACGGGCCATGCCCAGGGTGCCGGCGCTCATGCAGAGCTTGCCCATCGTGACGCGGTTGATGGAGCGCAGGAACCGTTTGCGCTTGTTGCCGAGGTTGCTCGCCAGCGTGCCGTCCGGGGCGAGGCGGCCGTGGTCGGCCTCAAGGAGCGCCTCGCGCGGCAGCCACACGTGGTCGAAGGACGTGAGGGCGTGGTCGACCGGGGTGCCGGTGCGCTCCGGCAGTCTGCGGACCGTCACCCCCGGCAGGTGCCCGGTCTCGTCGCTGAGCGGGGTGAGGAGGAGGAACACGCCCTGGTCCTCGCCGTCCACGAGGAGCCGGGCGGCGACGACCGCCGTCTTGGGGCCGCCCGTCAGGGTCGTGTTGGGCATGAACTTCCGCGCGCCGGGCGTCGGCGTGTGCAGATGGAAGCCGCCGCTCGTGCGGTCGAAGACGGCGACGGTCTCCATCGCGGCCACGTCGTTGCCGTGCTCCAGCTCGGTACACAGAAACGTTCCTGTGCTGCGGAGCGAGCAGAAGGCGGACAGGTCGCGGTCCCCGTGGTCGTGGTCGACGAGGCTGCCGAGGAAGAGGTTGTAGTGGATGCTCGCGAGGGTGGTCAGCCCGCCGTCCACCGGTCCGATCCACTCGTGCAGCGCGGCCAGTCGGTGCGGGTCGGCCGCGAACCGCAGCGGATCGTCGAGGGTGTCGTTGAGGAGGCGCAGACGGTCGTAGGAGAGAGCGGTCCGCTCGGCGGCGGACAGGCCGGGCCGGTACGCGAACGCCCGGCCGGAGATCGCCGCGCGCCAGACGCCGTGGTTACGATCACGACGAGCGCCCTCGAAGAGAAGGTGCGCCAGATCGTCGGTCACCGGGTGTGCCTGGCCCCCGGCTTCCGTTCCTGACGTTGCTTCCGTCCCTAACGTCTCGGACGTCATGACAGTCATGGAGCTTTCCCCTGGTGTGGGTCCCTGGTGTGGGTCTGGGTCTCGAGGCGCGAAGCAGGACCGAAGATACGTACCAACCGGTTTTCTTTTCAAGCCCCCCACGGGTCGCGTGGGGCTCTCCCCGTCACTGGCCGGCCCCTTTTCGCTCCCGAGTGTCCGTTTCTCGGGGCGGTGTATCAGGGTTGTCAAACCGTTTGGCTGGTTTTATTGTCCGGTGCGACGGGAGAGGGGACTGCTTGTGGCGCGGCAGGAGCGGGCCATTCGCACGCGGCGGGCGATCCTGGTCGCCGCGGCGCAGGTGTTCGACGAGGTCGGGTACGAGGCGGCGACGATCTCCGACGTACTGAACAGGTCGGGGGTCACCAAGGGCGCCCTGTACTTCCACTTCGCCTCCAAGGAAGAGCTGGCCCAGGCGGTGCTGGCCGAGCAGGTCTCCTCGCTGCCGCGCGTCCCCGAGCAGGAGCTGAAGCTGCAGGAGTCGCTGGACGAGGCGCTGCTGCTGTCGTACCTGCTCCGCGGCGACACCGGTGACCCCATCGTCCAGGGAAGCGTGCGCCTGACCGTGGATCAGGGGTCGCCCAAGGACCGCCTCAACCGCCGGGTGCCGATGCAGGAGTGGACCGAGCACACGCAGGCCCTCTTCGAGGAGGCCAAGCAGAGGGGCGAACTCCTCCCGCACGTCGACGTCGCCGCGCTCGCCAAGCTGTTCGTCGGCGCGTTCACCGGGGTCCAGGTCCTGTCGCGGATCATGACCGGGCGGGTGGACCTGGCCGAGCGGGTGGCCGATCTCTACCGGTTCCTGATGCCGTCCGTGGCCGTGCCGGGGATCCTGGTCCGCCTGGACTTCTCCGCGGAGCGGGGGCCGAAGGTGTTCGAAGCCGCGATGAGACGCCGCGCGGAAGAACTCGAACAGGAACGCGAAGAAGAAAAACGCGGGTGATGCCTCCGCCGGCGCACCGCGTCGAAAGCCGAAGGGCCGACCGACCGATCGAACGGAGTGCACCCCCATGGACATGAGCGCGTGCCCGTACGCCCTTGACGTGACCGGACGTGACCTGCCCGGCGAGACCGCGCGGTTACGGTCGCGGGGACCCGCCGTCGAGGTGCAGCTGCCGGGCGGGGTGCGCGCCTGGGCCGTCGTACGGCAGAAGTACGTCAAGCGGCTCCTGACGGATCCCCGGGTCTCGAAGGACGCCCGCCGGCACTGGCCCGACTTCGTCGCCGGCCGCATAGGTGAGGACTGGCCGCTGTACCCGTGGGTGGCGAACGAGAACATGCTCTTCGCCTACGGTGACAGCCATGGTCGGCTGCGCCGGTTGGTCGCCGCCGCCTTCACCGTCCGCCGTACCGAGGCGCTGCGGCCCCGCGTCGAGCAGCTCACCGGAGAACTGCTCGACGAGCTGGAGGCGCTGCCGGACGGCGAAGTGGTCGACCTGCGGGACCGGTTCGCCAAGGTGCTGCCGATGCGAGTGATCTGCGAGCTGTTCGGCGTCTCCGAGGAGGCGCGCGAACCGCTCTGCGCCGACCTGGAGTTGGTGTTCGGTACGGCCGTGCCCGGGGCCGAGATGGCCGCGGCGCAGGTGCGGGTCTTCGGAATGCTCGGCGAGCTGGTCGCGGGGAAACGAGCCAGGCCCGGCGACGATCTGACGACCGCGCTGATCGAGGTCCGGGACAGCGACGAGGGCCGGCTGACCGAGCAGGAACTCCTCGGCACGCTCTACCTGATGATCGCCGCGGGCCAGGAGACGACCTGCACGCTCATCACGAACGCCGTCGGCGCGCTGTGCGCCCACCCGGAGCAGCGGGCGCACGTCCTTCAGGGGCGCGCGGACTGGGCCGACGTGGTGGCCGAGACGCTGCGCACGCACGCGCCCGCCGCGTATTCGCCGATGCGGTTCGCCGTCGAGGACATCGAGCTCGACGGGGTGCTCATCAGGAAGGGTGATCCGATCCTGGTCTCCTTCGCGGGCGCGGCTTCGGACCCCGAGGCCTACGGGGACGACGTGGGCGTCTTCGACGTACTGCGGCCCGGCCGGAGGGACGACCTGGCCTTCGGGCACGGTGTCCACCGTTGCCTGGGGGCACCCCTGGCCCGGTTGGAGGCGACGTCCGCCCTGGCGGCGCTCTTCACCCGCTTCCCCGACCTGGAGGCGGCGATGCCGCTGGACGGGATCGAACCGGCGCGGTCCTTCATCGTCCACGGATACGGGTCCCTGCCCGTCGTGCTCCGCCCGGACTGACCGAGCCGGTCGAGAGTCGGGCCCGCCGAGCCGGTGGGGCCCGCCGGATCGGCTCCCCCACCGAGCCCGCGGTACCGGCCTCGTCCGCCGAGCCCACCGGACCGGCCTCGTCCGCCGAGCCCACCGGACCGGCCTCGTCCGCCGAGCCCACCGGACCGGCCTCGTCCGCCCAGCCGATCGAGGCGATCGAGCCGATCGAGCTCAGAAACCGCACGGACGGTTTGTTATCCTGGCGGTACCCGCGCAGCAACGGAGCGTCTGATGGCCAAGCAGGAACGTGCTGTCCGCACGCGCAACGCCCTGATCGAGTCCGCCGCCGAACTGTTCAGCCGCGACGGCTACGAGGTGGTCTCGCTGGCGGCGATCAGCGCCAGGACCGGGGTCAGCAACGGCGCGCTGCACTTCCACTTCCCCAGCAAGGCCGACCTCGCCGCGGCGGTGCGAGGCGCGGCGGCCGAGCGGTTCGACCGGATCGTCTCCGCCGAGCGACCGCCGCCCCAGCTCGGCGGTTCGCTGCAGGCGCTGGTCGACACGAGTCACGCTCTGCTGCTGAGCCTGCGTCAGGACCTCGTGCTGCGCGCGGGCTTCTGCCTCGACGGTGTCGCGGAGGAGGCCGGTCGCGGTGTGAGCCTCAACGAGCGCTGGCACTCCTGGGTGGAGGACATCGTCGCCCGGTGTGCGCGGGAGGGGCTGCTCTCCGACGTCGCACCCCGGGACCTCGTGGCCACGGTGGTCGGCGCGACGGTCGGTTTCGCCGAGCTGGGCGGGCACGATGTGCGCTGGCTGTCCCGCGTCACGCTCACCCGCTTCTGGTCGCTGCTCCTGCCGCGCATCGCCACGGCGCCGATCCGGCGCAGGGTGGTGGCCACGGGGAGACAGGCGGAGGTCGTCTGATCGGTGCCCCCGATCCGCCGCGAGGACGCGAGGGTACGAGTGCGTGAGGGTGCGAGGGTACGAGTGCGTGAGGGTGCGAGGGTACGAGTGCGTGAGGGTGCGAGTGCGTGAGGACGCGAGTGCGCAGGGTCGCAGGTCGTCACCCCGTCAGGTGTTCGGCACCCTCCGGAACCGCCCCGCCACCCGCAGGTCCGCCTCGATCCGCGCCGCCGTCGCGTGCAGCTGCGGCAGGACGTCCGTCACGCACTCCTCGGGTGTACGGCGGCTGCTGTGCATGGCCACGTTGACCGCCGCCACCACCCGGCCCCCGCGCTCCCGCACCGGGACCGCGATCGACCGCAGCCCCGCCTCCAGTTCCCCGTCGACCAGGGCGTATCCGTCGCGCCGTACGCCCTCCAGCACCTTACTCAGCTCGGCCGGGTCCGTGACCGTCAACCGCGTCAGCGGGGCCGGCTCGGGCAGCGGCGGCTCCGGCAGGTCCGCCAGCATCACCCGGCCCAGCGAGGTCGCGTAGGCCGGCAGCCGGGCGCCGACCGTGATGTTGACGCTCATGATGCGGCTCGGGGTCACCCGGGCCGTGTACTGGATGTCGTCGCCGGTCAGCACCGCCAACGAGGTCGACTCGTGCACCCGGTCGGACAGGGCGGCCAGATGCGGGGTCGCGATGTCCGACAGGGTCGTCCGCGACAGCGGTGGGAAGCCGAGGCCCAGTACACGCGGGGTGAGCCGGAAGAAGCGGCCGTGCACGGTGACGTAGCCCAGGTGCTCCAACGTGATGAGCGCCCGCCGTGCCGTGGCCCGTGCCAGCCCCGTCGCCTCGGCCACCTCCGTCAGCGTCAGCTCGGAACGGCCCTCCCCGAACGAGGTGATCACCGTCAGCCCGCGGGCCAGCGACTCCACGAACTCCCGCCCCAGCTCCTGCTTCGACGCCCCCGTCCAGGCCGCGAGCCCGGACGGCGCCGTGGGTACGGCGGGCGGCGCCTCGCGCAGCTCCCGCTCCATCGCCGCGACCGCCGTGCGCAGCCGCGGCAGCAGTGCCCGGCGCAGATCGTCCGCCGTGTGTCGGCTGGTGTGGCTCACCACGCTCATCACGCAGGCGATCCCGCCGTCCTCCTCCCGCACCGGCAGGGACAGCGCGACCAGACCCGGCTCGATCAACTGGTCGTCCAGCGCCCATCCCCGTGCCCGCGCCTGCCTGGTGCGTTCCTCGAAGTCGTCGCCCACCGAGTGGTCGGAGCCGTCGAGCGGGCGGCTGCGCGCCGGCACCGCCGGGAAGCGGCGGTCCTCGGGGTCCTCCGCCCGGCGCGCGTGCCACCGCGCCCAGTCCTCCTCGTCCCACTCGGTCGCGAACAGCGGGCCCGGAGCGGTGCGTTCCGCGGGAAGCAGATCGCCGATGCGGAAGCTCAGCGACATCGCGCGGCGCCGGGTCGCCTGGTGGATGAAGCGGATGCCGTCCAGGTCGGCGACCGCGAGCGACACCGACTCGTCCAGCTCGTCGGCCAGCGCGTCCGCGTGCGCGTCCAGCAGCTTCGGCAGCCGCAGCCCCGCGAGGTAGGCGTTGCCCAGCTCCATCAGCCGCGGCGCGAGCACGACGTCCCGGCCGTCCAGCCGGACGTACTCCATACGGGCGAGGGTCACCGTGATCCGGTCGACCGTGGACCGGGCGAGCCCGCTGGCCCGCTCCAGGGCGCTGAGGCTGCAGCTGCCGTCGGCGTCGGTGAGCCGCCGCAGCACGTTGAGGCCGCGCATGAGGGGGGCGACGGCTTCGGCGGGGGCGGTCGTGTCCGGGGCCGGGGTGACGTTCGGGGGCATGGGGTCACGGTAATGCGGGGTCGGCCGCCTGCGTCGTGTTCACATACGGCGCAGGGCGCCCCGACCCCCGTATGCCTTCCGTGCGCGCCTCGCGGGTGCGTCAGCGCCGCGTCACCCGGACCCGGTAGTCGCCGGACGGGTCCTTCGCCTCGACGGTGATGACGATCCCCTCCTTGGGGTCCGCGAAGCTCTGCCCGGGCACGAACGGCGCGTCGGACAGCTCGACCTGCACGTTCGGGCTGCGGGTGCAGCCGCCGCTGTCCCGTGTGGAGTCGTAGACCTGGATGGGGCCGTTGCCGGTGTCGACGTCCGCGTCGACGCGGTAGACGAGGACGCCGGGCCGGCACACCGCCGCGTCGTTGCCCTCTCGGGTGCGCAGCTCCAGGGCGTACCCGGCCTTGGGGCTGAGGGGCAGGAAGACCAGTTTGCGGCCGCCGGGGCGGGCCAGCGGGGTCAGCGTGTACTGCCCGGACCCGCGCGCGGCCACACAGGCGATCTGGGAGTCGTCGAGCCAACCGAGCTTCCACTTGTGCCAGGCGAGCATGTCGTTGTCGGCGCCCCAGTCCTCGCTCATGATGTCCCAGTGCCCCACGGCGCCGCCGCCCTCCTGGGTGTAGAGGTCGGGCAGCCCGAAGATGTGGCCGTTCTCGTGGGGCAGGACCCGGAAGCCGGTCTGCGGGTAGGAGCCGGAGCCGTCGTCCTGGCGGCTGTAGATGAAGGACGCGTTGGCGACGGGGACGCCGTCGGCGACCGGGGCCTCGGCGTTGCCGGCGAAGGTCACCGACAGGACGGTGTCCAGGGCGGAGGGGCCGGCGTTCGGGGTGACGAGTACGTTCACCAGGTCGTAGTGGCGGAAGTCGACCTCGGGGTCGGCGGCGGTCACGAGGTCCTGCACCAGTTCGCGGTAGCCGGGGTCGAAGGGGGCGCCGCGCTGTATGCCGTACTCCCTGAACGGCTTGGGCATGCGCAGCCAGTGGCGTATCGGGGCCTCGGTGCGGTAGTCGAGGCGGCCGTAGGAACTGGTGGCGAACCACTGGCGGGTCTGCGGGACGAACTCCGCGAGCCGGTCGAGCGCGCTGCCCTGGCCGGGTGCGTCGGAGAAGTCGATCATCAGGTTCAGGGCGTGGACGGTGCCCGTGGAGCGGGCGTAGCCGGAGGGGCTGGGGATGCTCTCCGGCATCAGCACGCGGTTGTGGCCGTGGAGCATGCAGGGGCGCAGCGTCGAGGAGCGGGCCGGGGCTATCGGGCCCGCCGCGGAGCCCGCCGTCAGATGTGCCGTGCCGGCGGAGGTGGAGACCGCCAGCGTCAGGACGGTGACCGAGGCGAGCGAGGCGGCGCGGCGCGGGCATATCCGGCGGCGGGACGGCTGCATGCGGTTGCCCTTCGCTCCAGCGGCAGCCGCGCCTCACCGGCTGCACCCTTGCGATCACCCTGTGCCGGGGGGTGCGGGGATGCGCGCTGGGAGAGGCCGAACGAGGGGTTGGGAGGTGGGGGAGGGGTGACGGTGGGGGTGGGGAGGTGTGGGGAGGTGTGGGGCCACCTGACGTCGACGCGATGTGACTCAGGTCACATAAAATGGTTCCGTGTCGGCGAAATAACCGGGGACCGATTCCCCGTTTAGTCCTGTGTCCGAGCGAAACGGGGACTGAATCCCCGGATCGCGATCACTCAGCCCTCACCCAGGAGTACGCCGTGCAGACCGCCACCCCCGTGCAGCGACGGGCGTCCCGGCCACGGGCCGATGCCCTGCGCAACCGGGAGCGGATCGTCACCGCCGCCCGGGAGATGTTCGTCGAGTTCGGCCCCGACGTGCCGTTCGACGAGATCGCCCGTCGGGCCGGCGTCGGCAACGCCACGGTGTACCGCAACTTCCCCGACCGCGACGCCCTCGCCCGCGAGGTCGTCTGCTCGGTCATGGACCGTACCTCCGAGGTCGCGGAACAGGCGCTGGCCGAGGACACCGACCCCTTCGAGGCTCTGGAGCGGTTCGCGCACTCCGCCGCCGACGAGCGGGTCAGCGCCCTGTGCCCGATGCTCTCCGGCACGTTCGACAAGCACCACCCGGATCTGGAAGCAGCCCGCGAGCGCATCGAGCGGCTCGTCCAGGAGCTCATGGACCGCGCCATGGCGGCCGGCACGCTCCGTCCCGACGTGGGCGTCGGTGACCTGATGGTCGCCGTGGCCCAGCTCAGCCGGCCCCCGGCCGGCACCGTGTGCTTCAGCGCCGACCGTTTCGTCCACCGCCATCTTCAGCTGTTCCTGGACGGTCTGCGGGCTCCGGCCCGTTCCACGCTGCCGGGCACGGCCGTGACCATGGAGGAGCTGCGCCAGTCCTGAGCGATCCGTAGCGATTAGTTCCGCGCTCCAGCCAAGTCATCCCTCAGAGCAGAGCTTCCGGCCGTCGACGACGACGAGCCGTCACCAACCGTCACCATTTTCCTCTAAGACGTCCCGGAGTGGGTACCTCCATGTCTCAAACAGCCTCAACGGCCCCCGGCGTCCCTGACGCCAACCGCTGGAGGGCGCTCGTCTTCATCGCGCTCGCCCAGCTGATGGTGGTCCTCGACGCCACCATCGTGAACATCGCCCTTCCGTCCGCCCAGCAGGACCTCGGGATATCCGACGGCAACCGGCAGTGGGTCGTCACCGCCTACGCCCTGGCCTTCGGTGGTCTCCTTCTCTTCGGCGGCCGGATCGCCGACCTGTGGGGCCGCAAGCGGGCCTTCGTCATCGGCCTGACCGGCTTCGCCGCCGCCTCCGCGCTCGGCGGCGCGGCGACCACGGGCGCGATGATGTTCGGCGCCCGCGCCCTCCAGGGCGTCTTCGGCGCCATGCTCGCCCCCGCCGCGCTCTCCCTGCTCGCCGTGATGTTCACGGACGCCAAGGAGCGCGCCAAGGCCTTCGGCATCTACGGCGCGATCGCCGGCGGCGGTGGCGCGGTCGGCTTCATCCTCGGCGGTGTGCTGACCGAGTACCTGGACTGGCGCTGGACGTTCTTCGTCAACATCCCCTTCGCCATCGTCGCCGCGCTCGGCGCCTACTTCGTCATCCGTGAGCCCGAGGGCGGCCGCAACCGCAACCCGCTCGACATCCCGGGCGTGCTGCTGTCCACCCTCGGTCTGGTCTCGCTGGTCTACGGCTTCACCCGCGCCGAGTCCGACGGCTGGGGCGACTCCATGACCGTCGGCCTGTTCGTCGCCTCCGCGGTCTTCCTGCTGGCCTTCGTCGTCACCGAGGCCAGGGTGAAGGCGCCGCTGCTGCCCCTGCGCGTGGTCACCGACCGCAACCGCGGCGGCATCTACCTCTCGCTCGGCATCGCCATCATCGCGATGTTCGGCACCTTCCTCTTCCTGACCTACTACCTGCAGGTCGTGAAGGGCTTCTCGCCGATCAAGACCGGCTTCGCCTTCCTGCCGATGATCGCCGGCATGATGGTCGGCTCCACCCAGATCGGCACCCGGCTGATGACCCGGGTCCCGGCCCGGGCGCTGATGGGCCCCGGCTTCCTGGTCGCCTCGGTCGGCATGCTGCTGATGACCCAGCTGGAGATCGGCTCCTCGTACGCCTCGACGATCCTGCCGGCCATGCTGCTGCTGGGTCTCGGCATGGGTACGGCGTTCATGCCGGCCATGTCCCTGGCCACGCTCGGCGTCGAGCCCCGGGACGCCGGTGTCGCCTCCGCGATGGTCAACACCTCGCAGCAGGTGGGCGGCGCGATCGGCACGGCCCTGCTGAACACGATCGCCGCGTCCGCGACGACGTCCTACATCAAGGACCACATCGCCGGCGCGACGTCCAGGTCCCAGCAGCAGCTGGTGGCGCTGCAGGGCCAGGTGCACGGCTACACCAACGCGATCTGGTTCGCCGTCGGCATGCTGGTGCTCGCCGCGGTGATCGTGGTGACCCTGGTCAACGCCGGCACCCCCGGCTCGAGCACCGTCTCCGGCTCCGAGGAGGGCGCCGAGGACGAGGTGGCCGTCCCGGTGGTCGCCCACTGAGGCGCCTTGGCAGGGGTACCCGTAGAGAACCGAGCACGAATGTACGGACGAGGAAGGGGACGTCTCGGCCGTACGTCTGAAGGGGGTCCGCCCCGGCTCCGCCGGGGCGGACCCGTGTCCGGTGTCGGCGGGGTGGACCCGTCTGCGAGCGTCCGTCCGTCGGCTCAGCGGAGCCAGGGCAGGTCCGCCCCCGCGTCCTTGGGCTGCAGCCCCTCCGCGATGATCGCCATGATGTCGCCGAGGGACTTCTGCTGCTCGGGGGTGAGCCGGTCGAACAGGGCCTGGCGCACGGCCGCCACATGGCCGGGCGCGGTGCGTGCCAGCACCTCGTACCCCTCGTCCGTGAGGACCGCGAGCTGCCCCCGCTTGTCGGAGGGACATTCCTCGCGCCGCACCCAGCCGCTCTTCTCCAGGCGCGCGACGGCGTGCGAGAGCCGGGAGCGCGTGATCTTCGCCCGCATGGCCAGCTCGGTCATCCGCAGCCGCCGCCGCGGCGCCTCGGCGAGCTGGACGAGCAGTCCGTAATAGACGTGCGGCATGCCCGCGTCGCGCTGCAGCTGGCGGTCGAGGTGGTCCTCGAGCAGGGTGACGGCGTGCATGTACGCACGCCAGATGCGCTGTTCCTCGTCGGTGAGCCAGCGGGTGTCCTCAGCGGGTGCCGTCTTCATGACTCCACTGTACGAGCCGCCTTCTTGAATTTTAAACAAGTGCGGCGTAACCTCGCCGATGAGAGAGCTTGAGTTTTCAAGCAATCAGTCTTCAGGGGCACGCCGCACCGTTGCCGTACGAAGGGAGCCGCCGCCATGTCCGCCGCCGTCGAGGAGCGCACCGCGCCCCAGCGCATGCCCGCCCTCTACCTGAGCCACGGTGCGCCCCCGCTGGCCGACGACCCGATCTGGCCCGGCCAGCTCGCCGCCTGGTCCGCCGACCTGCCGCGCCCCAAGGCGATCCTGATGGTCTCCGCCCACTGGGAGGAGGCCCCGCTCGCCCTCGGCGCGACGCGCACCGTCCCGCTGGTCTACGACTTCTGGGGCTTCCCCGAGCACTACTACCGGGTGCGGTACGAGGCCCCGGGCGCCCCGCAGCTCGCCGACGCCGTCCGCAAGCTGCTGCGCGCCCCCGGCACCCCCGTCCAGGACATCCCGGACCGGGGCCTGGACCACGGCGCGTACGTCCCACTCGTCGAGATGTTCCCCGAGGCCGACATCCCGGTCCTGCAGATCTCCATGCCGACACTGGACCCGGTGAAGCTGATGGAGATCGGCCGCAAGCTGGCCCCGCTGCGCGACGAGGGCGTCCTGATCGTCGGCTCCGGCTTCTTCACCCACAACCTGGCGGCCCTGCGGCACACGGGCGGGGGAGTGCCCGCCTGGTCCTCGGAGTTCGACGACTGGGGCCGCCGCGCCCTGGAGACGCGCGACTGGGACGCCCTGCTGGACTTCCTGAACAAGGCCCCGGCCGGTCGGTACGCCCACCCGCGCACCGAGCACTTCGCCCCGCTGTTCGTGACCATGGGCGCGGCGGAGGCCGGCGGTGAGCTCGACGCCCAGAGGTCCGTGATCGACGGCTTCTGGATGGGAATGGCGAAGCGGTCGGTGCAGTTCGGATGACGGTGGCCGGACGCTACGCGTCCTGATCGAGGCCCTGCTGGAGGTCCTTCTCGTACCAGGCCACGTCCCAGTACCGCCCGAACTTGCGGCCCACCTCGCGGTAGGTGCCGACGTGTCGGAAACCGAAGCGTTCGTGCAGACGTACGGACGCTTCGTTGGGCTGGGCGATGCCCGCGTACGCACGGTGCAGGTCCTCGCCCGCAAGGGCTTCGAAGAGGGCCCTGTAGAGGTGTCCGCCGACGCCGCGGCCGGTCGCGTGCGGGGCGAGGTAGATCGTGACCTCGACCGAGGTCGCGTACGCCGGCTTCGGGCGGAAGGCGCTGGATGTGGCGTACCCCAGGATCTGCTGTGACTCGGCGTCCGCGGCAACCATCAGCCGGTGCGGCCCGTCTTCAGAGTGGGAGAGCAGCCAGGGGCGGCGGTCCTCGGCCGTGAAGGCCGTGGTGTCGAATGTGATCGGCGTCTCACGCACGTAGTGGTTGTAGATGTCGGTGAGAGCTTCGAGGTCGCCCTCGGCTCCCGGCCTGACCTGCACGTGCCTACGCCCTGCCATTGCCCCGCCCCTCAGTGTGGCGGGACAGGGTACTGCATGATCAGAAAAAATGAGGGGCGGGTTGGGAATTCTGTCCGGATTCCAGTCGTTGTTTCCTTCGGATGCAGGGCACCCGGAAGGGTGGCCGAATCGTTACCAGACCATCCGCTAGCCCACCATCGCAAGGGAGCACGCATGGCAACCCGTGCCGTCGCCCGTCGCCAGGCCGCCGAGGGCGAAACCATCGACGCCGCGGCAAGCAGTGTTCGCGCCCAGGGCGACATAGCCGACCGCGACCTGGTCGGCATGTACCTCGACGAGATCGCGCGTACGCCCCTCCTCGACGCCGCCAAGGAGGTCGAGCTGTCACAGATCATCGAGGCGGGCGTGTTCGCACGGCAGATCCTCGACGGTGAGGAGGAGGCCAAGGCGGATGCCACCCGTGAGGAGCTTGAGGCCCTGGTCGCCGAGGGGGAGCGGGCCAAGGACATCTTCATCCGCTCCAACCTCCGACTGGTCGTCGCCGTCGCGCGCCGCTATCCGCGCAGCGGCCTGCCGCTGCTCGACCTGATCCAGGAGGGGAACGCGGGCCTGGTGCGCGCCGTCGAGAAGTTCGACTACCGCAAGGGCTTCAAGTTCTCCACCTACGCCACCTGGTGGATCCGCCAGGCGATCACGCGGTCGATAGCCGACCAGTCGCGCACCATCCGGCTGCCCGTCCACCTGGTCGAGGAGCTGGGCCGCATCCGCCGTGTCCAGCGCGAGTTCAACCGTGAGAACGGCCGGGATCCCGAGCCCGCCGAGATCGCGGCCGAGCTCGACTCGTCGGCGGAGCGCATCAGCGACGTCCTCGACTGGGCGCGTGACCCCGTCTCGCTGAACATGTCGGTGGACGACGAGGGCGAGACCCAGTTCGGCGACCTGCTCGAGGACACCTCCGCGGTGTCGCCGGAGCAGTCGGTGCTCACGCTGCTGCGCAGCGAGGAGCTGGACGACCTGATCGGCCGGCTCGACGACCGCACGGCCTCGATCATCAAGATGCGGTACGGCATCGAGGACGGCCGGGAGCGCACGCTGACGGAGGTCGGCAAGGAGCACGGCCTGACGCGTGAGCGCATCCGCCAGATCGAGAAGCACGCCCTGCTCGAGCTGAAGAAGCTGGCCCGCCAGACCGGCTTCGACGCGGCGGCGTGACGACGGTGCAGTTGCCCCGCATCGAACACGCGGGTCCGGGGCACAAGACCTCCGGGTCCCGCGACCGCACGGTTCGCACATCCACAGAGCCGAGTCCCGACGCACTCCCCCCGGCGCCGGGACTCTCCCCGGGCCGGCCCCGGCGCCACTCCCCCCTGGCGCCGGGGCCCGGCTCTACGTATGTCCGGCCACGGCAGGGGCACGTCGACCGGGCCGCCCCGGACCTGAACCCCGGGGCGGCCCGGATGGCAGATTGTGCCACGCGGCATGACCTGCCGTAGCTGAGCAGTACCGCCTAGGCGCATCCCTGACCGAGCGGCGCCCGGTTCGGCCGCGGCCTCACCCCGCCGCCCGGCTCAGCCGCGCCCCCAGGTCCCGTACCGAAGCGACGAGGTCGGCCGGACGGTGCACCGTGAACTCGCAGTCCACCAGCGCGAGCCGCACCGCGAGCCACTCCACCGAGTCGCTCGCCTCACCCCGCAGTCGGCAACTGTGCTCGTCGAGCGGCTCGGGAGCGCCGACCCACCGGGGTATGCGTGCCGCGACGAAGTCGGCGGGGGCGGCGAAGGTCGCCTCGAACTCGTAGGTCTCCTGCCGCCGGTACACCGACTGCCGCAGATACTCCGCCGCGCTCCCGGTCGGCAGCTCACGCGGCGCGAACCGGGCACCCGTCGCGAACGGCTCGGCGACCCGGTCCATCCGGAACGTCCGCCAGTCCTCACGCTCGAGGTCGTAGGCGACCAGGTACCAGCGGCGCCCCGTCGACACCAGCCGGTACGGCTCCGCCAGGCGCTGCGACGGTGTGCCGTCCCCGGAGCGGTAGGCGAACCGCAGCCGCTCCCGGCCCGCGATCGCCGAAGCCATCACGGTCAGTGTCTCCGGTGCGATGCTCGCCCCGTCGCCGCTGGCCAGGGCGGTGGTGGCGGCCTGCAGCGTGGTGACGCGGTGGCGCAGCCGGCTCGGCAGCACCTGCTCCAGCTTGGCCAGTGCCCGTACCGAGGCCTCCTCCACGCCCTCCACCGCGTGCCCGGCGCCCGCCCGCAGCCCTACGGCGATCGCCACGGCCTCCTCGTCGTCCAGAACCAGCGGCGGCATCGCCTTCCCGGCGACCAGCCGGTAACCGCCGTCGGCGCCCTTGCTGGCCTCCACGGGGTAGCCCAGCTCGCGCAGCCGGTCGATGTCCCGCCGCACGGTGCGCCGGGACACCCCGAGCCGCTCGGCGAGCTCGCCGCCGGGCCACTCGCGGGGTGTCTGCAGGAGGGACAGCAACTGGAGGAGCCGGGCCGGAGTGTCGGTTGTCATGTGTCGAGGATGCCGGAGAACTAGGACGTGATCTGACCTAATGCACTCCTAGGTTCGGGGCATGACCTCCACCGAGACACTCAGCAGCAGTACGGTCGGCGCGGGCGACCGCCGACGCTGGTTCGCGCTCGCGATCGTGATGACCGCGGCCTTCATGGACCTCGTCGACGTCACGATCGTCAACATCGCCATCCCGTCGATCCAGCGGGACGCGGGCGCCTCCTTCAGCCAGATCCAGTGGATCACCGCCGGTTACGCCCTCGCCTTCGCCGCGGGACTCATCACCGGCGGCCGACTCGGCGACATCCACGGCCGCAGACGGCTCTTCCTGATCGGCGTCGGCGGTTTCACGCTCGCCTCGGCGCTGTGCGGATTCGCCGCGAACCCGGAGATGCTCGTCGCCTCCCGGATCCTGCAGGGCGCGATGGCCGCGATGATGGTGCCGCAGGTGCTGTCGATCGTGCACGCCACCTTCCCGGCGCACGAGCGGGGCAAGGTCTTCGGCCTGTTCGGCGCGATCGTCGGGCTGGGTGCCGTCTCCGGGCCGCTCCTCGGCGCGCTGCTCACCGAGTGGAACCTGTACGGGCTTCAGTGGCGGCCCATCTTCCTGATCAACCTGCCGGTCGGCGTCGCCGCGTACCTCCTCGGCCGGCGCTTCATCACCGAGTCGAAGGCTCCGCGGGCCCTGCGCCTCGACCTCGTCGGCGTCGCCCTGGTCACGCTCGGTCTGCTGATGCTGCTCTACCCGCTCACCCGCGGCCGGGAGCTGGGCTGGCCGCTGTGGGGGTACGCGTCGATGGCGGGCGCCCTCGTCGTCTTCGGGGCGCTGGTGGCGTACGAGAGGCGCAAGGCCGCGCGCGACGGTTCCCCGCTGGTCGAACTGTCCCTGTTCCGGGTGAAGAGCTTTGCGGCGGGCATCGCGGTGCAGACGGTGTTCGGCGTCGGCCTCGGCGTCTTCTTCCTGGTCTGGACGCTGTACATGCAGGTCGGCCTCGGCTGGAGCGCGCTGCGGGCCGGACTGACGGGCGTGCCGTTCTCGATCGCGGTCTCCACCGCGGCCGGGATGTCGGTGCAGAAGCTGGTCCCGCGCTTCGGCCGCAAGGTGCTGCAGGCGGGTGCGCTGGTGATGGCGGCGGGTGTGCTCCTCTACATGGCGGAGGCCCACCGGTACGGCCAGTCGATCGCCTCCTGGCAGATGGCGCTGCCGCTGGTGGTCATGGGCGTGGGCATGGGCCTGATCGTCGCCCCGCTGACGGACGCGATCCTGTCCGAGGTGCCCCGCGAGCACTCCGGATCGGCGTCCGGCCTGATCAACACGGTGCAGCAGATGGGCAACGCGCTCGGCCTGGGGCTCGTGTCGGTGGTCTTCTTCGGCGAGATCGACGACCGGCTGACCCCCGTACAGGTGGGGCCGGCCTTCGTGCACGCCTTTCAGCACGCGCTCGGTTGGGTGGCGGCGGTGATGCTCGTGATCTTCCTGCTGATGTTCGCGCTGCCCAAGCGACCGGCGCAGCATGTCGAGGGCGGTGCCGCGGAGCGCCCCGACAGCGGCGTGGGCGACGGCCCCGACAGCGGCGCGGGGAACGGCGCGAGCAACCGCACGCAACCCACAGACGGCGTACAACCCGTCGGGGCAGCCCGGTAGCCGAACCGGCCAAGCCCCCTGCAGCACACCGCGCCCGTTCGTGTCCGTTCTGTAGCCCCAACCTGTTTACTTTCCGGAAATTCGGACGTAGCCTCCGACTGAAACCACACGTTCGGGCATGATCGGAGGTGAACGGGCGTGTACGCGCCGGAGCGCCAGCAGGAGATCCTCCGGCTCGCCCGTGACGGCGGCCGGGTCGATGTCGTCTCGCTGGCCGAGGAGTTCCAGGTCACGGCCGAGACGATCCGCCGCGACCTCAAGGCCCTCGACCGCGCGGGCCTCCTGCGCCGGGTGCACGGGGGCGCCATCCCCGCCGGGCGCCTCGACTTCGAGCCGGACCTGGCCGAACGGGAGTCCACCGCGGCCGACGAGAAGGACCGCATCGCCAAGGCGGCCCTCGCGGAGCTGCCGAGCGGGGGCACGATGATCCTCGACGCCGGTTCGACGGTCGCCCGGCTGGCGGGGGCGATCCCGCTCGACGCGCAGCTCACCGTCGTCACGCACGGCCTGCCCACCGCTGCGCGCCTCGCGGACCACCCCGGCATCCAGCTCCATCTGGTCGGCGGGCGCGTCCGGCACCGTACGCGCGCCGCCGTGGACGCCTGGGCGCTGCGCGCCTACGGAGAGATCCGCGCCGACGTCGTGTTCATCGCCGCCAACGGCTTCTCCGCCGACCACGGACTGACCACGCCCGACCTCGCCGAGGCCGCCGTCAAGCGCGCAGCGATCCGCGCCGCGCGCCGGGTGGTGCTGCTCGCCGACTCCTCCAAGCACGGCCAGGAGCACTTCGCCCGTTTCGGCAACCTCGGTGATGTGGACCTGCTGATCACCGACAGCGGCCTGAGCCCCGAGGACGCCACCGCGATCGAGCGCGGCGGCACGGAAGTAGTGCGCGCATGATTCTCACCGTCACCCCGAACCCCTCCCTCGACCGCACGTACGAGGTCCCGTCCCTGGACCGCGGCGAGGTCATCCGGGCCACCGGAGAACAGGTGGACCCGGGCGGCAAGGGCGTGAACGTCTCACGCGCGGTCGCCGCGGCCGGGCAGCGCACGGTCGCCGTCCTGCCCCTCGGCGGCGCCCCGGGCGCGCTCGTCGCCGACCTGCTGCACGCTCAGGGCATCGACGTCGCACCGGTCCCGATCGCCGGAGCCACCCGCTCCAACATCGCGGTCGCCGAACCGGACGGCACCCTCACCAAGATCAACGCGCCCGGTCCGGAGCTCTCCCCGGCCGAGGCCGAACTCCTCCTGGAGACGGCCCGTGCGCAGTACCAGGCGGCCGACACCACCTGGATCACCTGCTGCGGCAGCCTCCCGCGCGGCCTCGGCCCGTCCTGGTACGCCGACCTGGTGGCCCGTGCCCACGCCGCGGGCGCCCGGATCGCGCTCGACACCTCCGGCCCCGCGCTCCTCGAGGCGCTGCGCGAGCGCCCCGACGTCGTGAAGCCGAACGCCGAGGAACTCGCGGAGGCCGTCGGGCGCCCCCTCGTCACGGTGGGCGACGCGGCCAAGGCGGCCGAGGAGCTGCGCGCGATGGGCGCGGGCGCCGTGCTCGCGAGCCTCGGCGCGGACGGACAATTGCTGGTCAACGCCGCCGGCACATGGTTCGGCAGCGCCCGCGTCGATGCCGTACGCTCCAACGTCGGGGCCGGCGACTCCTCTCTCGCCGGTTTTCTGATCGCGGGCGGCAGCGGCCCGGAGGCCTTGGCCTCGGCCGTCGCCCATGGCGCCGCAGCGGTGCAACTGCCCGGCAGTGTGATGCCGACCCCCGCCGACCTCGACCTCTCCGCCGTCACCGTCACGTCGGAGGTACCCGTGGACCGCGTGTTGACGGAGCCCGTCTCATGAGCGCGCACCCGACGCGGCGGAAGGCGGCCGCACCCGCCGTGGTCACCCGGAGGCGGGGTTTCCCCGACCGCGCCGCCCCGTCCCTCCCCGTAGCACCTCACCTCCCCCCCGTCCCCACCACCGCCCACGACAACCCCCGGGCGATACGCGTGCGAAGGAGCCCGCGATGAGCGAGATGATCACCGCGGACCTGGTCGACCTCGACCTGTCCGCCGACACCAAGGAAGCGGCGGCCCGTGCCCTCGCCGAGCGGATGGTGGCCCAGGGCCGGGTGACCGACCTGGAAGGCTTCCTCGCCGACGTGGCCGCCCGCGAGGCACAGATGCCGACCGGCCTCGACGGCGGCATCGGCATACCGCACTGCCGCAGCGAGCACGTCACCGAGCCGACCCTCGGCTTCGGGCGCAGCGCCCGGGGCATCGACTTCGGCGCCGCGGACGGCCCGGCCGACCTGATCTTCCTGATCGCCGCCCCGGCGGGCGCGGACGACGCGCACCTGACGATCCTGTCCTCACTGGCCCGCCAGCTGATGAACACCGAGTTCACCTCCGCCCTGCGGTCGGTGAACGACGCGGCGGCCGCGGCCGCGCTCATCCGCGGGGACGAGGCTCCGGCGGCGGCCCAGGCTCCGGCGGCGGCCCAGGCTCCGGCGGCGGCCGAGGCCCCGGCGGTGGTCGAGGAGCCCGCCGCCTCCGCCGCTTCCTTGGAGGCGGCCGGTGAGGAGGCGGACGGGCGCCCGTTCCGTATCGTCGCCGTCACCTCCTGCCCGACCGGTATCGCCCACACCTACATGGCCGCCGAGTCGCTGGAGAACGCGGGCCGCGAGGCGGGTGTCGAACTCGTCGTCGAGACGCAGGGCTCGGCCGGCTTCACCCGGCTCGACCCGGCCGTCATCACGGCGGCGGACGCGGTGATCTTCGCCCATGACGTCCCCGTGCGGGAGAAGGACCGCTTCGCCGGCAAGCCGACCGTCGACGTCGGCGTGAAGGCGGGCATCAACCGGCCCGCCGAGCTGATCGCCGAGGTGCGCGCGAAGGCCGAGCGCGGCGAGGCGACCGCTCCGGCCTCCGGCGGTACGCCCGTGGAGCGCGTCGGCGAGTCCGGCGAGGGGTACGGCACCAAGCTGCGCAAGTGGCTGATGTCCGGCGTGAGCTACATGGTCCCGTTCGTCGCCGCGGGTGGTCTGCTCATCGCCCTCGGCTTCGCGATCGGCGGCTACAAGATCAACAAGGCGCCGTCGGTCATGGACCACTTCGTGTGGAGTCAGGGCGACAGCTGGGCCGCGCTGCTCTTCCAGATCGGCGCCGTGTCCTTCGGCTTCCTAGTCCCGGTCCTGGCCGGCTACATCGCATACGGCATGGCGGACCGCCCCGGCCTGGTGCCCGGCTTCGTCGGCGGTTCGATCGCCCTCACCATCAACGCGGGCTTCCTCGGCGGCCTGGTGGCCGGTCTCCTCGCCGGTGGTGTGGTGATGGCGATCCAGAAGATCGACATCCCCCAGGCGCTGCGCGGCATCATGCCGGTGGTGGTGATCCCGCTCATCTCCTCGGCGATCGTCGGGTTCCTGATGTTCGTCGTGATCGGCAAGCCCATCGCCTCCGCGCAGAAGGGCCTCACCGACTGGCTGAACGGCTTGTCCGGCACCAACGCCATTCTGCTCGGCGCCCTGCTCGGCCTGATGATGTGCTTCGACCTCGGCGGCCCGGTCAACAAGGTCGCGTACACCTTCGCCACCGCCGGTATCGCGGTCTCCAACCCGAGCGACTCCGCGATGAAGATCATGGCCGCGGTGATGGCCGCCGGTATGGTCCCGCCGCTGGCGATGGCGCTGGCCACCACCGTGCGCGGCAAGCTGTTCACGCACACCGAGCGCGAGAACGGCAAGGCCGCCTGGGTGCTCGGCGCCTCCTTCATCTCCGAGGGCGCGATCCCGTTCGCGGCGGCCGACCCGCTGCGCGTCATCCCCTCGTCCATGGTCGGCGGCGCCATCACGGGCGCACTGTCAATGGGCTTCGGCGCCACGCTGCGCGCCCCGCACGGCGGCATCTTCGTGGTCCCGCTGATCGGCAACCCGTTCCTCTACCTGGTCGCCCTCGTCGCCGGCGTGTGTGTGACCACGGCTCTGGTGGTGATCCTGAAGGGCATGCGCAAGCAGAGCCCCGAGGGCTTCGCGAAGGAGGCCGCGGGAGCGTCGGCGTCGGCCCGGGACTCCAAGCAGCCCGTCGCCGCCTGATCCGGCGGTAGTGACAACGCGGTTGGGCCGCGCCCCTCAACAGGGGCGCGGCCCAACCGCGTTCCGGCGTGCTTACCTCGTCCTTTGCCCGCCTTCGCCTCGACTCGCCGTACTCGTCGTGCTCGTCACAGTGGTCGCACCTGCGAGATTGGTCACGGTCCGGCGCTGGAAGCCCGGTTGGTGGTGTCTACTGGAGGCATGTCCGCGCACGAGTCGATCCCCCTGGTGGTCGCCGTGGTCGTCGCCGCCATAGCGACCGGCCTCTGGGTGATCGGCCTGTTCCAAATGCACCGCCAGTACCGCAAGGGCGTGATCCGGCGCGGAACCCTCCGTGGCGTGCCCCGGCAGCGATGGGCGGCCCCCCACTGGGACTCGGTCCACCTCACCTCTGCCGAACGGGACGCCTTCGCCAACCTGGTACGGCGCTTCCGCGACGGCCGCTCCCAGGGACACTCCGGAAACTAGTGCCGCCACCAGGCGCTAAACGGTGTCCGCCGGCTGGCCCAGCGTCGCCGCGCGGCGCTCCATCGCCTCCCGGGCCGCCTCCTCGGTCGCGTACACCTCGCACATGTGCCGGCCGTCCGGTGTCGCCGTGTGCTCGACCTCCCACAGGGACAGCTCCCGGCCGTCCCGCAGCAGGAACGCGTGCTCGTACAGCGAGAAGCACAGCGCCGCCCCCGCCTGACCGGCCCGGCGCGGCCGCCCGAACGCCTGCGTGATCTCGTGTGCGAAGGCCGAGTCCAGCAGTAACGTCGACAGGTCCGCGCCCGGCCGGTCCGGGTTCTCCGCCCGGCGCAGCAGTCGGCGCGCGTGGTCCGCCGAGCCGTCGAGCACATACGCGTGACGGGGCTCGGGGACCGGGGACAGCTGCGCCGGCACCGGCAGTTCGAAGTCCGGTGTGTCCGAGGGCAGCGGGAGCCGGGCCGTGGCGGTCTGCAGTTCCTCCGTGTCCACGTACACCTCGTGCTGGAGATGGCCGCCCGGCGCCGTGTTGTGGACGAGCTCCCACAGGGTGACCGCCGTGCCGTCCGCGAGCAGCCAGGTGTGCCGGTATGTCTCCCGGTGCAGCCCCGCGCTGTGGTGCGCGGAGTGCAGTGAACTGTCGTACGCCAGCGCGCAGTCCAGGCGCCCGATCGTCTCGTCGGGCAGCTCGAAGGAGTTCAGGGCGCGGCCGAGGAGTCGCGCGAGGTGCTCCTCAGGGGACTCCGGCGACTCGGTCGGCTCGTACGCTGCCGTCTCGTACGGAACGCTCAAGGTTTCTCCCGGCGTTGCTGCATGTCACCTTGTGGGTGCATACCGTAGCCCCTCGCTCGGGCACGTGCCTGAGAACCGGGAAAACCCACGGTGGGAAAACGGATGGGCCGCACGACTGATTCCCCCGCGGCCTGATCCGCTGTCATATGCCCCTGATGGAACGGCAGCTCACGGGGCTGGTCGGGCGGCCGGTCACACCGTGCTTCCGGCGGTCCACTCGCTCCACGGCATGTTCCAGTCGTTGAGGCCGTTGTCCGGTGCGACCGTCGTGTCGGGGGAGTTCTCGACGATCACGACGTCACCGATGAGCGAGTTGTCGTAGAACCACTTGGCGATCGTGTTCCCCCGCGCGCCCTGCACGTCCTCCATGCCGACGCAGCCGTGGCTGGTGCCCTCGCGGCCGAAGGGCGGATTGCCCTGGTTGTACCAGTAGTTGCCGTGGATGAAGGTCCCGGAGGTCGTCAGCCGCATCGCGTGTGGCACGTCCGGGATGTCGTACTCGCCGCCGAGACCGACCGTCTGGCTGTTCATGCGCGTCTGCGGGAACTTCTCCGAGATCACCATCCGCCCGTTGTACGTCGTGTGCTGCGCGCTGCCGGTCGACACCGGAATCGTCCTGATGGTCCTGCCGTCCCGCACGACCGTCATGGTCTGGGTCTTCGCGTCCACCGTGGAGACCTGGGAGCGTCCGATGGTGAACGTGACGGTCTTCTTCTGCACACCGCGGACGCCGTTCGCGCCCTCCACACCGTCCAGGTCGATCTTCATGGTGACCTTGGAGCCGGCCTTCCAGTACTCCTCGGGCCGGAAGTCCAGGCGCTGCGCGCCGAACCAGTGCCCCACCGCCTGCTGGCCGCTGCTGGACGTCACCGTGATGTGCGACTGCACGGCCTTCCTGTCGGTGATCGCCCTGTCGAACGTGAAGGACACCGGCATACCGACACCGACCGTCGCCCCGTCGTCGGGCGTGTAGGTGCCGATGAAGCTGCCCGCCTGAGTGACCGTGGTGAAGATGGAGTTGGCGGCGGCGACCCGATTGTCGGCGTCCTTGGCGGTGGCGGAGATCTGATACTTCGTCCCGCGGTCCAGCTGCTCCTTCGGCTTCCAGGTCGTCCCGTCCGCGGAGATCTCCCCCGGCACCGCCGTGCCGGTTTCCGCCGCCGTCATCTTCACCTGGGTCAACTTGCCGTCGCTGACCCTGACTCCGGTGGTGTTGATCGACGCACCGGTCGAACCGTCCTTGGCGGAGATGGTGATCCTGGCGGCGGACACCTTGGCGGACTCCTTGGCGTCCATGCCGCCCTTGTCGTTGTCGGCGGTGGCGCTACCGCCGCAGGCGGTGAGGGTCAGGGCGCCGACCATCAGGGCGGCACAGGCCCCCAGTACGCGCCGCGCTCGCATGTCCGGCGTTGTCACAGGCTTCTCCAGGTCGTCGGGGCGTGCGTCCGGTTGCGTGATCCGCTCGAGTACGTGGAGAGAGAGCGAACGCCGCGCTGAAGGGTTCCCCTCCGCCACGCCGCACGCCCTTACGTGACAGAACCGGGACAATCGCCCGCCACCCCGGGGCCTTTCGGCCTCTCATGTCCTTCCGTCATATCCTCTCCGCCGGGCCGTACAACTCCCCGTACGACGGCCATGCCCCGCCCGGCCCGTCCACCGGCTCCGCGGCGCGCACCGCCCGTACGATCGCGCGCGTCACGAGGTCCGCGCCCGCCGCCAGCACCTCGTTGAGCGCGAGGGGGTCCGCGGCGGGGAGCGGACGGGCGCCGGTCGCCAGCGCGAACACCGTGTCCCCGTCGTGCAGCAGGTGTGCCGGCCGCACGGCGCGCGCCAGACCGTCGTGCGCCACGCCCGCGAGCTTCTGCGCCTGCGCCTTGTCGAGATCGGCGTCGGTCGCCACCACGGCGAGGGTCGTGTTCAGCGGCGGGCGCGGGAGGTGCGCGGCGGATTCGGCGAGCCGCCGCCGCGCGGCCTCATGCACCTCTCGCGCCGGACGGCCGACCCGGCCCTGGACCAACTCCCCGTACAGCGCGCCCGTCTCCGGGTCGATCGCCGAGCCCACCGCGTTGCACACCACCAGGGCGCCCACCGTGATCCCCGAGTCCAGCACGGTGCTCGCGGTGCCGACGCCGCCCTTGAGCGGTCCGACCGTCGCGCCGGTGCCCGCGCCCACGCAGCCCTCCGCCACGGGCGCGCCCGGCTTGCTTGCGGCCGCCGCCTCGACCGCGGCCCGGCCCATGGCCGCGTCCGGGCGGGCCCTGAAGTCACCGCCGCGCCCCAGGTCGAAGACGCAGGCGGCCGGCACGACCGGCACCACGTGTGACGGATCGGGGCCCACCCGCACCCCGCGGCCGTGCTCCTCCAGCCAGGCCATGACGCCCGACGCCGCGTCGAGCCCGTAGGCGCTGCCCCCGGTCAGGACGACCGCCTCGACCTTCTGTACCAAGTTGCGTGGATCGAGCGCGTCGGTCTCCTTCGTGCCAGGCCCGCCCCCGCGCACGTCGACCGCCGCGACAGCGCCGCCCTCCGGCGCCAGGACGACCGTGGTGCCGGTGAGCCAGCCGTCCCCGATCCGCGTGGCGTGACCCACACGCAGACCGGCGACATCTGTCAGAGCGTCACGTGTCATGGGCCCATGATCCTTCGCCGGACGCCGCTCGTGACACCGCGCCGCAGGAATCCGCCCCGTCGGTGTCACCCCGTGGCGAGCGCCCCTCCCCTGCGAAGCCGCGACGCCGCGTCCTGGTGCGGCGGAGACGTACGCTGGGGCTATGAGCGCCACCCCGACGTCCACCCCCGACCGCGAACCGCGGGATGCGAAGCCCGAGCCCAAGAACGCCCTGGTCTTCGACGACCCGCTGACGACGCAGTCGTCGGACGACACGGACCTGGGGTGGGGCGAGCGGCCCCGCCCTGGCGGCGACAGCGCTGCCGATCTGGCGCGGTTCCTGGACGAGAAGCCGCCCCACCATCTGTGAGAACCGTCACAGGGCCAGGGCCCGTTGTGGGCCCTGTCCTGCGTGATGTGGCGCGTCTTGGCGTCCGTCAGGCGTCGGTCCGGTTCGGGCTGCGCTGCGCGAGGAGGGCGTCGCGGATCTCCTCGAGCACCTCCAGTTCGGTCACCTCGGACACGTCCCTGGTGCCGTGCTTGGCCTTGCGGCGGGCTTCCTGCCGGGCCAGGAACTTGGACATGGGCAGGACCATCAGGAAGTAGACGACGGCGGCTGTGATCGCGAAGTTGAGCGTGGCGCCGAGGACCGAGCCCCAGAGTATGCGGACGCCCGTCGCGTCCGCGCCGGTGCCCGTGCACGGTCCCTTCAGGCAGGAGCTGTAGCCGTCCAGGCTCTTGGTGCCGAGCGCACCCACGACCGGACTGATGACGCCCTTCACCACGGAGTTCACGATGCCGGTGAAGGCGGCGCCGATCACCACCGCGACCGCCAGGTCGACGACGTTTCCACGCATCAGGAAGGCCTTGAAGCCCTGCAGGACGCCCGGCATTTTGATCTCGCTCACTACTGGGACCCTTCTCGACTGCACACGCTTCCGAACGAACAGCTCCGCAACCTACGGCAGGGCGTACCACGGTTGTCCAACCGCATGCCGTTGCGAAGGGGCCGGGCTCGGCACGGCGCGACGGCCGGCAGTGTGAGACAGGTCCGGACTCAGCACAGCGTCACCGCCAGCCGTGAGGTGGCGCCGACGCCGGCGAGGCGTGCGGCCGTGGGGCGCGGCACCGACAGCACCAGCAGCGCGCCGTTCTCCGTCGGATCGACATCGGGCACCCGCGTGACCCGGGCCCCGGCCGCGACGACCCTGGCCTGGCCGCTGCCGTCGGCCGCGATCACGTCGACGCGGTCGCCGGGCCGCAACAGCCGCACGGTCGCCGCGTCCGCGATCCGCACGGGCGCCGTCACCGTTTCCACCGGGCGCGGCTCACGTACGGCCGCCGCGGTCGGGCGGGCCCCGGTGCCCGGGTGTCCGCGTGCGCCCGCGGAGCCGCCCGGCCCCGCCGCCACGAGCGCGGCAGCGGTGACGGCCAGTCCCGCGGCCACGGCCCGCCTCCGGTACCGCAGCACCCGCCGCAACCGCTGCCGCCCTCCTCGTACCCGTACCGGGGCGAAGTGAGGCACGGCACAGGTGGGAGGCGTGTCGGGACGCGGGGAGAGGCCGGCGGGCGGGTACGCGGTCGTAGAGACGGCTGCGTAGGGCTGAGGGGTGGAGGGGGAGATGCGGGGCATGGTGGTCACCACCTGCGTCGTGAGTGATCGGGTCGCGATCCACGATGACGCTTCGCGGTGGAGGCCGCGGACGTCTGTGGGCTACTCCGCGGTTGTGGACAACTCGCTCACCCGAACGGGACGTTCCGCACGGCCGGACCCACTACGGCCCCACGGCCGCCCACGGCCGCCCTCCCACAGTCGCCCCGTCACCGTCGCGGCGGCCCCCATCACGGCAGCTCGAATCCCGGGTCCATCCCGCCGAGCGCGTTCACGCACAGGCAGTCCCGCTCCTCGGTGGCCGGCAGCGCGGCCACCGCGTCGAACAGCACGCCCCGCAACCGGTCCACATTCGCCGCGAACACCTTGAGCACCTCGTCGTGGGAGACGCCCTCACCGGTCTCCGCCCCCGCGTCCAGATCCGTGACCAGGGTCAACGACGTGTAGCACAGCTCCAGTTCACGAGCCAGCGCGGCCTCGGGATGGCCGGTCATGCCCACCACGGACCAGCCCTGCGCCCGGTGCCACAACGATTCGGCGCGGGTGGAGAACCGCGGCCCCTCGACCACGACCAGCGTGCCGCCGTCCACGGGCTCCCAGTCCCGCCCGCGGGCGGCCTTCAACGCGACCGCCCGCCCGACCGGACAGTAGGGGTCGGCCAGGGACACGTGCACCACGTTCGGCACGGTGCCGTCCGGCAGTGGCAGCCCGTCGAAGTACGTCTGCACCCGGGTCTTCGTGCGGTCCACCAGCTGGTCGGGAACCAGCAGCGTGCCCGGCCCGTACTCCGGGCGCAGTCCGCCCACCGCGCACGGGCCGAGGACCTGGCGTACCCCGACGGAGCGGAGCGCCCACAGGTTGGCGCGGTAGTTGATCCGGTGCGGCGGCAGATGGTGGCCGCGGCCGTGGCGGGGGAGGAACGCGACCCGCCGGCCGGCGATCTCGCCGAGGAAGAGAGAGTCGCTGGGAGCCCCGTACGGGGTGTCGACCTGGACCTCGGTCACCTCGTCGAGGAAGGAGTAGAAGCCAGAGCCGCCGATGACACCGATGTCCGCGTTCGTCATGGCGAGCACAGTAGCCGCCCCGCACGGGGGTGCGAGCCGGCGGGAGAGAACTCCGCAGCCGCCGCCTCAGGCGGGCCGGATACCCGTGAGACCCCGCCGTCGTACGACGGCGGGGTCTCACGGCACGGACCTATGCGGCGGAGGAGCTGGTGCTCGACGACGAGGACGACGAAGACGACGAAGACGACGTGGAGGACGACGAGCCGGAGTCGGACGACGACGAGCTCGACGACTTCGACGCCGGGCTGCTGCTCGACGACGAGCCGCGGCTGTCGTTGCGGTAGAAGCCGGAGCCCTTGAAGACGATGCCGACCGCGGAGAACACCTTCTTCAGGCGGCCACCGCAGTTGGGGCACTCGGTCAGGGCGTCCTCGGTGAACTTCTGCACCGCCTCGAGGCCCTCGCCGCACTCGGTGCACTGGTACTGGTAGGTCGGCACTTGTCTTCCTCCTGGCACTCTCACTCAATGAGTGCTAACGACGATCCATAGTGACCTATTCCGCGGGATCAGTCCACCGTCACCGGTGCGCGGTGACCGACGCCACGTGCCACGGTGCGGCCGTGAGCTCGCGTGAGCAGCCACGACCGCAGGGACAGCAGGGTCAGCAGCGCCAGCACCGTACCGCCCATCGGGACGAGGAAGCCGGCGCCGGTCCACAGCCGGTCCTCCAGCTGTCCGGCGACCGTGACCGCCGCCGCCTGGCCGAGCGCGACCGCGCCGGTCAGCCAGGTGAAGGCCTCGGTGCGGGCGCCGGCCGGGACCAGGCCCTCGACCAGGGTGTAGCCGGTGATCAGGGACGGCGCGATGCACATGCCCACCAGGAGGCCGAGTCCGGCCAGCACGGCCACCGAGTGCGCGGTCCACAGAGCGGAGGCGGCCAGGGCGAGGGCCGTGTAGCCGACGACCAGGCGGCGCTGCGGGGCGGCCTTCCAGGCGATCGCGCCGCACACGACGCCGGAGAGCATGTTGCCTGCGGCGAAGACGCCGTACAGGACGCCGTTCAGGCCGGGCTCGCCGATCGACTGGCTGAACGCGGAGAGCGAGACCTGCATACCGCCGAAGACGCAACCGATGCCCAGGAAGGTGACGACCAGAACCCGCACCCCGGGGACGCGCAGGGCGGACGCGTGCTCCACGCGCGCGTGCGTGACGGCGGCGACGGCCGGCTGCGTACGCTTCTGCGCCGCGAACAGCACACCGCCCACCAGCGTCAGCGCCGCCTCCATGAGCAGGCCGGCGGCCGGGTCCACGGCGGTGGACAGGGCGGTCGCCAGGAGCGGGCCGAGCACGAAGGTCAGCTCGTCGGTGACCGACTCGAAGGCCGCCGCCGTCGACATCAGGGGCGAGTCCTTCAGCTTCACGCCCCAGCGGGCGCGGACCATGGGGCCGATCTGCGGCACCGACGCGCCGGTCGGGACGGCCGCCGCGAAAAGGGCCCACAGCGGGGCGTGGGCCAGCGCGAGGGCGGTCAGCGAGGTGCCTGCCAAGGCGTGCACCAGGACGCCGGGGAGCAGCACCGCCCGCTGGCCGTGGCGGTCGGCGAGACGGCCGCTGTACGGCGCGAACAGGGCCATGGACACGCCGGTGACCGCCGCCACGGCGCCCGCGGCACCGTAGGAGCCGGTGGTGTGCCGGACGAGCAGCACGATGGAGAGGGTGAGCATCGCGAACGGCTGACGCGCCGCGAAGCCGGGGAGCAGGAACGTCCAGGCGCCACGGGTGCGCAGCAGCTGCCCGTAGCCCGGGCGGGACGCCTTCGAGGTGACCGTGGACTCCACGGCCCGTGCCTTTCTGCTGCCTGGTAGCGCGGGTGCGCGCCGAGAGCTGTCCTCTTGCGCGGACTGCGGTAGATACCGGCCCCTACGGAGGAAGGGCGCCCGGCCGCCATACGGTCGCGCCAGCTCTGCGTCAGGCAGAGTTGGTTCGATCAGGGTGCGCCTGGATTGTACAGGGGCATGGCACAGGACGCCTGTGAAACAGAGCACGGTCCGGCGCTCGGCCTGGGATTCCCGACAATGTGAACGGTACGAAACGCGCCGTTCACCAAGGGCGCCCTCAACGTCCCGGCGCGCCGTTCCCGGTGGTCCCCAGCCAGCCCGCCAGCTTGCCGCCCTGGCCGACCGCCCGCAGGCGCCTCTCCGCCGCGTCGCGGACCTGGTCCGTGGCGACCACGAGCAGTTCGTCCCCGCGCCGCAGCACCGTCGTCGGCAGCGGAACGAGCGATTTCCCTTCCCGGACGACGAGGGTGACCGCGGCTCCGGCCGGCAGCCGCAGCTCGTTGATCTCGACGCCGTGCATCCGCGAGCCCTCGGGGATCGTGACGGACAGCAGATGCCCGCGCAGCCGCTCCAGGGGCGCCGATTCGATGCCGAGGTCCGCGGCTTCGGGACCCTCGCCGAGGTGCAGCTTGCGGGCCAGCCAGGGCAGGGTCGGCCCCTGGACGAGGGTGTAGACGACGACGAGCACGAAGACGATGTTGAAGATGCGGCGGCTGCCGGCGACGCCGTTCACCATGGGGATCGTCGCCAGGATGATGGGCACCGCACCGCGCAGCCCGGCCCACGACATCAGCGTCTGCTCCTGCCAGGGGAGCCGGAAGGGCACGAGGCTCATCACGACGCTCAGCGGACGCGCCACCATCGTCAGCACCATGCCGATGACCAGGGCGGGCAGTACGTCGTCGGCCAGTTCGTGCGGGGTCACCAGCAGACCGAGCAGGACGAACATGCCGATCTGGGCGATCCAGCCGAGCCCTTCGGCGAAGCCCCGGGTCGCGGGCCAGTGCGGCAGCTTGGCGTTGCCGAGCATCATCGAGGCGAGGTACACCGCGAGGAAGCCGCTGCCGTGGGCCAGCGAGCCGCCGGCGTACGCCATGACCGCGATGGCCATGACCGCGATCGGGTAGAGGCCGGAGGCGGGCAGCGCCACGTGCCTGAGACCCCAGGAGCCGAGCCAGCCCACCGCGAGGCCGATGGCGGCGCCGATGGCCAGCTCCAGGAGTATCTTCCCGAGCAGCGTGTACCAGTGCTCGATCGGCCCGGACGTGGAGAACGCGACGACGAGGATGACGACGGGTGCGTCGTTGAAACCGGACTCGGCCTCCAGGACGCCCGTCACGCGCGCGGGCAGGGGCACTTTCCGCAGCACCGAGAAGACCGCCGCCGCGTCGGTCGACGACACCACCGCTCCGATGATGAGCGCCTGCCTCCACCCCAGTCCGCTCAGGTAGTGCGCGCCCACGGCCGTGACGCCGACGCTCACCGCCACGCCGACGAGTGCCAGCGCGGAGGCCGCCGGGAGGGCCGGCTTGATCTGCTTCCACTTCGTGCCGAGACCGCCCTCGGCCAGGATCACGACCAGTGCCGCGTATCCCATGACCTGGGTCAGCTCGGCGTTGTTGAAGTGGATGCCGAATCCGTCCTGGCCCATGGCGATGCCGATGCCCAGGTAGACGAGCAGGCTGGGGAGGCCGCTGCGCGACGAGATCCGGACCGCTGCCACCGCGACGAGCAGGACGAGCGAGCAGAGGAGCAGGAGCTGGTTGAGGTGGTGGACAGTCAGCGGCCGTTCCCTTCTCGCCAATCCGTGGGCCGCGGTGCGACGCCACGATCCGAGCACGCGAAGCCCGGTGCTGGGGCGGACTTCACTCCGACTACTTCATTAGCTTACCTAACTCTTGACGCTTTCTTGACGCTTCCGGCCGCGTGATCGAACTCCAGTCCGGGCTGGTTCCCGACTCCGCGTCAAGGCGGACCGGGCCCTGCGCCTATGGTTGCTCCAGCGCTCAGTAGAAAGCACAGCCCGCCCTGCCGCTCGTGTTAGGACAGCAAGGACAGCGATGCCCTCCAACACCACCGCCTCTTCCGGCCAGAAGCCCGGCAAGCCCGGCAGGAAGAAGGGGCGCAGAGCCCGACTGCTCGTGATCGTCCTGGTTGTGGCCCTTGTGGGAGGTTT
Organism: Streptomyces sp. NPDC107546; assembly: GCF_055639175.1. NCBI lineage: Bacteria > Bacillati > Actinomycetota > Actinomycetes > Kitasatosporales > Streptomycetaceae > Streptomyces > Streptomyces sp. NPDC107546. The sequence goes on along the minus strand of NZ_JBVKBA010000006.1, from coordinate 138,774 downwards.
TGGATACGGCGGCTACTGGTCCGTCAGCACCGTGCGCGCCTCCTTCCCGCAGACCAAGGGGACGATCACGCTCGAGGGCCTGTCGGGTCCCGTCGACGTCAAGCGCGACGGCTACGGGATCCCGCAGATCTACGCGTCCTCCGACGAGGACCTGTTCATGGCGCAGGGGTACGCCCAGGCGCAGGACCGGTTCTACGAGATGGACGTGCGCCGCCACATGACGTCCGGACGCCTGTCCGAGATGTTCGGCAAGAGCCAGGTCAAGAACGACGAGTTCCTGCGCACCCTGGGTTGGGACCGGGTGGCGCAGAAGGAGTACGACACCAAGCTGTCGGCCTCCACGAAGAAGTACCTCCAGGCGTACGCCAAGGGGGTCAACGCCTACCTGAAGGGCAAGGACGGCGAGGAGATCTCCCTCGAGTACGCGGCCCTGGGCCTGACCAACGACTACACGCCCGAGCCGTGGACGCCGGTCGACTCGGTCTCCTGGCTCAAGGCGATGGCCTGGGACCTGCGCGGCAACATGCAGGACGAGATCGACCGCTCCCTGATGACCAGCCGCCTGGGCCCCAAGCAGATCGCCGACCTGTACCCGGAGTACCCGTACAGCCGCAACAAGCCGATCGTCCAGGAGGGCGAGTACAACGCCCTCACGAAGGCGTTCGAGCAGAGCGACTCGACGGGTACCACGGGTACGGCGGGCTCGAAGGGTGCGACGGGCACGACGGGTACGCGGTCGACGTCCGGAACGTCGAGTTCCACGTCGACCTCGACCTCCTCGGCCTCCTCGGCCTCCTCGGCCTCCTCGGCCTCTTCGTCCCTGCGCAGCCAACTGGCGGGCCTCACGAACGTCCTGGCCGACGTTCCGACCGCCGTAGGCGTGAACGGCCACGGCATCGGCTCCAACTCCTGGGTCGTCGACGGCAGCCACACCATCACCGGCAAGCCGCTGCTGGCCAACGACCCGCACCTGTCGGCCTCGCTGCCGTCGGTCTGGTACCAGATGGGCCTGCACTGCACGACCGTCTCCAGCAAGTGCGGCTACGACGTCACCGGCTACACCTTCGCCGGGATGCCCGGCGTGATAATCGGCCACAACCAGAACATCGCCTGGGGCATGACCAACTCCGGCGTCGACGTCACCGACCTCTATCTGGAGAAGCTCTCAGGCGACGGCTACCTGAGGGACGGCAAGGTCGTGCCGTTCACCACCCGCACCGAGACGATCAAGGTGGCGGGCGGCGACTCGAAGAAGATCGTCGTCCGTGAGACGAAGAACGGCCCGCTGCTGTCCGACCGCGACGACGAACTCGTCAACGTCGGCAAGAAGGCCACCGTCGACACACTGGCCCCCGACCGCGCCGACGGCTACGGCGTCGCCCTGCGCTGGACCGCGCTGGACCCGGGCACCACCATGGACGCCATCTTCGAGATCGACAAGGCGTCGAACTGGTCCGAGTTCCGCCGGGCGGCCCGCTCCTTCGACGTGCCCTCGCAGAACCTGATCTACGCCGACACCCAGGGCAACATCGGCTACCAGCTGCCCGGAAAGATCCCCACGCGCGCGCAGGGCGACGACGGCTCGATCCCGGCGCCCGGCTGGGACTCGAAGTACGACTGGACCGGCTACATCCCGCAGTCCGCGCTGCCCTACGAGTTCAACCCCAAGCGCGGCTACATCGTCACCGCCAACCAGGCCGTGATCGACAAGGACAAGTACCCCTACACGCTCACCACGGACTGGGGCTACGGCTCGCGCAGCCAGCGGATCACCGACCTGATCGAGTCGAAGATCAAGGGCGGCGGCAAGATCTCGACCGACGACATGCGGCAGATGCAGCTCGACAACAGCAGCGAGATCGCCAAGTTGCTGGTGCCCAAGCTGCTCAAGATCGACGTCTCGGACAAGCACGTCCGCGCTGCCCAGAAGCTGCTGGAGGGCTGGGACTACACCCAGGACTCCGACTCGGCGGCGGCCGCGTACTTCAACGCCGTCTGGCGCAACATCGTCAAGCTCGCCTTCGGCAACAAGCTGCCCAAGGAGCTGCGGGTCAAGGGCCAGTGCCTGTGGGTGGAGCCCGCCGACTCCACCGGCCCGGCCGACGAGGACCGCAAGGTGCGCGAGTGCGGCCAGCGCGAAGCGGACCAGGCGCAGCCGGACGGCGGCGACCGCTGGTTCGAGGTGGTGCGCGACATCGTCGACGACGAGAAGAACGACTGGTGGCAGTCGCCCGCGACGCGGACCGACCCGGCCGCGACGACGCGTGACGAGCTGTTCGGGCGCGCCATGAAGGACGCGACCTGGGAGCTGGTCGCCAAGCTCGGCAAGGACATGGACACCTGGAGCTGGGGCCGGCTGCACCGCCTGTTCCTGAAGAACCAGACCCTGGGCACCGACGGCCCGCGCATACTGCAGTACATGCTCAACCGAGGGCCCTGGAAGCTGGACGGCGGCGAGGCGACCGTGAACGCCACCGGCTGGAACGCGGCGGGCGGCTACAACGCCCTGTGGGTGCCGTCGATGCGGATGGTCGTCAACCTGGCCGACCTCGACAAGTCCAAGTGGATCAACCTCAGCGGTGCCTCGGGCCACGCCTACAGCGCCCACTACACCGACCAGACGGAGAAGTGGGTCAACGGCGAGCTGCTGCCGTGGAACTTCTCGAAGGACGCGGTGGACAAGAGCACGACCGACACGCTGGTGCTCAAGCCCTGACGGGCGCCGCACCGTGAGAACGGCCCTCCACGCGCGCGTGAAGGGCCGTTCTCCATGTGTGCGGCTCTCATGGCCGGCGGTGGAAGCGGCGTACGCCCGACGGGGTCACCACGGCGTGCACCGGGCGGTCGTGCGCCTCCTCGGGGACCCGCTCGACGACCTCCGGGTCGTACAGGAGGACCACCAGGGCGGGGTCGGCGCCCGCGCGCTCCAGGCGGGCCAGCACCCGGTCGTAGGAGCCGCCGCCGCGCCCGAGGCGCATGCCGCGGGCGTCGACCGCCAGCCCGGGCAGCAGTACGGCGTCGGCATCCCGGACGGCCTCCGGGCCCAGGCGCTCGCCCGCGGGTTCCAGGAGGGCCATCCGCCCGCCGTGCCGCACGCTCACCAGGGACTCCGGTCCGGCGTACGTCCCCCAGTCGAGGTCGTTGTCCGGCATGAGCACCGGGAGCAGTACGCGCACGCCCCGCGCGCGCAGCGCGTCCAGAAGCGCGAGCGTGCCCGGTTCGCTCCCCACGGAGACGTACGCGGCCACCGTGCGGGCGTGCGCCAGCTCGGGCAGCTCCAGGGCCCGTTCGGCCAGCGCCACCGCCGCTTCCCGCACGTCATCGGCGGTCAATCCGCTCCTTACCGCGAGGAAGCCTCCCCGCAACATTCGCTTGCCAGGATCTGCCTGGTGTTCCATGGGACCCACAGGTCAGTGGCCTCCTCGTTCACAATGCGCTCATATGAGAGCGAATTAACCGGAGCCACAGTTTCCGCACATACCCACCGGATATCGTTGCGGACATGACTCAGTCGCACCCCAGGATCACCAAGGCTGTCATTCCCGCTGCCGGCCTCGGTACCCGGTTCCTGCCGGCCACCAAGGCCACGCCCAAGGAGATGCTGCCGGTCGTCGACAAGCCCGCGATCCAGTACGTGGTCGAGGAAGCCGTGTCCGCGGGGCTCGACGACGTACTGATGGTCACCGGCCGCAACAAGCGCCCCCTCGAGGACCACTTCGACCGCAACTACGAGCTCGAGTCGGCCCTGGAGAAGAAGGGCGACGCCGAGCGGCTCGCCAAGGTCCAGGAGTCCAGTGACCTCGCCACCATGCACTACGTCCGCCAGGGCGACCCCAGGGGCCTCGGTCACGCCGTCCTGTGCGCCGCCCCGCACGTCGGCCAGGAGCCGTTCGCGGTCCTCCTCGGCGACGACCTGATCGACCCGCGCGACCCGCTGCTCAAGCGCATGATCGAGGTCCAGGAGGAGTACGGCGGCAGTGTCATCGCGCTCATGGAGGTCGCGCCCGAGCAGATCCATCTCTACGGCTGCGCGGCCGTGGAGACCACCGAGGACAGCGATGTGGTCCAGGTGACCGGCCTGGTCGAGAAGCCGGACCCGGCGGACGCCCCGTCGAACTACGCCGTCATCGGCCGCTACGTCCTCGACCCGCACATCTTCGAGATCCTGCGCAAGACGGAGCCGGGCCGCAGCAACGAGATCCAGCTCACCGACGCCCTCCAGCAGCTCGCCGAGGACGAGAAGGTCGGCGGCCCGGTGCACGGCGTGGTCTTCAAGGGCCGCCGCTATGACACCGGCGACCGTGGCGACTATCTGCGTGCCATTGTCAGACTCGCATGCGAACGTGAGGACCTGGGCCCTGGCTTCAGGACCTGGCTTCGCAGCTTCGTAGCCGAGGAGATGTAGCGATTTGAGCGCCGCCGCGACCCGCACCACCGGCCAGGACCGCCTGTGGTCGGTGGACGAACACCTGGAGGACATCCTCTCCACCGTCCGCCCCCTGGAGCCGATCGAGCTGAACCTGCTCGACGCGCAGGACTGCGTTCTGGTCGACGACGTCACGGTGCCCCTGTCACTGCCGCCGTTCGACAACAGCTCCATGGACGGGTACGCGGTGCGGGTCGCGGACGTCGCGGGCGCGAGCGAGGAGTTCCCGGCCGTCCTCACGGTGATCGGCGACGTCGCGGCGGGCGCGGCCGACCTGCTGCACGTCGGGCCCGGCCAGGCCGCGCGCATCATGACCGGCGCTCCGCTGCCGCCGGGCGCCGAGGCCGTCGTCCCCGTGGAGTGGACCGACGGCGGGCTGGGCGGCGGCCCCGTCTCCGGGATGCGCGCCCGCAGTCTCGCGCCCGAGGGAGCCGCAGGGCAGGTGCGCGTCCACCGCCCGGCCGAGGCCCGCGCGCACGTGCGCGCCGAGGGCAGCGACGTCCGGGCCGGTGACTTCGCCCTGGCGGCCGGCACCGTCCTCGGGCCGCCGCAGATCGCGCTGCTCGCCGCGATCGGCCGCGGCACGGTACGCGTGCGCCCGCGCCCGCGCGTGGTCGTCCTGTCGACCGGGAGCGAACTCGTCCAGCCCGGCGAGGAACTGGCGGCCGGCCAGATCTACGACTCCAACAGCTTCGCCCTCACCGCCGCGGCCCGGGACGCCGGCGCCATCGCCTACCGGGTCGGCGCGGTCGCAGACGACGCGGACACGCTGCGCTCCACCATCGAGGACCAGCTCGTCCGGGCCGACCTCATGGTCACCACCGGAGGGGTGAGCGTGGGCGCGTACGACGTCGTCAAGGAGGCGCTGTCCTCCGTGGGCGACGCGGACGAGGCGGGCGGCGGCGTCGAGTTCCGCAAGCTCGCCATGCAACCCGGCAAGCCCCAGGGCTTCGGTTCCATCGGCCCCGACCACACGCCGCTGCTCGCGCTGCCGGGCAACCCGGTGTCGTCGTACGTCTCCTTCGAGCTGTTCGTACGCCCGGCGATCCGCACCCTGATGGGCCTGCCGGACGTGCACCGCCCCCGGACCAGAGCCGCCCTGAAGGCGGACAAGGCGCTGACGTCGCCCGCGGGCCGCCGGCAGTTCCTGCGCGGCACCTATGCCGACGGCACGGTGTCCCCGGTGGGCGGCGCGGGCTCCCACCTGATCGCCGCCCTCGCCCAGGCGGACGCCCTGATCGTGGTCCCCGAGGACGACACATCCATCGAGCCGGGCACGGAGGTCGAGGTGGTCCTGCTCGGCTGACGGCGGGCGCCCCGGGTGTCCGGGTTCGGAGGCTTCGTCCGGTCGGACTGGCCTGCCCGAGCGGTCCGGCCACGCCTCCGTATCCGGTCAGTGGACCTTGATCCGATGCCCGGGGCGACTTGGCGGTACCGTGTCGCGCACAGCAGGCCCGCGTGCCGGGCCAGGACCGGGAGTGCCGCAGCACATGAGTTCGCAGGACAGACTGACCCATATCGATGACGCGGGGGCGGCCCGCATGGTCGACGTCTCAGGCAAGGACGTCACCGAGCGCACCGCGCGCGCCAGCGGCCGTGTGCTGGTCTCACCGCGCGTGATCGAGCTGCTGCGCGGCGAGGGCGTCCCCAAGGGCGACGCGCTGGCCACCGCGCGCATCGCGGGCATCATGGGCGCCAAGCGCACCCCCGACCTCATCCCCCTGTGCCACCCGCTCGCGGTGTCGGGTGTGAAGCTGGATCTGTCGGTCGCGGACGACGCCGTGGAGATCACGGCCACCGTGAGGACCACCGACCGTACGGGTGTCGAGATGGAGGCGCTCACCGCGGTCGGTGTCGCGGCGCTCACCGTGATCGACATGGTCAAGGCGGTCGACAAGGCGGCGGTGATCACCGACGTGCGCGTGGAGGAGAAGACGGGCGGGAAGTCGGGCGACTGGAGCCGGGCATGACGGCACGGGCCGAGCCGCCGATCGGCGGTGCCCTCCTGGCGCCCTACGCGGCCCTGGTGGTGACCGCGTCGAACCGCGCGGCCGCGGGCGTCTACGAGGACAAGGGCGGACCCCTGATCGCCGAGGCGCTCACCCGCCTCGGTTTCGCGGTCGACGGCCCGTGGGTCGTGCCGGACGGTGACCCGGTGGAGAACGCCCTGCGGACCGGCTCGAGCGCCGGCTACGACGTGATCGTGACCACCGGGGGCACCGGCATATCCCCGACCGACCGCACCCCCGAGGCGACCCGCGCGGTGATCGACTACGAGGTGCCGGGCATTCCCGAGGCCATCAGGGCGTTCGGAAGTAAGAAGGTGCCCACGGCGGCGCTCTCCCGGGGACTGGCCGGAGTCGCCGACGGGACGCTGATCGTCAACCTGCCGGGGTCCACCGGCGGGGTGAGGGACGGACTGGCCGTCCTGGAGCCCCTGTTGGTCCACGCCGTCGACCAGATCCGCGGCGGGGACCACCCCCGGGCCGACGCCGGCGGGTCCGCGGTCCGCCAGGACCGCCCCGGACCGAGTGGGGGTGCGAGCTGAACAGCCCATCCTGGCCCGTCGAGCTGGTGGACGGCGATGTCGTCCTCCGGCCGATACGGCTGCGCGACCAGCGGGCCTGGCGCGAGGTCAACCGGCGCAACCGGGAGTGGCTGCGGCCGTGGGAGGCGACCATTCCGCCGCCCGCGCCCGGCGGCCCGACAGCGCACCGGCCGACCTACCGGCAGATGGTCCGGCATCTGCGCGCCGAGGCCAGGGCGGGCCGGATGCTGCCCTTCGTCATCGAGTACCAGGGGCGCCTGGTGGGGCAGTTGACGGTGGCCGGGATCACCTGGGGCTCGATGTGCTCCGGGCACGTCGGCTACTGGGTGGACGAGGCGGTCGCGGGCCGCGGGGTGATGCCGACGGCCGTGGCGCTCGTCGTCGACCACTGCTTCCGCGCCGTCGGGCTCCATCGCATCGAGGTCTGCATTCGCCCCGAGAACGGTCCGAGCCGCCGGGTCGTGGAGAAACTGGGATTCCGTGAGGAAGGGCTCCGGCCGCGTTATCTGCACATCGACGGGGCCTGGCGGGACCATCTGGTCTTCGCGCTCACCGCGGAAGAGGTGCCCGAGGGGTTGCTGGCGCGCTGGCGCCGGGCACGCTCTCAGCAGGCCCACCGCCACCCCGGAAAATAAAAAGTACGTTCGAATTTGATCGGGTGGCGATCGTCTCGCGTTCGTCTGAGGGCAATGAGATTAGCGGCCCCGTCGGTCTGCTGATCGCATCCGTCCCAAAAAAAGTTCGAAATATCAGCCAGATCGTGCGACACACCGGCTCAATTGGCAGATGGCCTCACGCAAACCCCTCTACCGTGTGAGACGTGAGCAGCAGCGGCCTCATCTACGCAGTCATTGTCGGGGCCTGGGCCGCCTACTTGGTGCCGATGTGGCTCCGTAGGCAGGACGAGCTGAACGAGTCTCGTCCGACGGAACGCTTCAGCACCGCCATCCGGCTGCTGTCCGGACGGGCGGGAATGGAGCGCCGATACGCCAAGGACCTGCGGGCGCGCTCCGCCGAAGAGGGGGAGCCCGGCGCGAAGCCGGACGGTGTCACCGGCTCGGTGGACGTCCGGTCCTTCGCCATGCCCCCGACCGAGCGGCAGCCGCGGGCTCGGGCTGAGGCGGAGCCGGAGAGCAGGCCCCGGCGGGAGCAGGGAGAGCGGGCCGAGCCGGGGGAGCCGCGCGCGGCCGAACCGGGTGCCCCCGGACGGGTGCCCCCGGCGCGGAAGGTCTCCTCGGCGGAGGCCATGGCGCGCGCCCGGCGCTCGAAGGTGCTCGCGCGCCGGCGGCGGACGACCGTGGTGCTCTTCCTCGCTTTCACGCTCGGCGCGATCGTGGCCGCCGTCGGCGGGCTCGCGTTCCTGTGGGCGCCGGGTGTGCCGGCCGTGCTGCTGAGCGCGTACATCGCCTACCTGCGGACGCAGGAGCGGAAGCGGTTCACGTACACGATGGACCGGCGGCGGGCCGAGGCGGCGGCGCAGCGGTTGCGGGAGCGGCAGCCGAGGCGGCGGCCACCGGTCGACTCCGACACGGACGAGGCGGAGGACGGCCCCGAGGCGGAGAACGACCCCGGGCTGTCCGCACTGGCCGCCGACCGACGCGCGCTCGTGGAGCAGACGGACCACGCGGAGTGGGTGGACCAGCAGCGGGAGCGACAGCGCAGGCCGGGGCACGGGGAGAGCTGGGACCCGGTGCCGGTGCCGCTGCCGACGTATGTGACCGCGCCGGTCGCTCCGCGGGCGACGCCGAGTGTCGACCTCGGGGCGCCGGACGCGTGGAGCTCGGCACGGTCGAGCACGGCGGAGGCGGCGCCGACGGCGGGCGCGGAGCCCGGGCCCGGCGCCGATCCCGGGGCGGGGTCGGGGGAGCGGGCGGAGCCCTCGGAGGGTGCCGACCGGAGCGATGCCCGGCGGGCGGCGTCGGCTCGGCGGTCGAGGGAGCGGGGGCGGACCCCGCTGTTCGACCAGTACGAGGAGGGGGAGCGGCCGCGGGCCGCGAACGAGTAAGGGGCGGCGGCGGCACGATTGCCCGTGGCCGGGGCGGCTCTGGAACGGATTTCCTGACCAGCCGACGGGGATGCTAGAGTTTCACTCGTTGCAAGGGCCTGTGGCGCAGTCCGGTAGCGCACCTCGTTCGCATCGAGGGGGCCAGGGGTTCAAATCCCCTCAGGTCCACGCAGCATGGAGGCCCGCTCCCCGCAAGGGGGGCGGGCCTCTTGCCATGCCCGTCCCGACTTTCGCGGCGCGGCGTTCCCAACTCCGCCCGGCGGTCACCCTGAAGCGGTGATCCTGAAGCGGTGATCCTGAAGGGAAGAGCCGGGAAACCGCGAGGATTGCCCGGCCTCTTGTCTGTGCGACTGGTGAGCCTCACCCGACGCCTAGAGCGGCTTCGCGAAGCACAGGCTCGATTCGTAGAGGCGGTAGTAGCCGAACTTCGCGCACGGTTCGTAGCCGCTGGAGGTGTAGAGGGCCACCGCCTCCGGCTGCTTGGTGCCCGTCTCCAGGACCATGCGGGTGCGGCCGGCCGCACGGGCGTCCTCCTCCAGGGCGGCGAGGATGCGGCGCGCCAGACCCCGGCCGCGCATCTCCTCGATGACGAACATCCGCTTGAGTTCGGCGTCCCCGTCCTCGTACCCCTCGTCGTTCTTCTCCTGTGAGCGCCAGCCGCCCGTGGCCACGGGGCGGTCCTGCTCGTCGTACGCGATCAGGTAGAGGCCGGCCGGCGGTACGAACATCGCCGGGTCCAGGTGCGTGGCGTCGCCACCGTCGCCGTAGCGAACGTGGTACTCGGCCTGGACGAGGTCGTTGAGCTTGACGGCGTCGGGGTGGTCGAAGGAGGCAGGGCGAATATTCACGCCGGAAAGCGTACATCTATACGAATAATGCCGGTGGGGCTGTGCCCGCCTGCCGGTATCGTTCCCGGGTGCTCACTGTGACCTCCGTGAACGTCAACGGGATCCGTGCCGCCGCGAAGAAGGGCTTCGTGGAGTGGCTCGACGGTACCTCCGCCGATGTGCTGTGCCTCCAGGAAGTACGCGCCGAGCCCGGGCAGATCCCCGAGGGTGTCCGGGCGCCCGACGGCTGGCATGTCGTGCAGGCCCCGGCCACCGCCAAGGGGCGCGCGGGGGTGGCGCTCTACACGCGGCGCGAGCCCGACCGGGTGCGGATCGGGTTCGGGTCGGCCGAGTTCGACGGCAGCGGCCGGTATGTCGAGGCCGATCTGCCCGGTGTCACCGTCGCCAGCCTGTACCTGCCCTCGGGTGAGGTCGGGACCGAACGGCAGGACGAGAAGGTCCGGTTCATGGCCGAGTTCCTCGGCCATCTCAAGGAGTTGCGGGAGCGGGCCGCCGCCGACGGACGCGAGGTCGTCGTCTGCGGCGACTGGAACATCGCCCACCGCGAGGCCGACCTGAAGAACTGGCGCGGCAACCGGAAGAACTCCGGCTTCCTGCCCGAGGAACGCGAGTGGCTTGGCCGAGTGTTCGATCCGGCGGACGGCGGGTACGTCGACGTCGTACGGTCGCTGCATCCCGATGCAGAGGGGCCGTACACGTGGTGGTCGTACAGGGGGCGGGCCTTCGACAACGACACGGGATGGCGCATCGACTACGAGGTCGCCACGCCGGGTCTCGCCGCCAAGGCGGTCAAGGCGTACGTGGAGCGCGCGGCAACGCACACCGCGCGCTGGTCGGACCATGCGCCGGTGACAGTGGTCTACGACCTCTGATCCCCCAGCAGCCGCCGGTCCAGCGCCAGTGAGAGTTCCGCCTCCACCACGCTCTTCGCCAGCGGGCGCAGGCGTTTGATGTCCTCCGGTGAGCGGTCCTCCGCGGCCACCAGGTCGTTGAACAGCTCCGCCAGGGCCTCCGCGTGGTGGCGGACGCGGCGGGCGGCGGCCAGGACGTCCGCCAGTGGGATGCCCTCGCGGACCAGTGCGGCCGAGACGTCCAGCAGCCGGCGGCTGACGTGCACGATCTCGCCGCCGTCCGTGCCGAGGTAGCCCAGTTCGAGTGCGGCGGAGAGGTTCTCGGGTGTCGCCTGGTCGCCGAAGACGTCGGCCAGTGCCTCGGGGGTGAGCCGGACCGGGGTCTCCTCGCTGGGTGCGCCGAGGCCGAGCAACTCGCCGACGTCGCGGCCGTGGTCGAAGGCCTCCGCGAGTTCCGCGATGCCGCTGAGGGTGTGGCCGCGTTCCAGGAGCGCGGAGATCGTCCGCAGCCGGGCCAGGTGCGTGTCGTCGTACCAGGCGATACGGCCCTCGCGGCGCGGCGGGTGGATCAGCTTGCGCTCGCGGTAGAAGCGCAGGGTGCGCACCGTGATGCCGGCCTTCCCGGCCAGCTCCTCCATGCGGTACTCGTGCCGCTCCCCGTTGCCTGCCACGCCCGAACCCTACGTCGTACCGTCGGTAACTTTCCTTGTCCCACCCCTACCCATCGGTACGGCCGCTGCCCTACCCTCCCGATTGCGCCAGTGTTCACTGGCAGAGTCTGGCGGACCAGGAGGCTGCGGGATGGCCGAGCACGAGCATGTACGGGTGGCGGTGATCGGGTCGGGGTTCGGCGGGCTCGGTGCCGCCGTGCGACTGCGCCGGGAGGGGATCACCGACTTCGTGGTCCTGGAACGGGCGGACTCGGTGGGCGGCGCGTGGCGCGACAACACCTACCCGGGCTGCGCCTGCGACGTCCCCTCCCACCTCTACTCGTTCTCCTTCGCACCCCACCCAGACTGGCCGCGCACCTTCTCCGGTCAGGAGCACATCCGCGCGTACCTGGAGCATGTGGCGGACGTCTTCGGCCTGCGGCCGCACCTCCGCTTCCGCAGCGAGGTGAAGCTGACGACCTGGGATGCCGCGAAGCTGCGCTGGGACATCGAGACCAGCAGCGGATCGCTCACCGCGGACGTCGTCGTCTCCGCCACCGGCCCGCTCTCCGACCCGAAGATCCCCGACATCCCCGGCCTCGACTCCTTCCCGGGCGCGGTCTTCCACTCCGCCCGCTGGGACCACGACCAGGACCTGCGCGGCAAGCGGGTCGCCATGGTCGGCACCGGGGCCTCCGCGATCCAGATCGTGCCGGCCATCCAGCCCGACGTCGCGAAGCTCGTCCTCTTCCAGCGCACCCCACCGTGGGTGCTGCCCCGTGTCGACCGCGCGATCAGCGGCCCGGAGCGGGCACTGCACCGCGTGCTGCCCGCAACGGCGCGGCTGCGGCGCGGACTGCTGTGGGGGATACGGGAGTTGCAGATCCAGGCGTTCACCAAGCACCCGAACGAGCTGGGCCTCGTCGAGCGGCTGGCCAAGGCCAACATGGCCCGCGCCGTCAAGGACCCGGCCCTGCGCGCCAGGCTGACCCCCGACTACCGCATCGGCTGCAAGCGGATCCTGCTCTCCAGCGACTACTACCCGGCCCTCGCGCAGCCGAATGTGGACGTCGTCGCGAGCGGGCTCGCCGAGGTCCGCGGTCGGGCGGTCGTCGCCGCGGACGGCACCGAGGCCGAGGTCGACGTGATCGTCTTCGGTACCGGGTTCCATGTGACGGACATGCCGATCGCCGAGCGGGTCGTCGGCGTCGACGGCAGGACGCTCGCGGAGAGCTGGAGGGGCGGGATGCGGGCCCTGCGCGGGGCCTCGGCCGCCGGGTTCCCCAACTGGATGACGATCATCGGGCCCAACACCGGGCTCGGGAACTCCTCGATGATCCTCGTGATCGAGTCCCAGCTGAACTACATGGCCGACTTCCTGCGGCAGTTGCGGGTCCTGGGCGGCCGGGTCGCGCTCGACGCCCGTCCGGGTGCCGTCGCGGCCTGGAACGACAAGGTGCAGGAACGTATGAAGCGCACGGTGTGGAACACCGGCGGCTGCACCAGTTGGTACCTCGACGCGGACGGCCGCAACACCACCGTCTGGCCGGGTACGACGACGGAGTTCCGAGCGGCGACGCGGCGCGTGAACCTCGCGGAGTACGACGTGCTGCGGGCATCCGCCCGGCGGAGCGCGCAGGCCGAGGAGCGCGTGGAGGCCGGCGCATGAGGCGCCCGACGCCGGTGGCCACGGGCCCCTACGCGCCCCCGGCCCCGGACCGTGAGCTTTCGGTCCTCTCCGCCGACGGCGCCCGGTTGCACGTCGAGGTGCACGGACCCGAGGGCGCGTCCCCGGTGGTCCTCGTGCACGGCTGGACCTGCTCGACCGCCTTCTGGGCCGCGCAGATCCGGGACCTCGCGGCCGACCACCGGGTGATCGCCTACGACCAGCGCGGACACGGGCGCAGCCCCGTGAGCCCCACCTGCTCCACCGAGGCCCTCGCCGACGATCTGGAAACGGTGCTCGCCGCCACGCTCGCACCGGGCGAGAGAGCGGTGGTCGTGGGGCACTCCATGGGCGGGATGACGGTGCTGGCCGCCGCCGCGCGCCCCCGCTTCCGCGCACACACGGCGGCCGTCCTGTTGTGCAGTACGGGCAGCGGGCGCCTGGTGGCCGAGTCACTGGTGGTGCCGATGCGCGCCGGGCGTGTGCGCACCTGGCTCACGGCCCGCGTCCTCGGCTCGCGCGCTCCGCTCGGGCCGGTCACGCCGGTGGCCCGGCGCATCCTCAAGTACGCCACCATGGGCGCCGCTGCGACGCCGGCCATGGTGGAGGCGTGCGCGCGGGTGGTGCACGCCTGTCCGCGCGAGGTGCGTCACGCCTGGTCGCTCGTGCTCGAACGGCTCGATCTCGAAGACGTTGTACGGGAGTTGACCGCACCGACTGCCGTCGTCGTCGGAACCGCCGACCGGCTCACCCCGCCGGTGCACGCGCGGGCGCTGGTCGCCGCGCTGCCGCACTGCGTGGGCGGCACGGAGCTGCCGGGGCTCGGCCATATGACACCCGTGGAGGCACCGGAGCTGGTCACCGGGAGGATCCGCGAACTCGTCACCGCGTACGCGGCACACACACCGAACGAGCCGGTCAAGGAGGGCACATGAGCAGGGTGAGCCTCAAGGGGCAGGTCGCCGTCGTCACCGGCGCGGCGCGGGGCGTCGGCGAGCTGCTGGCCCGCAAGCTGTCGGCACGCGGCGCCACGGTCGCCCTGGTCGGCCTGGAGGCGGACGCCCTCAAACGCGTCGCGGAGCAGCTGTACGGGGACGGCGGCCACTGGTACGCCGACGTCACCGACCACGAGGCGATGACGCGGGTCGCGCGGGAGGTTCAGCAGCGGTTCGGGAAGGTCGACATCGTGGTCGCCAACGCCGGTGTGGCGAACGGAGGGCCGTTCGCCGAGTCCGACCCCGAGGCGTGGCGGCGGGTGATCGAGGTCAACCTGATCGGCTCGGCGGTGACGGCCCGCGCCTTCCTGCCGGCGCTGATCGCGAGCCGGGGCTATCTCCTCCAGATCGCCTCGCTGGCGGCGATCACGCCGGCGCCGATGATGACGGCGTACTGCGCGTCCAAGTCGGGCGTGGAGGCGTACGCGCACAGTCTCCGCGCCGAGGTCGCGCACCGGGGTGTACGCGTCGGAGTCGGGTATCTGTCCTGGACCGACACGGACATGGTGCGGGGTGCCAACCAGGACGAGGTGATGCGGGAGCTGCGGCAGCGGCTGCCGTGGCCGTCCAACAAGACGTATCCACTGGGGCCGGCGGTGGACCGGCTGGTGGCCGGGATCGAGCGGCGGTCGAGCCATGTGTACGGGCAGGCGTGGCTGCGCGGGATGCAGGCGGTGCGCGGGTATCTGCCGGGAATCATCGCGACCGTGGGACAGCGGGAGATGCGGCGGTTCGAGCCGCGGCTCAGGGGGGTGCGCACGGGGCTCGTCGGGGCCGGCGGTCAGGCCGATGAGCAGCGGCAGAGTACGCTCGGTAACTGATCGAAATGCGTGCTTTGTTCCTGCGTGTCAGTCTGGTCGAGCCCGATCCCCTCACCCACTTCGGGAGTGAACCCACATGGGTATGAAGGACAAGTCCGAGCAGATCAAGCAGCAGGCCAAGCAGAAGATGGAACAGGCCAAGCAGCAGGCGCAGCAGCGCGGCCAGCAGGCTCAGCAGCGGGGTCAGCAGCGGGGCCAGCAGTCGCGGGACGAGGCGCAGCGGATGCAGGAGGAAGCGGAGGACCGCTTCGACCGGGACCGCGAGCGGTAGCCTGCGGCCGGCTTCGGCCGCGGTGAGTGGGGCGCCCTTCCTTTGAGGGCGCCCCATTTTCGGGTGCCCCACTGCGGTTACGGCCTCGGTGGAAGTTTCGGGCGGGTTATGTCCGGGACCTGGCTGTAGTCCGGTGGGGTCGCCGCCGGCTGCGTCTGAAGGAGGTTCAGGGCCACCTCGACCGCGTCCGACAGTTGCCTGTGGCGGCCCTCCGCCCAGTCCACGGGGGTGCGCTCGATCTCCAAGTCGGGGGTGACGCCCCGGTTTTCCACCGACCACCCGTACGCGTCGAACCACGCCGCGTTCATCGGCACCGTGATCACCGTGCCGTCGCCCAGGCGGTGACGGCCCGTCACGCCGACCACGCCGCCCCAGGTGCGCTGGCCGACCACCGGACCGAGCTTCAGCAGTTTGAACGCGGCCGTGATCATGTCGCCGTCGGAGGACGTGGCCTCGTCGGCGAGGGCCACGATCGGTCCGCGCGGGGCGTTCGAGGTGTACGACACCGGCTGGGCGTTGCGAGTCAGGTCCCAGCCCAGGATGGTGCGCGTCAGCTTCTCGATGACGAGTTCGCTGATGTGGCCGCCCGCGTTGCCCCGTACGTCCACGATGAGGGCCGGCCGCGAGACCTCCTTCCTGAGGTCCCGATTGAACTGTGCCCAGCCGGAGCCGCCCAGGTCCGGGATGTGCAGGTACCCGCAGCGGTCGCCGCTCAACTCCTTCACGACCGCACGGCGCTTGGCGACCCAGTCCTGGTAGCGCAGCGGCCGTTCGTCGACCAGCGGCACCACGGCCACACGACGGGCTCCGCCCTCCCCGTCGGCGGGCAGGAACGTCAGCTCCACCGTCGTACCGCCCGCCCCGGCCAGCAGCGGATACGGTCCCGTCACCGGGTCCACCGGCCGCCCGTCCACATGGGTCAGCACGGCGCCCTCACGGATGCCGGTGCCCGCGAGGGGGGAGCGCGCCTTGGAGTCCGACGACTCGCCCGGCAGGATCCGCCTCACCACCCAGCGCCCGTCGCGGCGCACGAAGTTGGCGCCCAGCAGGCCCTGGTAGCGCTGGTAGTGCGGCGGGCCCTCGTTGCGTCGGGCCGCCGCCACGTACGCGTGCGAGGTGCCCAGTTCGCCCAGCACCTCGCGCAGCAGGTCCGCGAACTCGTCCGGGGAGGCGACCCGTTCGACCAGCGGGCGGTACTGCTCCAGGATCGCGTCCCAGTCGATCCCGCACATGTCCGGCTCCCAGAAGTAGGCCCGGATGAGCCGGCCCGCCTCCGCGTACGCCTGCCGCCACTCCGCGCCCGGGTCCACCTCGTGCATGATGCGGCGTGCGTCGATCCACACCGTCGTGTCCAAGTCGCCGGACTCGGTCGACGGCACCGCCCGCAGGTCGCCCTCGTCGACGACCACCAGCCGCGTCCCGTCCCCGCTCACCGCGAACCAGTCCAGGTGGCCGACCAGTTCGGACTTCTTCGCCTTGCTGAGGTTGAAGTGCTCCAGGGTGGGGCGGCCGGAGACGTCGTCCGGGTTGACGAAGGTCTCGCCCAGCGCGCCCGAGATCGGCCAGCGCAGCCACACCAGGCCGCCGCCCGCGACGGGACGCAGCTCGGAGTACTTCGAGGCCGTGACCGGGAACGGCGTCACCCGGTTCTCCAGCCCCTCGACCTCGACGGTCACCACGCCGCCGCCCTCCTCCTCGTCCTCTGCCGGGTCGAGACCGCCGGCCGCGGGCCGTCCCTCCGGGTTCAGCGCGAAGGGGGAGTGGGTCGCGGAGGACAGCGGGACCAGGTACGGGCGGCAGCCGAGGGGGAAGGACAGGTCGCCGGTGTGCACGTCGTACACGGGGTCGAAGCCGCGCCAGGACAGGAACGCCAGGTAGCGGCCGTCGCGGGTGAACACCGGGTTCTCGTCCTCGAAGCGGCCGTTGGTGACGTCGACGATCAACTGGTCCTTTATGCGGGCCATTTTGATCTGCCTCAGCGACCGGCCGATCCCCGGATGCGACCACGTGAGCCACGCGCCGTCCGGGGAGAACGCCAGGTCCCGTACCGGCCCGTTGTCCGAGCGGACCAACTCCGTGACCGTGCCCTCCGTGACCGCGCCCTCCGTGACCGCGCCCTCCGTGACCGCATCCTCCGTGACCGCGCCCTCCGGCTCCTCGCTGTGAGGCTCCTCGCCACCAGACTCCTGGCCACCGGACCCCTCGCCACCGGGCTCCTCGCCACCGGATCCCTCGTCGGCCACGGTGACGAGCAGCAGACGTCCGTCGTTCGAGGCGATCGCGAGCCGTTCGCCCTGCGGGTCCGCCACCATCTCCAGGACGCGTCCCAGTTGCCCGGAGGCCAGCCGGCGCGGCCCGCGGTCGCCGGAGGCACGCGGCAGATACGCGATCTCGATGGCGTCCTCGCCCTCGGCGTCCGTGACGTACGCGATCTGCCCACCGGCGCCCAGCATCTCCGGCAGCCGGATGCGCACCCCGGGGGTGTCCGTGATCGTGCGGGCGGGGCCGTCCCGGTGCGTGAGCCAGTACAGGCTGCCGCGGACGACCACGGCGCTGGCCCGCCCGGTCTCGTCCACCGAGATCCCGTCCACGTGCTGCGCCGCCGGCACCTGGTACTTGCGGCGCCCGGCCCGTGGTCCGCCCAGGCGCACGTCCAGGCGGCGCGGGATCGAGTCGGGGGACAGGTCGTCGACGATCCACAACTCGCCCGCGCACTGGTACACCACCCGCGCGCCGTCGCTCGCGGCGTGGCGGGCGTAGAAGCTGTCGTGGTCGGTGTGGCGGCGCAGGTCGGAGCCGTCGTACGCGCACGAGTACAGGTTGCCGATGCCCTCGTGGTCGGAGAGGAACGCGATCCGCCCGCCGACGAACATCGGCGAGCCCAGGTGGCCCTCGAGGTCGACGAGCAGCCGCTGCCCGTGCAGCCACAGCCGGCCCATGGCGCCGCCGCGGTAGCGCTTCCAGGAGGCCGGTTCGTGCGGGGGTGTGCCGGTGAGCAGCAGGGTTCTGCGTTCGCCGTCGATGTCGGCCACGGCTATGTCGGAGACCGGGCCCCAGGGCAGCTTGCCGCCGGGGTCGCCGTCGGTCGGGACCTTGTAGGCGAAGGTGTAGTGCGAGAAGGGCTCACCGTGCGAGGCGACGGCGAGGAGGTCGCCCTCCGGGGTCCAGCCGCACACCCGGGTGTCGACGCTGCCCCAGTAGGTCAGCCGCCGGCCGGGGCCGCCGTCCACCGGAGTCAGATGGATCTCCGGGAACAGGCTGCGCCAGCTCGTGTACGCGATGAACCGGCCGTCCGGGGAGAAGCGGGGATGCCCGATCTTCGTACGGTCCACGGTGAGCCGCCAGGCCCGGCCGGAACCGTCCAGCGGAGCCGTCCACAGGTCGTCCTCTGCGGCGAAGCACAGGCGGTCGCCGTGCAGGTGAGGGAAGCGGAGGTAGCCGGGTGCCTTCTCGTTCTCGTACTCGTCGCGCGCTTCATTCACCTACCCATGCTTTGTCCGGCGACGGGGCGCGGCAACTCGTAGGGAGGGTGTGTCGGCAAGGGCGTCGACAACCGCGTGACCCAGAACACGTACGAAACTGTTTCGTTTCGTTTGGCTGTCGGGGTATCGTCATGGAGTACGAAACAGTCTCGTTCGGAGCCCTGCCGCTCCGGGCGGGAAGCAGGAAACACCGAGCAGGAGAGGTGAGTCGCATGACCGATGTCGCGACAGGGCGTCGTAGTCGGATCACCCCCGAGCGTGAGGCCGAGTTGTACGAGGCCGTGCTCGACCTGCTCCGTGAAGTCGGCTACGACGCCCTGACGATGGACGCCGTGGCCGCCCGCACCCGTTCCAGCAAGGCGACGCTCTACCGCCAGTGGGGCGGCAAGG
The DNA here is from genome assembly GCF_055639175.1 of Streptomyces sp. NPDC107546. Taxonomy (NCBI): domain Bacteria; kingdom Bacillati; phylum Actinomycetota; class Actinomycetes; order Kitasatosporales; family Streptomycetaceae; genus Streptomyces; species Streptomyces sp. NPDC107546. The sequence continues at coordinate 119,821 of NZ_JBVKBA010000006.1, read as the reverse complement.
CCGAGCTGGTGGCGAAGGCGATCCGGCACGGCAAGCCGAGCCGCTTCGCGGACGTCGACACCGGGTCCCTGCGGGGCGACTTCCACGCCCTCACGGCACACCAGGACGACTGCACCATGGAGCAGAACCACGCCCTGATGCGGGGTCTGGCCATGGCGACGCACACCAACCCCGACCTTCAGCGGGCGTTCCGGGAGCACCTCGTCGAACCGGAGAGGGAAGAGTTCCGGCGCGTACTGCAGCGGGCCGTCGACCGCGGGGAGATCCGCGCCGACAACCCGGCGCTGCAGTACGTGGTGCACATGTTGATCGGCGCGTTCGCCACGCGCTCCCTCATCGACAACCTGCCTCCCACGCAGGCGTTCCTGCGCTCGTACATCGACGCCGTGGTCCTCCCCGCCCTCGGCGCACCCACCACCTGACCTGTCCCCCAGCTGGCCCCCACCTGACGTCACCGCTCACGTCGTCGGGCTGATCACCCCTGCCCTGAAAACCCCACGACTGACCGGGAGTACGCCCTCGTGGCCACTTATCTCTACAGACTCGGCCGTCTCGCCTTCCGGCGACGGCACTTCGTCGCCCTGATCTGGGTGGCGCTGCTGACGCTCGCGGGCGTCGGCGCCGCCAGCGCCCCGGCGGCGGGCTCCTCCTCCTTCTCCATCCCCGGCACCGAGGCCCAGAAGGCCTTCGACCTGCTCGAACAGCGCTTCCCGGGGATGAGCGCCGACGGGGCGACCGCCCGTGTCGTCTTCAAGGCGCCCGGCGGGGAGAAGGTGACGGCCAAGGACAACAAGTCGGTCGTCGAGAAGACCGTCACGGAGCTGCGCTCCGGCTCCGAGGTCGTCTCCGTCGCCGATCCGTTCACCGCGCAGGCCGTCAGCAAGAACGGCACGATCGCGTACGCGCAGGTGAAGTACAAGGTCTCCGGGATGGAGCTGAAGGACTCTTCCAAGGACGCCCTGCAGGAGGCCGCGCAGAACGCGCGGGACGCCGGGCTGACCGTCGAGATCGGCGGTGACGCGCTGCAGGCCGCACCGGAGACGGGCGCTACCGAGGTCATCGGTATCGCGGTCGCCGCGGTCGTCCTCGTCATCACCTTCGGTTCCCTCGTGGCGGCCGGGCTGCCGCTGCTCACGGCCCTGATCGGCGTCGGCATCGGCGTCTCCACGATCACGGCCCTGGCGAACGCGCTGGACCTCGGTACCACGACCTCCACGCTGGCGATGATGATCGGCCTCGCGGTCGGCATCGACTACGCGCTGTTCATCGTCTCCCGCTACCGGGCCGAGCTGGCCGAGGGCCGTGAGCGCGAGGAGGCGGCGGGCCGGGCGGTCGGCACGGCGGGCTCGGCGGTGGTCTTCGCGGGCCTGACCGTGGTGATCGCACTGGTGGGCCTGTCCGTCGTGAACATTCCGATGCTGACGAAGATGGGTGTCGCGGCGGCCGGCACCGTGGCCATCGCGGTCCTGATCGCGCTGACGATGATCCCGGCGCTGCTCGGCTACGCGGGCCGCAGGGTCAAGCCGGCGGGAGAGAAGAGCAGGCTGCTGGGTGGCGGCCGGGCCGCGGCGGGCAAGAAGGACAAGCCGAACATGGGCACGCGCTGGGCGAGTTTCGTCGTCCGCCGCCCGGTCGCCGTGCTGCTGCTGGGTGTGATCGGCCTCGGTGCCGCGGCCCTTCCGGCGTCCCGGCTGGAACTGGGCCTGCCGGACGACGGTTCCCAGCCGACGTCCACGACCCAGCGCCGGGCGTACGACCTGCTGTCGGAGGGCTTCGGGCCAGGCTTCAACGGGCCGCTGATGGTGGTGGTCGACACCAAGGCGAGCGACGACCCGAAGGCGGCGGTCGCGACGGTGACCGACGACATCAAGGGCCTGAAGGACGTCACGACGGTCACGCCGGCGACGTACAACAAGGCCGGCGACACGGCGATGATCACGGTCGTCCCCGGATCCAAGCCGTCTTCGACGACCACCGAGGACCTGGTGCACGGCATCCGGGACACCGGCGCCGGGCTGAAGTCGAAGACGGACGCCAAGTTGCTGGTCACCGGCACGACGGCGATGAACATCGACTTCTCGCAGAAGCTCAACGACGCGCTGATCCCGTACCTGGCGCTGGTGGTGGGCCTCGCCTTCCTCCTCCTGATCCTGGTATTCCGCTCGATCCTGGTCCCGCTGAAGGCGGCGCTCGGCTTCCTGCTCTCGGTGACGGCGGCGCTCGGCGCGGTGGTCGCGGTGTTCCAGTGGGGCTGGCTGTCCGGTCTGCTGGGCGTCCAGCAGACGGGCCCGATCATGTCGATGATGCCGATCTTCATGGTGGGCGTGGTGTTCGGCCTGGCGATGGACTACGAGGTCTTCCTCGTGACCCGTATGCGTGAGGCGTACGTCCACGGGGAGAGCCCCGGTCAGGCGATCGTGACCGGCTTCCGGCACGGTGCACGGGTGGTGACGGCGGCGGCCGTCATCATGATCGCGGTGTTCTCCGGCTTCATCGGCTCCAGCGAGTCGATGATCAAGATGATCGGCTTCGGCCTCGCGATCGCGGTGTTCTTCGACGCGTTCGTGGTCCGGATGGCGCTGGTTCCGGCCGTCCTGGCGCTGCTGGGCCGCCGGGCGTGGTGGCTGCCGAAGTGGCTGGACCGGGCACTGCCGAACGTGGACGTCGAGGGTGAGGGCCTGCGCGCGGCGTCCGACGCGGCCGATCGCCGGGACCCGGACGCGGATCCGGACCAGGAGAGGGAGCTGGTGCGGGTCTGAGCGACTGGGCCTGAACGCGAACGGGGCGCCTCACCGGTGGGTGGGGCGCCCTGTCGGGTGAGTGCGTCGTGGCCCGCTCTCAGTGCGCTGCGTCGCCGGACTGGTCGTCCGCGAAGACCTCGGCGGCGGAGGCGGCAGTGATGGCGCGGTCGAACCAGCGGGTGAGGGTGTCGAGGTCCTTGCAGGAGGTGACGCGCTCGCGGTCGGCGTCGGTGAGGAGCATGTTGCGGCGGTCGACAACCCAGTCGCCTGCCCTGTCCAGCTGCCGCTACCGTGCCTCGCATGACGGCAGCCGCCACTGACGCCGAACGCCCCGGGAACTCGGGAACGCACCCCCTCTTCGTTGCGGCCCTGCATGACATGGGCCTCGGTGAACTGCAAGCACGCATCCGCCGCTTCCCGGACGCGACCCGTACCGCCGCCGAGGCCGCCGCCGCGATCGGGTGCGAGCTCAGCCAGATCTGCAAGTCACTGGTCTTCTCGGCGGACGGCGAGCCGGTGCTCGTGCTCATGGACGGAGCGTCACGGGTGGACGTGGAGCGCGTCCGCGAGGAGCTGGGCGCCGAGAAGGTCGCCCGGGCGAAGCCCGATGTCGTACGGGAGACCACCGGGTATGCGATCGGTGGCGTGCCGCCCTTCGGGCACCGTACGAGGACGCGGGTCCTCGCCGACCGTGCGCTGCTCGACCACGAGACCGTGTGGGCCGCCGCCGGCACCCCCCACACCGTGTTCCCGATGGACCCGAAGTCACTGATCGCCCACGCGGGCGGCACGCTGGTGGACGTGCGCGAGCAGACCTCGTGACGCCCGCCGTCGCCATGGCGGTGCTGCTCGCCGCCGTGACGCACGCCAGCTGGAACGCCATCGCCCACCGCATCACCGACAAGCTGGTCGGCTTCACGCTGATCTCGGGCGGCGGGGTGCTCATCGGACTCGCGATCGCCCTGTGCGCGGCGTTCCCGGCGGCCCGGGCGTGGCCGTACCTTCTGGCCTCCGCGGCCATCCACATCGCCTACATGGCGCTGTTGATGCGCTCCTTCCGGCTGGGCGACTTCGGGCAGGCGTACCCCATCGCGCGCGGCACCGCGCCCCTCGTCGTCACCGTGCTGGCGGCGGTGTTCGCCCACGAGGTGCCGGACGGCTGGGTGGCCGCGGGCGTCGCCGTGTCGTGCGCCGGGTTGACCGGAGTCGCACTGTGGGGGCTACGCGGGCGCCGGCCGAACTGGGCGGCCATCGGCGCCGCGCTCGCCACCGGCCTGACGATCGCCGCGTACACCCTGGTGGACGGGCTGGGCGTACGGACGTCGGGATCCTCCTTCGGCTACATCGCCTGGCTGATGGCCGTGCAGGGGGTCGTCATCCCCGCGTACGCCTGGTACCGGTGGCGGGGCGAATTCACCGCGCGGCTCCGGCCGTTCGCGGCGCTCGGGCTGCTCGGCTCCGCGCTGTCCGTGACGGCGTACGCCCTCGTGCTGTGGGCCCAGACCCGGGCCGAGCTGGCGCCCATCGCCGCCCTGAGGGAGTCCTCGGTCATCGTCGGCGCGGCCATCGGTGCCGTCTTCTTCAAGGAGCGGTTCGGCGTTCCGCGGATCGCGGCGGCGGGGTTGCTGGTGGTCGGGATCGGGCTGATGCTCCACGCCGGGTAGGTGACGACGGAACGTGCGTCCGCTGGGGGAGCATGGGAAGCGCATCAGTCACCGTGGGATCAGGAAGTTGACGTCATGACAGACAAGCTCACCGTGAGCGTCCTCGGTACCGGCATCATGGGCGCCGCGATGGCCCGCAACGTCGCCCGCGCCGGGCACACCGTCCGCGCCTGGAACCGCACCCGCGACAAGGCCGAGCCGCTCGCCGCCGACGGCGCGCAGATCGCCGGCACCCCCGCCGAGGCGGTGCGGGATGCCGATGTCGTCCTGACCATGCTCTACGACGGCGCCACCGTCCTGCAGGTCATGCTGGAGGCCGCCGACGCCCTGCGCCCCGGAACCGCCTGGGTGCAGTCCACCACCGCCGGGATCGAGGCCACGGGCGAGCTGGCCGCCTTCGCCCGGGAGCACGGCCTGGCCTTCTACGACGCCCCCGTGCTCGGCACCCGCCAGCCCGCGGAGGCCGGGCAGCTGACGGTCCTCGCAGCCGGGCCCGTCGAGGGGCGTGAGGCGGTGACGCCCGTCTTCGACGCCGTCGGCGCCCGCACGCTGTGGACCGGTCAGGACGGTGCGGCGGGCAGCGCCAGCCGGCTGAAGCTGGTGGCCAACAGCTGGGTGCTCGCCGCCACCGCCGCGACCGGTGAGGTACTGGCCCTGGCCAAGGCCCTGGACGTGGACCCGCAGAAGTTCTTCGACATCATCGCGGGCGGCCCGCTGGACATGGGCTACCTGCACGCCAAGGCCGATCTCCTCCTGAACGGCACGCTGAGCCCGGCCAGTTTCGCCGTGGCGACGGCCGAGAAGGACGCCCGTCTGATCGTCCGGGCCGGGGAGGAGCACGGAGTCCGCCTCGACGTGGCCGAAGCGACCGCCGAACGCCTCGCCCGCGCCGCCGCCCAGGGCCACGCCGACGAGGACATGGCCGCCGCGTACTTCGCCAGTTTCGACGAGAAGTCCGGTTCCTGAAGGTTCCGGAGGATTCCGAAGGCGCCCGCGCCGTGCATCAGGGGACGAGGAGGAGCACCCTGGAATCAGCGGTTCCGGAGGTGATCGTCATGTCTATGCACACCGCGGTCGGATGGCATGTGGAACTCGAGTTCGAGGAGGACGAGCAGCGGACGCGGGCGGCGGCGCTCGTCCGGCTCCCCGACGGCAAGGAGTTCCGGGCGCGCGGATACGCCAGCCGCCACCGCTCCGACTCGAATCAGCCGCGCGTCGGTGAGGAGATCGCGGGGGCGCGTGCGCTCAACGAGCTGGCGATGCAGCTGCTCACCAAGGCGCACGAAGAGATCGACGAGGTGTCGGGGCGGACGTCGCACCCGCTGACGTTCCACTGACGCCCACAGCGAGACAGAGGAGTACGGGCAGTACGGGTCCGCCCGCGGTGCCCGCACGTCGAGGCGTGCGGGCACCGGCGTAGCCGGGCCCGGCTACGCCAGGGCCGTACACACCGCCCTTACCAGCGCCTGTGCCCGGGGGTCCGCCGTCACGCTCTTGTGGAAGCCGTTCGTCACATAGCCGAAGGCGATGCCCGACTCCGGGTCCGCGAAACCCAAGGCGCCGCCGCGGCCGGGGTGGCCGAAGGAACCGGGGGCGAGCAGCGGGGACGCGCTGCCGTGGAGCATGTAGCCGAGGCCGAAGCGGGTGGGGACCACCAGCACGCGGTCCGGCCCCGCCGAGGCTTCCTGGCGCGCCAGCTCCACCGTCGCGGGGGAGAAGAGGCGCACGCCGTCCACCTCGCCGGTCAGCGCCGCGTAGAACCGGGCCAACGCGTCGGCCGTCGCGATGCCGTTCGACGCGGGCAGCACCGCCGCCCGGTAGGCGGGGTCGTTCTCGTCGGGCAGCGGGGTGATCGCCGCGAAGGCACGGCGGGTCAGGCTCGCCGGGTCCGCGTACGCGTCGGCGACCGCGCGTTTGGGGCGGGTACGCAGGGCGCCCTCCCTGGCCGGGGCTTCGATGGGGCCGACGCGGCCCACCCGGTGCGCCTCCGCCTCCGGCAGGCCCACCCACATCTCCAGGCCCAGCGGCCCGGCGATCTCGGTGGCGATCCACTCGCCGATCGAACGGCCCGTGGCCCGGCGGAGCAGCTCACTTGTCAGCCAGCTGTACGTCTGCGCGTGGTAGCCGTGGTCCGTGCCCGGCTGCCAGACGGGGGCCTGCCCGGCCAGCACCGAGGCCGCCAGATAGGGGTCGGCGGCCTCGGCCGGGGTGAGCGGGCGGTCCAGGACCGGTACGCCCGCCCGGTGCGCCAGGACGTGCCGCACCGTCGTGTGTTCCTTGCCCTGCGCCTTGTACTCGGGCCAGTGGTCGCCGACCGGCGCGTCCAGGTCCAGCTCTCCGCGCTCGGCCAGCATCAGCAGCACGGCCGCCGCGACGCCCTTGGTCGCCGAGCGCACGATCTGCGCCGTATCCCGCCGCCAGGGCGCCGTGCCGTCGACGTCCTTCGTGCCGCCCCACAGGTCCACGACCTTGCGGCCGTCCCGGTAGACGGCGACCGCCGCTCCGCGCTCGCCGAGCGCCTCGAAGTTGTGTACGAACGCCTCCCTGACCGGCTCGAAGCCCTCGGCCACAGCGCCGTTCACGTCCACGTCCGCACTCCCGTCCCGATCCTCGATGGTCGATCGCCTGCGACTATGGGCGTAACACGTGCCTCGAGCCTGTGATTCCTGGGGTTCCTCAGCCCAGCACAATCGTTACATCGATGTTCCCGCGGGTGGCGTTCGAGTAGGGGCACACCTCGTGGGCCGCCTCCACGAGCCGGGCCGCGACCTCCTGGTCGAGGACGGGCAGCGAGACGGTCAGGGCGACCGCGAGACCGTAGCCGCGCTGCTTGTTGGGGCCGATGCCGACCTTGGCGGCGACGGTGGAGCCGGTCAGGTCGTAGCCCTCACGGTTGCCGACGAGGATCAGCGCGTTGTGGAAGCAGGAGCTGTAGCCGGCCGCGAACAGCTGCTCGGGATTGGTGCCGCTGCCGTCGCCGCCCAGCTCCGGCGGCATGGCGACCTTCAGCGCGATGTGGCCGTCCTGGCTGGTCACGTACCCCTCCCGGCCGCCGTGCGCGGTGGCCTCGGCGACGTACATGATCTTCGTTGGACGGGTGTCGACAGCGGTGCCGTCGGACATGGTCGGCCTCCCCCGGAACAAGTGCGCACAAGTACATCGCGCACAAGGTACCGACTGGTAGGTGGACTGCCGTTGCCAGGGGGTGCCAACCGTCGGTAACCCGAGTTCAGCGGGTACGGGCCGCCGCGGCCTCCGCCTTCTCCGCCAGGCGCCACAGCTCCTCGCGCAGCCGGGCGGTCTCCGGGCCGTCGAGCCCGGTCGCCGTGAGCAGGGCGCCGGGCACGCGCGCCGCGCGCTCCCGCAGCTCCTCGCCACGCGCGGTGACCGCGACGAGCACCGACCGCTCGTCCCGAGCCGACCGCTCACGCCGGACCAGGCCCGCCGCCTGAAGGCGCTTCAGCAGCGGGGAGACGGTGCCGTAGTCGAGGCGCAGGGCGGCCGCCAGCTCCTTGACCGTCGTCTCGCCGCGCTCCCACAGGACCAGCAGGACGAGGTACTGCGGGTACGTGAGACCGAACTCATCGAGGAGCGGGCGGTACACGGCCGTCACCGCGCGCTGGGCCGCGTACAGCGCGAAGCACAGCTGGTCGTCCAGGAGCAGTGAGCCGTCCATCTCCGCGTTCGTCACGCGCCCATTGTCACGGACCGCGGATCGAAGCCGAAGGGCAGTTCCAGGCGGTGGGCGCGCATCAACTCGTCGTCGGCGAGCAGCTCGGCGGTCTTGCCGTCCGCGGCGATCACACCGTCGCTCAGGATCAGGGAGCGGGGACACAACTCCAGGGCGTACGGCAGGTCGTGCGTGACCATGAGCACCGTCACGTCCAACGACCTGAGGATGTCGGCGAGCTCGCGGCGCGAGGCCGGGTCGAGGTTGGAGGACGGCTCGTCCAGGACCAGGATCTCGGGCTCCATGGCGAGGACGGTCGCCACGGCCACCCGGCGGCGCTGACCGAAGGAGAGGTGGTGCGGCGGGCGGTCCTTGAACTCCGCCATGCCGACCCGCTCGAGGGCGCGGTCGACGCGCTGCTGAAGTTCCGCGCCCTTCAGCCCGGCCGCCGCCGGTCCGAACGCGACGTCCTCGCGGACCGTCGGCATGAACAACTGGTCGTCCGGGTCCTGGAAGACGATGCCGACCCGGCGGCGGATCTCCGCCATGTGCCGCTTGCCGACCGGCAGTCCCGCGACCGTCACCGTGCCCGTGCCGCCGGTCAGGATGCCGTTGAGATGCAGCACGAGCGTGGTCTTCCCGGCGCCGTTCGGCCCGAGCAGCGCGACCCGTTCGCCGCGCTCGATGCGGAAGTCGACACCGAACAGGGCCTGGTGGCCGTCCGGGTAGGCGAAGGCCAGCCCGGCCACTTCGAGTGAAGGTGTCACAGGGTCCATCCCAGCAGGCAGACGACGAGGGCGGCGAGGGGCAGGGCGAGAGCGTACGACCACTGCGTACGGGACGCGGTCACCTCGTCGATGACCGGCATCGAGCCGGAGTAGCCCCGGCTGACCATGGCCAGGTGCACGCGCTCGCCCCGTTCGTAGGAGCGGATGAACAGCGCGCCCGCCGACTTCGCGAGCACGCCCCAGTGGCGGACGCCCCGCGCCTCGAAGCCGCGCGACTCCCGCGCGATCCGCATCCGGCGCATCTCGTCGGTGATGACGTCGCCGTAGCGGATCATGAAGGAGGCGATCTGCACGAGCAGGGGCGGGAGCTTCAGGCGCTGCAGGCCGAGGAGCAGTTCGCGCAGTTCGGTGGTGGCGGCGAGCAGGACGGAGGCGGCGACGCCGAGGGTGCCCTTGGCGAGGACGTTCCACGCGCCCCACAGGCCGTTCACGCTCAGCGAGAGCCCGAGGACCTCGACGCGCTCGCCCTCCGCCACGAACGGCATGAGCACCGCGAACGCGACGAACGGCACCTCGATCAGCAGCCGCCGCAGCAGAAGACCGGCGGGCACGCGGGCCGTGCGGGCGACGAGGGCGAGGAGTACGGCGTACAGCGCGAACGCCCACATCGCCTCGCGCGGGGTGGAGACCACGACCACCACGAAGGCGAACGCGGCGGCGAGCTTGGTGTGCGGCGGCAGCGCGTGCACGGGGGAGTGCCCGTGCCGGTAGAGCCGATGGGCGTGGCCGGCGCCCATGTCAGCTCGCCTGTGAGGGTTCGGCCGTCCGCCGCCTGCGGACGGCCCGGAAGACCACGCTGCCCGCGACCACGGTGACCCCGACGCCGATCACTCCCGCGAGGCCGCCGGAGAGGCGGGCGTCGGCGATGTCTCTGACCCCGTAGTCGGCGAGCGGGGAGTCGGCCGCCGCGTGCGGCTCGGTCTTCCGGTCGATGCCCTGGTCCTTGGCGACCTTCTCCAGGCCGTCCGGGCTGGCGGAGGCGTAGAAGCTGACGAAGCCGGCGAGGACGAGAGAGGTGACCAGGCCGGTGACCCACAGCTTGCGGTGGTGGGGGTACCTCCCTGCTCGAGCGGAGTCGAGAGTTTGGGGGAGGGCGGCGGCCACCGGGACGGCGGGATCGGCGGCGGGCGCGTCGACCAGCTGACCGTTCACCCGCAGTTTGAGCTTCTGCTCCAGGCCCCGCGCGCCGTACACCAGGTCGGGCCGTACGGCGATGACGGCGCCGACCGTGAGCGCGGTGATCGCGGCCTCGCCGATGCCGATGAGGACGTGGACGCCGATCATCGCGGTGGCGACCTTGGACATGGCCACGTCGGTCGTACCACCCACGGCGTAGATCAGCGTGAAGGCGACCGCGGCGGCCGGCACCGAGACCAGCGCGGCGACGAAGGAGGCGACGGTGACCGAGCGCCGTCTGCGCGGCAGCACCTTCACCAGGCCCCGGAAGACGGCGTACGACACGACGGTCGTCACCACCGCCATGTCGGTGATGTTCACGCCGAGCGCGGTCAGACCGCCGTCCGCGAAGAGGATGCCCTGCATGAGCAGGACGACCGAGACGCACAGGGCCCCGGTGCAGGGCCCGACGAGTATCGCGGCCAGCGCGCCGCCCAGCAGATGCCCGCTGGTGCCCGCGGCGACGGGGAAGTTCAGCATCTGGACCGCGAAGATGAACGCGGCCACCAGGCCGGCCAGCGGGGCGGTGCGCTCGTCGAGCTCACGACGGGCGCCTTTCAGGCTGACGGCCAGGGCGCCGGCGGCGAGGACACCGGTCGCGGCGGAGGTGGGGGCGTTGATGAATCCGTCCGGGACATGCACCGTTCGAGGATAGCGGCTTATTGCGACCTCTTTGCAAGAGCTTGGGCGTCGTGAAAAGCGCACCGAAGCGCGCACTGTGGCAAGCGACACTCGCATCGGAGGCCGCTGGCGCCCATATGTGCGACATTGGATGGGTAGCGGATTCACAGCTTCTGCTCGGGTGACGCAGCGTGAGGAGTGGTCCGATGTCCGTGGTGGAACAGTACGCGCGAGCCCATGTCGTCACCGACTCCCCGGAAACTCCTGACGCCGTCCCCGTCGTCCTGCGCTACGACCCGGAGGCCGACCCCCGCTCGGTGCGCATCGGCCTGCCCGGCCCGCATGAGTGGGCCTTCTCCCGGGACCTCCTGGAGCAGGGCCTGAGCGCTCCGGCGGGTACGGGCGAGGTCCGCATCTGGCCGTGCGGCCGGGTCCAGGCCGTGATGGAGTTCCACTCGCCGCAGGGTGTGGAAGTGGTGCAGTTCGAGTCGAAGGCCCTGATGCGGTTCCTGCGCCGGACGTACACCGTCGGGGCGGGGCCGGGGCGGTAGGGCGTCCGCCGAGGGATCGGCAGCTCCCCGGGGGCAGCCTCCTGTGGCGGGACAGCTCCCCCCGGAACTCAGCTTCCCGCGCGCAGGAGCGCCGCCACGATGGGGCCCGCCGTGTCGCCGCCGTGGCCGCCTGCCTGGACCACGCCCGCGGCGGCCAGGTCGCCCTTGTAGGCCGTGAACCAGCCGTTCGGCTTCTTCTGGCCGTCGACCTCCGCCGAACCCGTCTTCGCGCCCGAGTCCGGGCCAAGCCCCGCCATCGCCTTGGCGGCCGTGCCGTACGCCGCCGTGTACTGCATGACCTCCTTCAGCTCGGCCTGGGTCTTCGCGGACATGGTGCGCGAGGCCTTCGCGAGCGTCCGGTCGTCCACCGTCGGGGACACCAGGTACGGCTGGTGGAAGACGCCGGTCGCCACCGTCGCGGCCACCGACGCCATGTTCAGCGGGTTCATGCGCACCCCGCCCTGCCCGATCAGCGACGCGCCCATCTGTGCGCCGCTCTGCACCGGGATCGAGCCGTCGAAGGTGGGGACGCCGATGGACCAGTTGTCCATGCCGAGGCCATAGACCTGCTGGGCCTCCTCGGTCAGGTCGCTGTTGGACAGCTTCGGCGCGAAGTTGATGAAGGCGTTGTTGCAGGAGGCCGCGAAGCTCAGCTTGAACGAGCCCTGCTTGATCTCGGAGTCGTCGTCGTTGTGGAACGTCCAGCCGGCCAGCTTGTACGTCTTGGGGCAGGGGTGCGACGCCTGGGGGGTGACGAGCCCCTTCTCGAACAGCATCGTCGACGTGATGATCTTCATCGTGGACCCGGGGGCCAGCGAGCCCTGGAAGGCGACGTTGAAGCCGTGGCTGGTGTTGGCGACGGCGAGGATCTCGCCGGTCGACGGGCGCATGACGACGACCGAGGCGTTCGCCTGCTTGGCGACCTGCTGCTCGGCGGCCGCCTGGAGCGTCGGGCTCAGCGTCGTCTTCAGCGTGCCCGGCGTGCCCTTGCTCAGCGTCACCAGCGTCTTGTCGGGCGTCTTCTCCTTGCCCTTCGCCGCCGCCCGGCGCACGATCCGCAGCTCGATGCCCGCCTTGCCGCCGGCCTTCTTGCCGTACTTCTCGCGCAGGCCGTCCAGCACCGTGCCCAGCGACGGGTACTTGGCCGCGGTGATCTCGCCACCGTCGCGGTCGGTCGCCTTGACCGGGGGAGTGCCCGCCTCGCCGGTCACCAGGCGGTCGCCGTCCGTCAGGTCCGGGTGCACCACCGACGGCTGCCACCGCACCAGCGGCACGCCGTCGTTCGCCCGCCGCACCACGGTCAGCTTCGAGTCGTACGTGAACGGCTTGCTCACGCCCTGGTACGACACCGTGGCCTTGACGGAGAACGGGAGCGTCGCCCCGGCGGCGGTGCCGGGGGTCAGCGTGACGCCCGTGATGTGCGCGTCCTTGCGGTAGCCGGTCAGCGCCGCGGTCGCGGCGGCCGAGTCGTCCGTGGCACCCGCCGCCTTCGCCACGTCGCCCCGCTGCCAGGCCGTGAGGAACGCGGTGGCCGTCGCATGGACCTCGGAGGCGGACGGCGGCCCGATCCTCACCAGCTTCCGGTGGCCCGAGGCCGCGTTGCGGTCGTCGGCCGCCGCGCCGCCGCCCAGCAGGCTGTAGGCGCCGACGGCGCCGCCCAGCCCGACGACGGCGATCAGCCCGCCGATCACCAGCGGCCGGCTGTTGTTGCGCCCGGCGACGCGCCTTCTCTTGCCCACAGCTCCCGGTCCTCCGCAGTCCCCAGGTCCCCCAGTGCCCTCACAGTCCTCAACGAGAACACCACACTAGAGTCCCGCGGTGACACGGGTGACTTCAGCTGCCCGTTCGTAGCACAGCTGCGACAATAGGACCGGCCGCGTCGCCGCCGTGCCCGCCCTCCTGGGTCATGGCCGCCGCCGCGATGTCGCCCCGGTAGCCGGTGAACCAGCTGTTGGACTTCGCCTGCCCGTCGACCTCCGCGGACCCGGTCTTCGCGCCGATGTCCCCGCTGAGCCCCGCCATCACCTGCGCGGCGGTGCCCTGGGTCGCCGTCAGCCGCATCATCGCCCGCAATTGCGCGACCGTGCTCGCGGACAGCCCCTTGGCGGTGGCCAGTTCGCGGTGGTCGAGGTCGGGGGAGACCAGGTACGGCTGCCGGAACGTGCCCGTGATCGCGGTCGCCGTGACCGACGCCATGTTCAGCGGGCTCATCTGGACCTGCCCCTGGCCGATCATGTTGGCCGCGGTGTCCGGGCCGCCGGAGGCGGGCACCGAGCCGTCGAAGGAGACGATGCCGGTCTTCCAGTTGTCCTGTCCGAGCCCGAAGCGGTCCTCGGCCTCCCGGGTGAGCGAGTCGACCTTCACCTCGTCCGCGTACTTCACGAACGCCGTGTTGCACGACCGCATGAAACTGTTCGCCAGCGTCGCCTTCTCGTTGGGGGCCATGTTCTTGAGGTTGTGGAACGTCTGGCTCTGCCACACGGCCGTGTCGGGGCAGGGAGCGGGGCCGTTCATGGCGGTGATGCCGTTGTCGATGAGCGTCGCCGCACTGATGATCTTCATGGTGGAACCCGGGGCGAGCCGCCCCTCGAACGCCGCGTTGAACTCGTCCCGGCGGTGGTTGGCGACCGCGAGCACCTCACCCGTGCTCGGCTTGACCGCCACCACGGACGACTCCGCGTACTTCTGGACGGCCCCCTCGGCGGCGGCCTGCGCGGTGGCGCTGAGCGTGGTGTGGAGCTTGCCGGGCTTGCCCTCGACAAGCGTCAGCAGGGTCTTGCCGGGCGTGTTGGCGTCGGCGCGCTCGACGGACAGCTCGATGCCGGGCGTGCCCCCGGCCGCGTCGCCGTACTTCTCACGCAGGGCGTCCAGGATCGGACCGAGGGAGGGGTACTTGTCCTTCGTCAGCACCGCCCCGTTGCGGTCCACCGCCTCGATCGGCGGGGCCTTGGCCTCCCCGGTGACGAGCGTGTCGCCCTTCTGCAGGGACGGATGGACGACGGACGGCTGCCAGTCGACCAGCGCCCGCCCGGTGGTCACGCCGCGCACGACGGACAGCCTGCTGTCGTAGGCGAGCGGCTTGGACTTCCCCTCGTAGGACACGGTCGCCTTCACGGAGAACGGCACCGTGTCCCCGCTGGGCGCGCCCGGCGTGATGTGCACACCGGTGATGTGCGCGCCGGCCCCGTAGGCGCTGAGCAATTGCCCCGCGGCCCCGGCGTTGTTCGTGTACGAGGCCGCGGTGGTCGCGTCACCCTTCTCCCAGGCGGCGAAGAACTTGCCGGTCGCCTCCTTGACCTCACCGGCCGACGGCGGCCCGGTCCTCACCTGTGCGGCCCCTTGGGAACCGCCCCCCGGACTCTCGTTCAGTGCACTCAGCACGTTGTAGGCGCCGTATCCGGCCCCTCCGACCATCACCGCGAACGCCCCGCCCACGATGACGACCTTGACCCCCTTGCGCATGGCAGACAGCCCCCTCCCCGTAGGTTTGGCACTGTAGGCAGCCCGAGGGACGGTTGGGGGCTGAGTGGTCGTTCGTTGTCCAAGAGTGATCAGAAATATGACCTGAACCCCTGTATTCAGCCACGTACGTGAATGCCGGATACGGGAGCGGGGCGGCGTGATCAACGACGCCGATGGGTGGACTCAGGGGCCGTCCGGCGGAGCCGGCGGCACCGTCGACGCCCGGCGACGACGACGAGGGCGCGGCCGGCCGGCCGCGCCCTCGTGATGCATCTACGCAGCTAGACCCAGGTATCCAGCCACATCCGCGCCCGCCACGAGTCCATCGGGATCGCCGTGCCCGTGTACAGGGGCCAGAAGTAGATGAAGTTCCACGCGATCAGCAGGACCAGGACGCCCGCGCCCGCCGCTCCCGCGATCCGTCGGCGTTCGTCCGCGCCGGGTGGGCCGAGGAGGGCGCCGATCATCATCGCGACCGCAAGGCACAGGAACGGCACGAAGACGACCGCGTAGAAGTAGAAGATCGTGCGCTCCTGGTACAGGAACCACGGCAGGTAGCCGGCCGCGACACCGCACGCGATGGCGCCCGCGCGCCAGTCGCGGCGGAACGCCCAGCGCCACAGCACGTACATGAGCGCGAAGCAGGACGCCCACCACAGCAGCGGGGTGCCGAGGGCGAGGACCTCGCGGGCGCACTTCCCGCCCGCGTCCGTGGGGCAGCCCGCCTCACCCGGGTTCGGGGACTCGTAGAAGTACGAGACCGGGCGGCCCACCACGATCCAGCTCCACGGGTTCGACTGGTACGTGTGCGGCGACGTAAGGCCCACGTGGAACAGGTAGACCTCGTGCTCGTAGTGCCACAGGCTGCGCAGCCAGTCGGGCAGGAAGGTCCAGTTGCCGCCCTTGCCGTCGGTGGCCGCCCAGTTGCGGAAGTAGCCGCCGGAGCCGTTGGCCGGGGACAGGATCCAGCCGGTCCAGGAGACCAGGTACACCGCGAGCGCGACCGGGACCGTCGCCAGGAAGGTCAGGCCCGTGTCCCGCTTGAGGACCGTGACGTACGGGCGGTGGGCGCCCGCGACCCGGCGCGCGCCGACGTCCCACAGCAGGGCCATCACGCAGAACGCGGCCAGGAAGTACAGGCCGTTCCACTTCGTGCCGATCGCGAGGCCGAGCATCAGACCCGCCAGCCAGCGCCACGGGCGCCACCCCAGGCGGGTGGTCTCGGCGGTGTGGGCGTCCGGGCGCACCCGGCCGTCGACGTCCGCCGGGAGGGCCGCCGCCAGCTTGGCCCGCGCTCTGTCCCGGTCGACGAGCAGGCATCCGAAGGCCGCGAGCACGAAGAACTCCAGCACGCCGTCGAGCAGCGAGGTGCGGCTCATCACGAACTGCAGCCCGTCCACCGCCAGCAGCCCGCCCGCCAGACAGCCCAGGAAGGTGGACCGGAACAGGCGGCGGCCGATACGGCACAGCAGCAGCACCGCCAGCGTGCCGAGCAGAGCGGTCATGAAGCGCCAGCCGAACGGGTTGAGGCCGAAGACCAGCTCGCCCAGGCCGATGACGTACTTGCCGACCGGCGGATGCACGACGTACGCGGCGTCCGTCGGGACCGGCACATGGCCGTGGTGCTGAAGGATGAGGTCGTTGGCGTCCTTGGCCCAGTTCGCCTCGTACCCGTTGTGGACGAGCGCCCACGCGTCCTTCGCGTAGTACGTCTCGTCGAATATCACCGCCCTGGGGCTGCCCAGGTTCCAGAACCGCATCAGCCCCGCGATCAGCGTCACGAGCAGCGGGCCGCCCCACGCCGACCAGCGCGTGATCCGGTCGGCGACGTCCTGCCGCAGGCCGATCGACGCCCAGATGCGCGGGCTGGGCCGGTTGTACGGCGGCACAAGCCGGTCGCGGACGTCGCTTCTCGCGCGCGCCGCGTAACCGAAACGGCGCAGCCGCTGCTGCCACGACGGCCGCGGCTCTTCGGTGGCCTGGCCCTGCCGGGTGTCCGTGGAGGACGCGGTACTGGTCACCGCGCCATCGTAGGGAACACGTCTGTGTGAGTCCCGCGCTTGGGCCCTACCCGATCGGCCGTGCCGGGTTTCCGGCGCTCCACCAGGCACGGCGCCCCGCGGCGGCAGCCGCTGGCGTCGACGTCGTCCCGGCCGATCGGGTAGGGGCCCGCGCCTGCGAGGATGGACAGGTGACAGTTGCACCTGGGACTACGACCGGAACCCTGGTCCTCGCCGGAACCCCCATCGGGGACATCGCCGACGCGCCGCCGCGGCTCGCCGAGGAGCTGGCCACCGCGGATGTGATCGCCGCCGAGGACACGCGCCGGCTGCGCAGGCTCACCCAGGCGCTGGACGTCCAGCCTGCCGGGCGTGTCGTGTCGTACTTCGAGGGCAACGAGTCCGCCCGGACACCGGAGCTGGTGGAGGCCCTGGTGGGCGGGGCGCGGGTGCTGCTCGTCACCGACGCGGGGATGCCGTCCGTGTCGGACCCCGGGTACCGGCTGGTGGCCGCCGCCGTGGAGAAGGACATCCGGGTGACCGCCGTGCCGGGGCCGTCCGCCGTGCTCACCGCGCTGGCGTTGTCCGGGCTGCCGGTGGACCGGTTCTGCTTCGAGGGGTTCCTGCCGCGCAAGGCGGGGGAGCGGCTGTCGCGGCTGCGGGAGGTCGCCGAGGAGCGGCGCACGCTGGTGTACTTCGAGGCCCCGCACCGGCTCGACGACACGCTCGCCGCGATGGCGGAGGTGTTCGGGACCGAGCGGCGGGCCGCGGTGTGCCGCGAGCTGACCAAGACGTACGAGGAGGTCAGGCGCGGCTCGCTGGGGGAGCTGGCGGCGTGGGCCGCCGAGGGCGTACGGGGCGAGATCACGGTCGTGGTGGAGGGCGCCGGCGAGAAGGCCCCCGGGGAGCTGGACGCGGCCGAGCTGGTGCGCCGGGTGCGCGTCCGCGAGGAGGCCGGGGAGCGCCGCAAGGAGGCCATCGCGGCGGTCGCGGCGGAGGCCGGCCTGCCGAAGCGAGAGGTCTTCGACGCGGTGGTGGCGGCGAAGAACGCGACCGCGACGGGCTGAGCCCGGGCGCTCCCCGCTGCCGGTCGGCGGGCGGTCCCGCTCCCCGCTGCCGGTCGGCGGGCGGTCCTGCTTCCCGCTGCCGGTCGGCGGGCGGTCCCGCTTCCCGCTGCCGGTCGGCGGTTCCGGCCCCTCGGCGCGGCGTTTCGGCGACGCCCGCCGCCATGATCGCCGGCCGCCCCTGTGAGGGGGCTCATACCCTCTCTGAGCAGGGCGCATCTCTCCTGAGCGTGCGCCCCATAGGGCGGCAAAGGGCTGTCGTCGAAGGCAAAGCCGGAGCGGGGCGATCGGGTGAGTTTGGCAAGCGAAGTCCAAATCGCCCCCAACACTCGACAGGTCCGCTCCCGCTCCCGCTCGTGAAGGCGTCCACTGGGGACAGGGACGCACCCGTCCCTCGCCACCGTGGGACCGCGCGGGGTTCCGGGGGGAAGCCCGCACCGCGGGGGCGCTTGTCCAGCGGACAAGAGGAGCTGGAATGAGTGAGATATCAGGGCGGACCGGCCAGGCCACGGCGGCCGGCCAGGTCACAGGGCAGCCCGACCGCAGCGCGGCGACCGCCGTCGTCCACGAGTCCTACTCCTTCGCGTGCATGCGCTGCGGGCACGGCTGGGAGCAGTCCTACGAGATAGAGCACCACCTCGACGCGGACGGCAACGAGTTCGTGATGTACGTGGCGAACGGCCGCGTCGTCCCCTCGCCGCTGAGCCGCCCGGCCTGCCAGAACTGCGACAGCCACGTGGTGCGCATCATGCGCCCGGGCCAGGTGTCCTCCGTGCAGAACTCCCTGCACCGGCACCACGCCCCGGGTTCGCAGGCCGACGGCGAGGACCGTGAGGCGCCGCGCACGCAGCCGGAGGCCACCGACGGCCACCACCACTGGCACCTGTCGGACCTGCTCCACCCGTTCCAGAACCACCGCAGGGCGGGCTGACGGCTCCTGCCGAAAGGCAGCTCCAGGCGCGGCATGCCCCTTTCGTAGGATCGGGGCATGCCTTCCCGAGCCTCCGACCAGTCCGCCAAGAACGCGCCGCCGCCGCTTCCCGCGCCCCTCGGGGTGCCCGTCGCCGACTCGCACACCCACCTCGACATGCAGTCCGGCACGGTGGAGGAGGGCCTCGCCAAGGCCGCGTCGGTCGGCGTGACGACGGTCGTGCAGGTCGGCTGCGATGTGCGGGGCTCGCGCTGGGCCGCCGAGATCGCCGCCGCCCACGACTCCGTGCACGCGGCGGTGGCCCTGCACCCGAACGAGGCCCCGCGCATCGTGCACGGTGATCCCGACGGCTGGTCCCGGCAGGGCGCGCGGGAGCCGGGCGGGGACGCGGCGCTGGACGAGGCACTCGCCGAGATCGACCGTCTCGCCGCCCTGCCGCAGGTCAAGGGGGTGGGCGAGACCGGGCTCGACTACTTCCGCACCGGGCCCGAGGGCAAGGCCGCCCAGGAGCGCTCCTTCCGCGCCCACATCGAGATCGCCAAGCGGCACGGCAAGGCGCTGGTGATCCACGACCGCGAGGCCCACTCCGACGTGCTGCGCATCCTCAAGGAGGAGGGCGCGCCGGAGCGGACCGTCTTCCACTGCTACTCGGGTGACGCCGAGATGGCCGAGGTCTGTGCGCGGAACGGGTACTTCATGTCGTTCGCCGGCAACGTGACCTTCAAGAACGCCCAGCCGCTGCGCGACGCCCTCGCCGTGGCGCCCCTCGACCTCGTCCTGGTGGAGACCGACGCGCCGTTCCTGACGCCCGCGCCGTACCGCGGACGGCCGAACGCGCCGTATCTCATTCCGGTCACGGTCCGCGCCATGGCCGCGGTGAAGGGCGTCGAGGAGGAGGCGCTGGCGGCGGCCGTCGCACGCAACACGGCCCGCGCGTTCGCGTACTGACCGGCCCGCCCGGCCGGGGTGTCCACGGGGGCCCGTGTCGCGACACCGAGTAACGGCGTTGCTTTGGAGAGTGACGGCCAGCCGCTAGGTTCTGGTCGCCGTGTCGGAACCTCTCTGGAGCGTGTCGTCGTGAGCAACCGGCAGTACTCGCCGTACGGGGCGTACCAGGACCGTGAGGCCCCCGGTCGCGCCCACCCGGACACCTACCGGCCCGCGTACGAGGCGCGCGCACGCGTGGCCGCGCGCGCCACGGAGATAACGGCCCGCCCGCCCCGTCGGCAGCCGGAGGCCACCCCGCGCCCCTCGGGACGCGCCCAGGCCCGGCACGCGGCGCGCGGCAGAAAGGGCGGCGCACGCCCCGACTCCATGCGCCGCCTGATCCCGCAGGCGCTCGTCGTCGCGTTCCTCGCCGGCGGCACCACCGCGTTCGTCGCCAACGACAAGGCCGTCGAGCTGACCGTGGACGGCCGCACCCGTACGCTGCACACCTTCGCCTCCGACGTCGGTGAACTGCTGGCCCAGCAGGGCGTGAAGGTCGGCGATCACGACCTCGTCGCCCCCGCGCCCGGAACACCGCTCATGAGCGGTGACGAGGTCGCGGTGCGCTACGGCCGCCCCGTACGGCTCGCCATCGACGGCATCCAGCGCGAGGTGTGGACGACGGCGCCCACGGTGGAGGCCGCGCTCCGGCAGCTCGGGGTGCGCGCCGAGGGCGCCTACGTATCGACCTCGCGCTCCCAGGGGATCGGCCGCGGCGGGCTCGAACTGGACGTCCGCACCGAGCGCACCGTGACGGTCCTCGCGGACGGGCAGGCCCGCACCATCCGGACCAACGCGGCGACCGTCCGCGAGGCCGTCGCGCAGGCCGGGGTCGTGCTCTACCGGCGGGACACGACGTCCGTGGCACCGGACAGCTTCCCGCGCGACGGGCAGACGGTGACCGTGCTGCGGGTGACGGGCTCCCAGGAGGTCCGTGAGGAGCCGATCCCGTTCGACGTACGGCGCACCAAGGACCCGAACCTGCTCAAGGGCACCGAGGTGGTCGCGCGCCCCGGGCAGGCGGGCGCGCGCCGGGTCACGTACGCCCTGCGCACCGTCAACGGCGTGAAGGAGAGACCGCGGCGGATCAGTGACGAGGTGGTGCGGCAGCCACAGGCCCAGCTCGTCCGGATCGGCACCAAGCCGCGCCCGGACCTGCTGAAGGGCGCGGAGCACCTGAACTGGAGGGGGCTCGCGGCGTGCGAGTCAGGCGGCCGCGCACACGCGGTGGACCCCTCGGGCACGTACGGCGGCCTCTACCAGTTCGACCGGCGCACCTGGCGCAGCCTCGGCGGCTCGGGCCGGCCGCAGGACGCGCCCGCGGACGAGCAGACGTACCGGGCGAAGAAGCTGTTCACGCGCCAGGGGACCAGCCCGTGGCCGCACTGTGGGTCACGGCTGTACCGGTGACGGTGCCACCGGCCGGGGGCCCGGGCGCCGCCCCGTAGGCTTGCCCCGTGAGCAGCCCCACCCCCGACGCCCTGCTGGGCCCCGCCGACGTCCGTGAGCTGGCGGCGGCCCTCGGCGTACGCCCCACCAAACAGCGCGGCCAGAACTTCGTCATCGACGCCAACACCGTGCGCCGCATCGTCCGCACCGCCGAAGTGCGGCCCGACGACGTCGTCGTGGAGGTGGGACCCGGGCTCGGCTCGCTGACGCTGGCGCTCCTCGAGGTCGCCGAGCGCGTCACCGCCGTCGAGATCGACGACGTGCTGGCGGCGGCGCTGCCCGCCACCATCGCGGCGCGCATGCCGGAGCGCGCCGAGCGGTTCGCGCTGGTGCACTCCGACGCGCTGCACGTCCGTGAGCTGCCGGGCCCCGCGCCCACCGCGCTGGTCGCGAACCTGCCCTACAACGTCGCCGTCCCCGTCCTGCTCCACATGCTCGACACCTTCCCGAGCATCGAGCGGACGCTGGTGATGGTGCAGTCCGAGGTCGCCGACCGGCTCGCCGCCCCGCCCGGGTCCAAGGTGTACGGGGTGCCGTCCGTCAAGGCCAACTGGTACGCCGAGGTCAAGCGCGCCGGAGCCATCGGGCGCAACGTCTTCTGGCCCGCGCCCAACGTCGACAGCGGGCTGGTGTCGCTGGTGCGGCGCGCCGAGCCGATCAAGACCGCCGCGTCGAAGGCCGAGGTGTTCGCGGTCGTGGACGCGGCGTTCGCCCAGCGGCGCAAGACGCTGCGGGCCGCGCTCGCCGGATGGGCGGGGTCGGCCGCGGCGGCGGAGGCCGCGCTCGTGGCCGCCGGCATCTCACCGCAGGCGAGGGGCGAGTCGCTGACGGTGGAGGAGTTCGCGCGTATCGCGGAGGCGGCGAAAGATGCGACAGGGGAGTCCGAGTAAGTGAGTGTCAGGGTTCGCGTCCCGGCCAAGGTGAACGTGCAGCTCGCGGTGGGCGGTGCCCGCCCCGACGGCTTCCACGACCTGGCGAACGTCTTCCTGGCCGTCGGCCTGTACGACGAGATCACGGTGACCCCGGCCGACGAGCTGCGCGTCACCTGCTCCGGGCCGTACGCGGAACAGGTGCCGCTCGACCGTACGAACCTGGCGGCGCGGGCGGCGCTGACGCTCGCGCAACGCCGTGGCCTTGATCCGGCCGTGCACATCCACATCGCCAAGGACATCCCGGTCGCCGGGGGCATGGCGGGCGGCAGCGCGGACGGGGCGGGCGCGCTGCTGGCGTGCGACGCGCTGTGGGGCACGGGAGCCGAGCGTGAGGAACTGCTGGAGATCTGCGCCGAGCTGGGCAGCGATGTGCCGTTCAGCCTGGTGGGCGGGGCGGCGCTGGGCACCGGGCGGGGCGAGAGGCTGACGGTGCTGGAGGTCGGGGGCACGTTCCACTGGGTGTTCGCGATGGCCGGGCGGGGCCTGTCCACCCCGGCGGTCTTCCGGGAGTTCGACCGCCTGAACGAGGGGCTGCCGATCCCCGAGCCCGTCGCGTCCCAGGAACTGCTGGAGGCGCTGGCGAAGGGTGACACGGCCGCGCTGGCGGCGGCGGTGTCGAACGACCTGCAGCCGGCGGCGCTGTCCCTGTTCCAGGAGCTGGCGGACACGCTGGAGGCGGGGCGCGCGGCGGGGGCGCTGGCCGCGCTGGTCTCCGGGTCCGGCCCGACGACCGCCTTCCTCGCGCGCGACGCCGAGTCGGCGGAGAAGGTGGCAGCAACCCTGCGGGTGTCCGGCACGTGCACGTCGGTGCGGACGGCGGCCGGGCCGGTGGCGGGGGCGACGGTCGTCTGAGGGCAGGGCTCAGAGGTTGTCGATGGCGGTCAGGTCGATGTCGATGTCGTAGGGCACGCTGACCTTGACGTGGTCGTGATAGATGCCGGTCCGCGTATAGGTGCCGGTGGCCTCGCCGCGTTCGTACAGCTGGACCACAGGGTGGTCGTCCCCTCCCGCCATCTCGACCAGCCGGAAGTGGGGAATGCCTGCTGCGGCGTACTTGTGCGGTGCTCTACGGACTCGGCACTCATGGTTCCTCCCCTGGACGGGATCCTGCGGCCTGCCTTCCCACCGTAGCCGTCGATCATGAACCACATCACCACAAAGAGTGACGACCCCCACGCGCCCCGCCCCCTCCCCCGGAGGCCCTACGCTTGAAGGCTGATCGATCCCCGCGTCAGGAGTGAAATGGCCGTCAACCTGGTCAATGTCGAGAACGTCAGCAAGGTGTACGGCACCCGTGCCCTGCTCGACGGCGTCTCGCTCGGCGTGTCCGAAGGGGACCGGATCGGGGTCGTCGGGCGCAACGGCGACGGCAAGACCACCCTGATCCGGATGCTCGCCAAGCTGGAGGAGGCCGACACCGGCCGCGTCACCCACTCCGGCGGGCTGCGCCTGGGCGTGCTCACCCAGTACGACTCCCTCGACCCGGCCGCCACCGTCCGTCACGAGGTCATCCGGGACATGGCCGACCACGAGTGGGCGGGCAACGCCAAGATCCGCGACGTGCTCACCGGCCTCTTCGGCGGGCTCGACCTGCCTGGGTTCCCCCAGGGTCTCGACACCGTCATCGGCCCCCTCTCCGGCGGCGAGCGGCGCCGTATCGCGCTCGCCAAGCTGCTGATCGCCGAGCAGGACCTGATCGTCCTCGACGAGCCCACCAACCACCTCGACGTCGAGGGCATCGCCTGGCTCGCGGCGCACCTGCGCGAGCGCCGCTCCGCGCTCGTGTGCGTCACCCACGACCGCTGGTTCCTCGACCAGGTGTGCACCCGCATGTGGGACGTGCAGCGCGGCGAGGTCTTCGAGTACGAGGGCGGCTACTCCGACTACGTCTTCGCCCGCGCCGAGCGGGAGCGCATCGCCGCCACCGAGGAGGCCAAGCGGCAGAACCTGGTCCGCAAGGAGCTGGCGTGGCTGCGGCGCGGCGCCCCCGCCCGTACCTCCAAGCCCCGCTTCCGCGTCGAGGCCGCCAACGAGCTCATCGCGGACGTGCCGCCGCCCCGCGACAGCAGCGAGCTGATGAAGTTCGCCTCCTCACGGCTCGGCAAGACCGTCTTCGACCTGGAGGACGTCACCGTCCAGGCCGGCCCGAAGGTGCTGCTCAAGCACGTCACGTGGCATCTCGGCCCGGGCGACCGGATCGGTCTCGTCGGCGTGAACGGCGCCGGAAAGACGTCCCTGCTGCGCGCCATGGCCGACGCCGCCCGCAGCGAGGGCGAGCAGCAGCCCGCCGGGGGCCGCATCGCCGTCGGCAGGACCGTCAAACTCGCCTACCTCTCCCAGGAGGTCGCCGAACTCGACCCCACCTGGCGGGTCCTCGAAGCCGTGCAGCGGGTCCGCGAGCGCGTCGACCTCGGCAAGGGGCGCGAGATGACCGCCGGGCAGCTGTGCGAGACGTTCGGCTTCACCAAGGAGAAGCAGTGGACGCCGGTCGGCGACCTGTCGGGCGGTGAGCGGCGGCGGCTGCAGCTGTTGCGCCTCCTCATGGACGAGCCCAATGTCCTCTTCCTCGACGAGCCCACCAACGACCTCGACATCGAGACGCTCACCCAGCTCGAGGACGTCCTCGACGGCTGGCCCGGCTCGATGATCGTGATCTCCCACGACCGCTTCTTCATCGAGCGCACCACCGACAAGGTCTACGCCCTCCTCGGCGACGCCACGCTGCGGATGCTGCCCCGCGGCATCGACGAGTACCTGGAGCGGCGCCACCGCATGGAGGAGGCCGCCGCGGCGGCCGCGGCACCGGCACCCGCCGTGGCCAAGCCCACCGCCTCCGCCGCCGACGCCCGGGCCGCGAAGAAGGAACTCCAGCGGATCGAGCGGCAGTTGGACAAGATTTCCGAGCGGGAGTCCAAGCTCCACGGGCAAATCGCGGAGAACGCCACGGACTTCGAGAGGGTCGCCGGACTGGACGCGGAGCTGCGTGAGTTGGCCGGTCAGCGCGAGGAGCTGGAGCTGCGCTGGCTCGAACTCGCCGAGGACGCCTAGGCGTCGGCGGGCGCCGAACGCGCCGTGAGCGGTGCGGGAAGGCGCGTAACGAGGGCATCACGGACCGGTCCTCCCTTGGGAACAGGGGCAGGACCGGTCCCGTGTTCGAGGACGTCCCAGTGATAGAAAGGTCCGTCTGAGAACAGCCTGAGTACCACCGGCGTGGCGGAAACGAGCACCACGGGCGTGGGGACACATCAGTTTTGAGGGGGAAAGCGCTGATGACTCAGCCGCCCAGCCGCCCGCCCCAGGGCGGCAGTTTCGGGGCACCGCAGAATCCGCCGCCACAGGGTGGTTTCGGCGCCCCGCAGGACCCCCGGCAGGCGACCCCGCCACCGCCCGTCCAGCCCCCGGCGACCCCACCGCAGCCCGGGTACGGCTACCCGCAGCCGCAGCCTTCCGGGCCGTACCAGCAGCCGGGCGCGTATCCGCAGCCGGGCCCGTACGGCGGGCCGGGTCCCTACGCCCAGCAGCCCGGCCAGCCAGGTCCGTACGCCCAACAGTTCGGCCCCTACCCGCAGCAGCCCGGCCCCTACGCCGCTCCCCACCCCGGCTACGGCTACCCGCAGCAGCCGCCCCGGTTCCCCGGCGCGCCCGTCCCGCCCCCCGGCGGCGGCTCCAGGAACCCTTTCAAGGGCAAGCCCGCGCTGGTCGTGGGCGCCGCCGTCGCCGCGCTGCTCCTCATAGGCGGCACCGTGTACGCGGTCGGCAGCGGTGGCGGGGACAAGAAGCCCACCGCCGACAGCGACCAGAGCTCCGTGCCGTCCTCCACCGCCTCCGCCCCGGCCGACGCGAGCGGTGGCAGCGGCGACGGCGGCGCGGACCCGGAGAACCTCAACCAGGACCGCAAGTCGGGCGAGGACAGGGTCCTTTGGTACCGGCAGGCGCCCGACGCGCCCGGTCACGGCGCCGACGCCCCCGGCATGTGGATCACCGGCAGGACGGCGGTGAAGGCCGCGTACAAGCAGGTCTTCGCCTACGACGTCGCGGGCGGCAGCCCCACCTGGAACCCGATCTCCTTCCCGCAGAAGATCTGTGCGGTCACTCCGCAGAAGACGGCGGACGACAAGGTCGTGGTCGCCTACATGAGCGGCGTGAGCGACAGCGCCAAGTGCAACCACATCCAGGAGATCGACCTCGACACCGGCAAGAAGGGCTGGAGCGCGCAGATCGCCGACGGTGCCCTCTTCGACAGCGCGCTCGCCGTCGACCTGACCATCACCGGCAGGACCCTGCTGGTCGCCCGCGCGCAGTCCGGCCTGGCGTACGACGTGGCCACCGGCAAGAAGCTGTGGGAGAAGCAGCGGTACGGCGCGGCCTGCTTCCCGACCGCGTTCGCGGGCGGCGCCAAGCTCCTCTCGGTCGCCTCCTGCGGCGCCGGCGGCTCGGACGCGCACGACGAGGTGCAGGAACTCGACCCCACGACCGGCAGGGCCAAGTGGACCAAGAAGATCCCCAAGGGCTGGTCGGTCGTCCACGCCTACTCCGTCGACCCGGTCGTCCTCTACCTCACCAACGAGGACAAGACGCGGTGGAACGTCTCCACGCTGAAGGGCGACGGCAGTCTGCGCTCCCAGCTGAACGTCGACGAGTCCTTCGCACCCCGGTGCGGCTGGGCCATCCTCAACCGTGACCTGCAGGGCTGCACGGGCGCCGTGGCCGACGCGAGCACCCTCTACCTGCCGACCGACGCGAAGAGCGGCCCGAACGAGATCGTCGCGATCAGCCTGGACACCGGCAAGGAGAAGTGGCGGGTGAAGTCCCCGGCGGACGAGTCGATGCTCCCGCTCAAGATGGACGGCACCCATCTGATCGCGTATGTCGAGCCGTCGTACGACACGGGCGGCCAGGTCGTCTCCATCGCGACGGCCGGCGGGAACCACACCGCGGCGAAGCTGCTGCAGAACCCGGCGGGTGCCGCGCAGGTCGAGAGCGGCTTCTTCGCCAAGGCGATCGACTACGTGGACGGGCGCCTGTACCTCTCCACGACCCGGCTGACGGGCGGTACCCGGTCCAAGGAGAAGCTGATGCTGGCCTACGGCAAGTGAGCGGTCCGCCCAGCCGCCCCTCCCCGCCCACTGTTCCTGTGTCCTTCGAGGTCCTCACGCCATGAGCCAGCCACCGCCCCCTCCCCACCAACCGCCCCCACCGCCCCACCAGCCGCCGCCGGGCGGTGGTTTCGGCGCCCCGCAGCCCCCGGCCCCAGGCGGTGGTTTCGGCGCCCCGCAGCCCCCGCCGCCCGGCGGCTTCGGCGCACCCCAGCCCCCGCCGCCCGGCGGCTTCGGCGCACCCCAGCCGCCGCCCCAGGCGCCCCCACCGCCCGCCCAGAGCCCGGGCCACGGCTACCCGCAGCCGCCGGCCCCGCCGCAGCCGGGATACGGGTATGCCCAGCAGCCCGGTTACGGCTACCCGAACCAGCACCTTGGCTACGGCCATCAGCAGCCGCCGATGGTTCCCGTACCGCCGCAGGGCGCCCCGGGCGGCGGCCCCAAGGGGCCGAGCGCCACGGTGTGGATCGTCGTCGCGGCGGTGGCGGCCATCGCGCTGATCGTCGGCGTCGGGGCCTGGTACGCGAACAGCTCTTCCGGCAGCGACACGGGCGGCGGCTCCGCGTCCCGCGCCGACAGCGGCAACGGCGGCCAGGGGAGCGGCACCGGCGGCTCCGGTTCCGGCAAGGAGAAGGTGCCGGCCGACCCCAGCGCCAAGGTCCTCTTCCAGATCCCGGCGCCGCGGATCACGGACAGACAGGAGCTCGACAACGTCGCGGGCTCCTGGCTCACCGACTCCGTCTACGCCAAGGCCGGCATCAACAAGATCGTGGGCTACGACCCGGACACCGGCGCGACCAGGTGGACGCTGCCGCTGAACGGCCAGACCTGCGCGGGATCCCCCGAGATCAGCTCCTCGGGGATCGCCGCGGTGGTCTCCGAGTCGGGCAAGCGGGCGAACGTGCGGGACCGCAAGCCGTGCAGCGACGTCACCGCGTTCGAGGTCGCCACCGGGAAGAAGCTGTGGACGAAATCGGTCAGCACCGGTGGCGCAGCGGTCCCGTTCGGTGAGGTCTCGATCAGCGGCACGACGGTCGCCGCCGGCGCCGGCCTCTACGGCGGTGCCGCGTTCGACCTGGCCACCGGCAAGGTGCTGTGGCAGCACGAGAGAGGCTCCTGCGCGGACGTCGGCTACGCGGGCGGCGATCAGCTCGTCGCGGTGCGCAGGTGCGGCCCCTTCGGCAAGGAGCTGTACGAGGTGCAGCTGCTCGATCCGAGGACGGGTGGCGCCAGGTGGAGCTACAAGCTCCCCCAGGGCATCGACAACGCCAAGGTGATCTCCACCAGGCCGGTCGTGTTCGGTGTGGACTCGGGCGGCATCACGGCCTCCGGCGCCACGGACGTCTTCTCGCTGGACGACACCGGCGAGCTGCGGACGAAGATCACGCTGGAGGACGGCAAGTACGAGCACCACTGCGGCGTCGGCAAGGTGCACGGCTGCCAGGCGATCACGGTGGGCAACGACAAGCTGTACGTCCCGACCAACGACCACGACGGCTCGGCCCAGGGCTCCCGGACCAACGAGATCATCGCGTTCTCGCTGGCCACCGGGAAGACCACCGGCGACCGGATCGACGCCGGCGACGGCTACGACATCTTCCCGATCCGCATGGACGGCGGGAACGTGCTGGCGTACAAGAGCGGCCCGTACAACAAGGGCGCCCAGGTGGTCTCGGTCGACGGCGAGTCCCTGAAGCAGACCCGACTGCTGGAGACCCCGGCCTCCCGGGAGGTGCTGGGCGCGATCATGAGCATGGTGCCGAAGACGTCCGAGCTGCTCTACACCGACGGCCGGCTCTTCCTCGGCAAGGACCTGGTCAGCAAGCCGTTCACGGCCGACCAGAAGTCGTACACCGCGCTCGGCTTCGGCGCGAAGTAGCGCGTACGCGGCGCACGGCGAAGGCCTCGCTCCTGTTCGGGGGCGGGGCCTTTCACGTACCCGTCATCAGCCGCCATTGGGCGGGATTTCGGTAATCCGGGGCACTTCTGGCCGGTAGGGGAAGCGCGATGTCGAACAAGCGTGTAGCTTCCGGGGGCATGAAGGGCGGGGGTTGCGCCGGGGGGCTTCTGTCCATGCGGGCCAGTGGGCATCCATAGTGGGCATCCACGGGGGGGGACTGGGGGGTTGCTCGATGGGAGTGCGGCTCATGGTGGTCGACGACCACCGATTGCTCGCCGAGGCGCTGGCCTCGGCTCTGAAGCTGAGGGGGCACCGGGTGCTCGCCGCGGCGGCGCCCGCCGCGGGGGCGGCGGACCTGGTGATCAGCAGGGCGCCCGAAGTGTGCCTGCTGGGCACGGCGGCACCCGCGGAGCCGGGTGCCTTCGACCCGGTGGTGCGCATCAAGCGGGAGCGCCCGCAGGTGGCGGTGCTGGTGCTCGGCCCGGTGCCGAGCCCGCGCGGGATAGCGGCCGCGTTCGCCGCCGGCGCCTCGGGCTACGTACGGCACGACGAGCGCATCGAGGGCGTCGAGCGGGCCATCATGAAGGCGCGGGCGGGTGAGGCTGCCGTGGCGCCGCAGCTGTTGCAGGGCGCGTTCGACGAACTGCTCAATCCGGCGGCGCAGCCGGACGACGAGGGCCAGCGCCTGTTGCAGATGCTGACCCCGAGGGAGGTCGAGGTCCTGGTCCGGGTGGCCGACGGCGAGGACACCCGCCTGATCGCGGCGGGCATGGGCATCGCCCCGTCCACGGCCCGCACCCACGTCCAACGCGTCCTGATGAAACTGGGCGTGGGCTCCCGCCTGGAGGCTGCCGCCCTGGCGGCACGGACGGGCCTCTTGGACCGGGCGGGGCCCGTCAAACCCGGGAGCGAGCAGCCGGGAGTGGGCGAGCGCCCGGCGTAGCTGCAGGCAGTCATGCCTCCCCCGGAGCCTCAACGACCTGGGGCACCCCCAGGGCGGCGGCACGGGTGGGCGCTGGGACTCCCCCCCCCGGCTCGAAGAGCTTCGGGGAGGCACCCGGTAGCCGCCGGGTCGCGCAGCCCACCCCGCCCGGCCGGGCGTTACTCCGGCTTCTCCCCCGCCCCCCCGTCAGCGGCCGGCGGAGCCATCGGCCTCAGCTTCAGCCAGAGCAGGAACAGCAGGCCCAGGATCAGCATCCCGAGGCCCGTCCACAGGTTGATGTTGACGCCCTCCGCCTTGCGGATCGCCGCGTCGGACGCCGTGAACCCGGCGATCATCACAATGACGCCGTAGAGCACGAACAGGCCGCCGATGATGCGGCGCAGATCGAAGATGCGTGCCGCGGTGGCGGACTTGCCTTCCAGCTCGGTGACTTGGCGCTGGGCGTCGTGTTCGGAGTACTCGGACATGGTCGGTCAATCCTCCGCGGTCAGAGCGAGAACGGGATGTAGCAGGCGGCGGCGAGGACGACCGCGCCCCAGCCGAGCAGGGCGGGCCTGCGGTACCAGGCGTCGTCGCCCGCGGAGGGCGGCTCGGCCATGCCGGGCGAGCGGGTGCCGTAGACGAGGCCCTGCAGCTGCTCAGCCGGCTTGGGCTTGGTGAACAGCGAGACCACGACCATCACGACCGCGCCGGCCACGAAACCGGCGATCGCGGAGACGAAGTTGGCACCCTGGTCGGTGGGGATGCCGATGATGCCGTGCTTGTAGATGACGAAGTAGTTGACCATCGCGGTCACCGTGCCGGCGAGCAGGCCCCAGAAGCCGGACTTCTTCGACGCGCGCTTCCAGAACATGCCGACGATGAACACCACGAACATCGGCACGTTGAAGAAGGAGAACAGCGTCTGCAGGTAGCTCATGATGTTCGAGAACGACGACGCGAGGAACGCCGTGCCGATCGACGCCAGCACGCCGATCGCCGTGATGAGGCGGCCGAAGCGGACGTAGTACGCGTCCTCGCGGTCCTTGACGATGTACCGCGCCCAGATGTCGTTGGTGAACACCGTGTTGAAGGACGACACGTTGGCCGCCATGCCCGCCATGAAGGCCGCCAGCAGACCGGTGACCGCGATGCCGAGGACACCGTTGGGCAGCAGCTCCTGCATCAGGTACGGGATCGCGTCGTTGTACTGCAGGGAGGAGCCGGGCGTGCCGATCTTCGGGACCAGGACGGCGGCCACCAGGCCCGGGATCATCACCAGGAACACGATGAAGATCTTCGGGAACGCGGCGATCAGCGGGGTGCGCTGGGCGGCGGAGAGGTTCTTCGCGGACAGGGCGCGCTGCACCTCGGCGAAGTTGGTGGTCCAGTAGCCGAAGGACAGCACGAAGCCGAGGCCGAGGACGATGGTCAGCCAGTTGGCGCCCAGCGGGTTGGCGTGCCCGATCCCGGTGCCGCCCCAGGCGGTGACGAAGTCGTGGCCGTGGGTCTTGGTGAGCTTGTCGGTCAGCCCGCCCCAGCCGCCGACCTTCTTCAGGCCGAGCACGGTGATCGGGATGAGCGCCGCGAGGATCACGAAGAACTGCAGCACCTCGTTGTAGATCGCCGACGACAGCCCGCCGAGGGTGATGTACGCGAGCACGAAGAAGCCGGCGACCACGATCGCCACCCACTGCGGCCAGCCCAGCAGCGCCTCCACGACGATCGCGAGGGCGTAGAGGTTCACGCCCGCGATGAGGATCGCGGCGAAGGCGAACAGGATCGAGCTCAGCAGGTGCGCTCCCTTGTCGAAGCGCAGCAGCAGGAACTCGGGCACGGAGCGGACCTTGGAGCCGTAGTAGAACGGCATCATCACGAGGCCCAGGAAGACCATGGCCGGGATGGCGCCGATCCAGTACCAGTGCACGGTGTAGGCGCCGTACTGGGCGCTGTTGGCGGCCATGCCGAGGATCTCGGTGGCGGCCAGGTTGGCGGAGATGAACGCGAGACCGGTGATCCAGGCGGGCAGGGAGCGCCCGGACAGGAAGAAGTCGAGGCTGGTCTTCACCGAGCGGCGGGCCGCGAAGCCGATGCCGAGGACGACCGCGAAGTAGATCCCGAGGATCGCGTAGTCGAGCCCGTTCGTGGGGAGTCGTAGCTCGGCTGCCAGATATGTGGGGGTTTGCATGAATACTCGCTTCGTTGCGTAAACCAATCAGTGCGGAACCGTACGCCCCCGCGTTCGATATTTGAACACTTCTGATGATGGTCTTTGTTGGATTGTGACGTTGACGCAGGTGGTGACTTGTGTTTTGGTGTGTTGGGTTATGTTTGAAGGGTGAGTGGCTCGAATGGAGAGTCGAACGTGAAGAAGACCTCGACCCGGCTGGCCGACGGTCGTGAGCTCATCTACTACGACCTGCGCGACGACGTCGTGCGGGACGCGGTCGACCGTCGGCCGCTCGAGCGGACCGTCACGACCTCCGAAATCCGCCCGGACGTGCTGCTCGGCGACTCGGTGGCCATCGCCTCGCACCGTCAGGGCCGCACCTACCACCCGCCCGCCGACGAGTGCCCGCTGTGCCCCTCCAGGGACGGCAGGCTGAGCGAGATCCCCGACTCGTCCTACGACGTCGTCGTCTTCGAGAACCGTTTCCCCTCGCTCGCCGGCGACTCCGGCCGCTGCGAGGTCGTCTGCTTCACCTCCGACCACAACGCCTCCTTCGCCGACCTGACCGAGGAGCAGGCGGGCCTGGTCCTGGACGCCTGGACCGACCGCACCGCCGAGCTGTCCCACCTGCCGGCCGTCGAGCAGGTCTTCTGCTTCGAGAACCGCGGCGCGGAGATCGGCGTGACCCTCGGCCACCCGCACGGGCAGATCTACGCGTACCCCTTCACCACACCCCGCACCGCCCTGATGCTCCGTTCGCTGGCCGCCCACAAGGAGGCGACCGGCGGGGAGAACCTGTTCGACGCCGTCCTGGAGCGCGAACTCGCCGACGAGCGGATCGTCCTGCAGGGCGAGCACTGGGTGGCGTTCGTGCCGTACGCCGCGCACTGGCCCTACGAGGTCCACCTCTACCCCCGCCGCCGCGTCCCCGACCTGCTCGGGCTCGACGAGGCCGCACGCACAGAGTTTCCCAAGGTCTACCTGGAACTCTTGAAGCGCTTCGACCGGATCTTCGGCGAGGGTGAGCCTCCGACGCCGTACATCGCCGCCTGGCACCAGGCGCCGTTCGGCACATTGGACGAGTTCGACGGCGTGACCAGGGACGACTTCGCGCTCCACCTCGAGCTTTTCACCATTCGCCGCACTTCCGGCAAGCTGAAGTTCCTCGCGGGTTCCGAGTCCGGCATGAACGTGTTCATCAACGACGTGCCGCCGGAGGCCGCGGCCCGGAGACTGCGAGAG
Organism: Streptomyces sp. NPDC107546; assembly: GCF_055639175.1. NCBI lineage: Bacteria > Bacillati > Actinomycetota > Actinomycetes > Kitasatosporales > Streptomycetaceae > Streptomyces > Streptomyces sp. NPDC107546. The sequence continues at coordinate 86,455 of NZ_JBVKBA010000006.1, read as the reverse complement.
GTAGCGAGTTCATGAGCGGGAAGTACCTGGTCACCGGCGGCGCCGGCTATGTGGGCAGCGTGGTCGCGCAGCACCTGCTGGAGGCCGGCCACGAGGTCGTCGTCCTCGACAACCTCTCCACCGGTTTCCGCGAGGGCGTGCCGGCCGGTGCCTCCTTCGTCGAGGGAGACATCCGCGACGCCGCCAAGTGGCTCGACGCCTCCTTCGACGCGGTCCTGCACTTCGCCGCGTTCTCGCAGGTCGGCGAGTCGGTCGTGAAGCCGGAGAAGTACTGGGACAACAACGTCGGCGGCACCATGGCCCTGCTCGGCGCCATGCGCGAGGCCGGTGTGCGCAGGCTCGTCTTCTCCTCCACGGCGGCCACCTACGGCGAGCCGGTGAACACCCCGATCACCGAGACCGACCCGACCGCGCCGACCTCCCCCTACGGCGCCTCCAAGCTCGCCGTCGACCACATGATCACCGGTGAGGCGGCCGCGCACGGCCTGGGCGCCGTCTCCCTGCGCTACTTCAACGTCGCCGGCGCCTACGGCGCCTACGGCGAGCGCCACAACCCCGAGTCCCACCTCATCCCGCTCGTCCTCCAGGTCGCGCAGGGCAGGCGCGAGGCCATCTCGATCTTCGGCGACGACTACCCGACGCCGGACGGCACCTGCATCCGCGACTACATCCATGTCGCCGACCTCGCCGAGGCCCACCTGCTCGCCCTGGACGCCGCCACCCCCGGCGCACACCTGATCTGCAACCTCGGCAACGGCAACGGCTTCTCGGTGCGCGAGGTCATCGAAACGGTGCGCCAGGTCACCGGGCACCCGATCCCCGAGGTCGTGGCCCCGCGCCGGGGCGGCGACCCGGCTGTCCTGGTCGCCTCCGCGGCCACGGCCCGCGAGAAGCTCGGCTGGAACCCGTCCCGCGCGGACCTCGCGGGGATCGTCGCGGACGCGTGGCAGTTCGCACAGAACATCGCAAGGGAGCAGTAGGTGGGCGTACGCGAGGGCTTCGGGGAGATCTACGGGACGGCTCCCGAGGGCGTCTGGGCGGCACCGGGCCGGGTCAACCTGATCGGCGAGTACACGGACTTCAACGAGGGCTTCGTGATGCCGCTCGCGCTGCCGCACACGGCGGTCGCGGGGGTGTCGCGGCGCACCGACGGTGTCCTGCGGCTGCACTCGGCCGACATCGAGGGCCCGGTCGTCGAACTGCACGTCGACGAACTGCAGCCGCTGACCAACACCAGCTGGGCCGCCTACCCGGCGGGTGTCGTCTGGGTGCTGCGCGAGGCCGGCCACCCGATCACCGGCGCGGACGTGCACCTGTCCTCGACGGTGCCGACCGGCGCCGGCCTGTCCTCCTCGGCGGCGCTGGAGGTGGTCGTCGCCCTCGCGCTGGACGACCTGTACGAGCTGGGTCTCACGGGCCCCGAGCTGGCCAGGATCGCGCAGCGCGCCGAGAACGACTTCGTGGGCGTGCCCTGCGGGATCATGGACCAGATGGCGTCGGCGTGTGCCACGGACGGCTACGCGCTGCACCTGGACTGCCGTGACCTGTCCATCCGGCAGATCCCCTTCGACCTGGCCTCGAAGGGTCTGACGCTGCTGGTCGTCGACACCCGCGTGAAGCACGCGCTGGGCGACGGGGCGTACGCCGAGCGGCGCGAGGGCTGCGAGGAGGGCGCACGGCAGCTGGGCGTCTCGCATCTGCGGGACGTGGCATACGAGGAGCTTGACGCCGCGCTCGCGCATCTGTCCGACGAGCGGGTGCGCCGCTATGTGCGCCATGTCGTCTCGGACGACCACCGGGTCGACCAGGTGGTCCGGCTGCTGGACGCGGGCGAGGTCCGGGCGATCGGCCCGGTGCTGACCGAGGGTCATGTCTCACTCCGCGACGACCTGCGGATCTCCTGCCCGGAGCTGGACCTGGTGGTGGACACGGCGAACGCCGCGGGCGCGCTGGGGGCACGGATGACGGGCGGCGGCTTCGGCGGCTCGGCGATCGTCCTGGTGGAGGCGTCGGACACGGACACGATCACCAAGGCGATCGAGGAGGCGTTCACCTCCGCCGGCTACACGGCACCTCGGGTGTTCCCGGCGGTGCCGTCGGCCGGGGCGCGCCGCCTGGGCTGATCACGCCCTGCCTCGGCCCAGCCGTTTCGTCAACGTGTACTCCGTGATCCCCGGCGGATAGTCGGGGATCACACACACCACCTCGTAGCCCTGCTTCCGGTAGAACTCCGGGGCCTGGAAGTCCCACGTCTCCAGGCGGCACGCCGTGCAACCGCGGTCCTCGTGGGCCGTCCGCTCCGCCTGCGCGAGCAGCCGGGTGCCGACGCCCGCGCCGCGGTGCCGGTCGTCCACCCACAGGTACGCGACGTGCAGCCACGTCGTCCAGGTGTGCCCGACCAGCCCGCCCGCCACTTCCCCCGCCGCGTCCAACGCCCACACATGGAGCGGAACATCGCGCTCCGCCGGTGTTCCGCGCAGGGCGCGCAGCACCGGGGACGCCGCCGAGTTCGTCTCGCGCAGCCGAGCCCGGAGCAGATCCCGCCGCTCCTTGTCGACTTCTGTCTCGATACGAAACATGGGCCTCACCATAAACGCGTCGGCCGACCAGTTCTGCAAATCGCCTTCCGCTCCAGGCCGGCGGCCCTACCCTGTGAAACAGCGCCGGTGGGGGCCGGTGCTGATCAGGGGGCGAGACAGTCGGGTACGGCGCCCGGGGCGGGGGTAGCAGTTCCAGCACGGCGGCGGCCGTGCCGCTGCGTTACCCGTCCCAGGTGAAAATCCGGGGAGCGCTCCGGGCGCCGTATCCGCGCCGGGCCGTCCCCCGAACAGTGGGGGTATCAGTGGTTCGCATCCGAGTTCTGGTCGTCGACGATCACCGCATCTTCGCCGAGTCCCTCGCCGCCGCCCTGGCGGCCGAACCGGACGTCGACGTGTCCGCGGCCGGCAGCGGCCCGGCCGCGCTGCGCTGCCTGGAGCGGGCGGCCGCGGAGGGCCGCAGATTCGACGTGATGCTCGTCGACGCGGACCTCGGGGGCAACGTCCTGGGCTCGCGCCCGGCGGTCCCCGTCCAGGACGGCGACGAGGACGGCCTCGTCGACGGCATCTCCCTCGTCGCCGGCGTCCGCTCCGGCCAGCCGAACGTGCGGACCGTCGTCCTCGCCGAGAAGGACGACCCGCGCCGCGCCGCCCTCGCCCTGCAGGCCGGCGCCTCCGGCTGGGTCGCCAAGGACTGCTCGCTGCAGCGGCTGCTCACCGTCATCAGGGGCGTCCTGCGGGACGAGACGCACCTGCCGCCCGCCCTGCTCACCGGGGTGCTGCGCGAGCTGACCGCGGCCCGCAAGCACCGCACCGAGAGCGAGCGTCTGGTGGAGTCCCTCACGCCCCGGGAGCGGGAGGTGCTGCGGTGCATGGTCGCCGGACTCGGCCGCAAGGCCGTCGCCGAGCGGCTGTTCCTGTCCCCGCACACCGTTCGCACGCACATGCAGAACGTGCTGGGGAAGCTGGGCGTCCACTCCACGCTCGCCGCCGTCGCCCTCGCCCGCCGCGCCGGGGTCGGCCCGGTCGACCTAGCCGGGGATGTTGTCGAACGGGGCGGTCAGCTGGCGTAGCAGCGCGGCCAGCTCACCGCGCTGGGCCGAGCTCAGCTCGGAGAGGATCGCGCGCTCCTGGTCGAGGAGTCCGGCGAGAGCCTGGTCGGCCCGGTCCCGGCCCTCGTCCGTGAGCCGCACCAGCACACCCCGGCGGTCGCTCGGGTCCGGGAGCCGCTCGACCAGGCCCTTTTTCGCGAGGCGGTCGATGCGGTTGGTCATCGTGCCGGAGGTGACCAGTGTCTGGGTGAGCAACTGGCCGGGGGAGAGCTGATAGGGGCTGCCGGCCCGGCGGAGCGCGGTGAGGACGTCGAACTCCCAGGGCTCCAGGCCGTGTTCCGAGAACGCCAGCCGGCGTGCGCGGTCCAGATGCCGGGCCAGTCTGCTGACCCGGCTGAGCACCTCGAGCGGTTCCACGTCGAGGTCCGGGCGTTCCCTGCGCCACGCCGCGACCAGCCGATCGACCTCGTCCTCCATGCGATCAGTGTAGTGGTTGTGTCGATGTGAAGTCTCTTGATGCGAGACATCTTGATATTGAGTCTCTTGACGTCGAGATAGTTGCGGTACGAGGATGGTGAGCCGTACGGAGGCGGCGTCAAACGGGGGCGACGCCTCCGTATGGCGGCGCCGTCCGCGCCGCGGCGCCCACTCGCCCCCCAGCCCGCCCCGAGGAGGCCCCGCCATGCCCGCCACCGGCCCCACCTGGGACCCCGCCCAGTACCTCCGCCACGCGGACCACCGCGCCCGTCCCTTCACCGACCTGCTCTCCCGCGTGCCCGAACTTCCCGGCGACCCGCCCCGCGTCGCCGACCTGGGCTGCGGACCGGGCAACGTCACCGTCCTGCTCGCCGAGCGCTGGCCCACCGCGCACATCACCGGCTACGACAACTCCCCGGAGATGCTCGCGAAGACCGACGCCTACGCGGGCCCCACGGTCGGCGGCGGCCGCCTGGACTTCGCGCACGCCGACGCCCGCACCTGGGCGCCGAAGGAGCCGTACGACCTGATCATCAGCAACGCCACCCTGCAGTGGGTACCCGGACACGCCGGGCGTTTCGCCGAGTGGGTGACAGCCCTGAAGCCGGGCGGCACATTCGCCTTCCAGGTCCCTGGCAACTTCGCCTCCCCCAGCCACCGGCTGATGCGCGAACTCGCCCACTCCGCCCGCTGGAAGGACCGCCTCGCCGAAACCCTGCGCCACGACGACGCGGTCCTCACCCCGGAGGCGTATCTGCACCACCTCACCGCGCTCGGCTGCGCGGCGGACGTCTGGGAGACGACGTATCTGCATCTGCTGCAGGGCGAGGACCCGGTCCTCGACTGGGTCAAGGGCACCGGACTGCGGCCGATCCTCACCGAGCTGGGGGAGGAGGCCGAGGAGTTCGTCGCCGACTACCGTGCGGCGCTGCGCGAGGCGTACCCGGCGACCGAGCACGGCACGGTGTTCCCGTTCCGCCGCATCTTCGCCGTCGCGACGAAGGGAGCCTGACCGGTGCTGACCGCCGTGGACCACGTCCAGCTCGCCGCCCCGCCCGGCTCCGAGGACCGGCTGCGCACGTACTACGTGGACGTCCTGGGCATGACGGAGATCCCCAAGCCGCCGGTGCTCGCCGCGCGCGGAGGCTGCTGGTTCCAGGCGGGGGCCGTGCAGCTGCACCTGGGGATCGAGGATGACTTCCGCCCCGCGAAGAAGGCCCATCCCGGGCTGCGGGTCACGGGGATCGAGGCGTACGCGGCGCGGCTCGCCGAACGCGGGGCGCCGGTCACCTGGGACGCCGACCTGCCGGGGCACCGGCGCTTCTACTCGGAGGATCCGGCGGGGAACCGGCTGGAGTTCCTGGAGCCGCTGGTCACGGCTCGTCGAGTGCGGCAGAGGTGATGTCGATCTCGAAACGGCTCGGCGAGTTCCAGCTCGTCGTGGTGGATGCCGGTGAGGGTGTAGCCGTTGCCGACGACCGGGTCCATGAACGGGATTCAACGGCCTGGGCACCCACGCCAGCCGCCGGAACCGGCAAAGGTCATCACGAAGGTCATCACAACGGGTGATCGGCTCCCGGCCTCAGCTCTTGCGGTGACCTATCAGCCGCGGCTTCGGCTCCAGCCCGTCCAGCCCGTGCCACGCCAGGTTCACCAGATGCGCCGCCACCTCGGCCTTCTTCGGGCGGCGCACGTCCAGCCACCACTGGCCCGTCAGCGCGACCATCCCCACCAGCGCCTGCGCGTACAGCGGGGCCAGCTTCGGGTCGAAGCCGCGGCTCTTGAACTCGCGGCCCAGAATGTCCTCCACCTGCGTCGCGATGTCGGAGATCAGCGACGCGAAGGAGCCCGTCGACTGCGGGATGGGGGAGTCCCGGACCAGGATCCGGAAACCGTCCGTGTACTCCTCGATGTAGTCCAGCAGCGCGAACGCGGCCTGCTCGCACAGCTCACGCGGGTGCCCGGCCGTCAGGGAGCTGGTCACCATGTCCAGCAGGCGCCGCATCTCGCGGTCCACCACCACCGCGTACAGCCCCTCCTTGCCGCCGAAGTGCTCGTACACCACCGGTTTGGACACCCCGGCCTTGGCCGCGATCTCCTCCACCGACGTGCCCTCGAAGCCTTTCGCGGCGAACAGCGTGCGACCGATCTCCAGCAGCTGCTGGCGGCGCTCAGCACCGGTCATCCGAGTACGGCGTGCGCGCCGCGGCTTGTCGCTGCTGGGGGTGCTGGAGTCGGTCGCCACCCCGCCATCATGCCGTGCCGGCGGTCACCTTCCCGAGTCGGGAGCCACTCCCGTCACCGTACGACGCGAATCGATACGCGAGCGTGACGGCCAGCGCACGTCGTACGCCCACCCCAGCTGCTCGAACCAGCGGATGATCCGCGCCGAGGAGTCCAGCTGGCCCCGCTCCACACCGTGCCGTGCCGACGTCGGGTCCGCGTGGTGCAGGTTGTGCCACGACTCGCCGCACGACAGGATCGCCAGCCACCACACGTTGCCCGAACGGTCGCGCGACTTGAACGGCCGCTTGCCCACCGCGTGACAGATCGAATTGATCGACCACGTCACGTGGTGCAGCAGAGCCACCCGTACGAGCGACCCCCAGAAGAACGCGGTGAACGCGCCCCACCAGGACATCGTGGCCAGCCCGCCGATCAGTGCGGGCAGCAGCAGCGACACGGTCGTCCACAGCGCGAACTGGCGGGAGATCGCCCGCATCGTCGGGTCCTTGATCAGGTCCGGGGCGTACTTGTCCTGCGGCGTCTGCTCCTCATCGAACATCCAGCCGAGATGGGCCCACCACAGGCCCTTCATCAACGCCGGAACCGTCTCCCCGTACCGCCACGGGGAGTGCGGGTCGCCCTCCGCGTCGGAGAACTTGTGGTGCTTGCGGTGATCGGCCACCCAGCGCACCAGCGGCCCTTCCACGGCCATCGACCCCGCGATCGCCAGCGCGATCTTCAGGGGCCGCTTCGCCTTGAACGAACCGTGCGTGAAGTGACGGTGGAAACCGATCGTGATGCCGTGGCAGCCCAGGTAGTAGAAGAAGACCAGCAGGCCCATGTCGAGCCAGCTCACGCCCCATCCCCACGCTAGCGGCACCGCCGCGACAAGCGCCAGGAACGGGACGGTGATGAACAGCAGCAGCGTGATCTGCTCGATCGAGCGCTTCTGCTCGCCGCCCAGCGTCGCGGAGGGCAGCGAAGAGTCGTCGTTCGCCTTCGGGGCGTCTTCGATCACATCGGAGCTCGTGGTCATGGGGCGTCCCCTGTGGGGTCGAGGGTCGAGGCAAATGCCCGGATTACGGCACCCAGCGTGCTCCCGCCACCTGACGGGAAACCCTACGGTTCCGTAACCTACGGCGTCGTAAGTATGGCAGTGCGTCGCCCGGCGGCAAGAGCCCGAAAGCCGACGCGTCCGCATCGCCACCTATCCTTGGAGTCGGTCGGACAGCGCGGTCCGCTCTGATTTCTTCCCGGATGCCCGGACCGTATGCGGCACCCGCCGCGCACGGCACCCATCCGGGTCCCCTCCCAGACGAGCTTCAACACTGCAAGGAGCCGCACCTGTGAGCAGTGCCGACGACCAGACGACGACGACCAGCAGTGAACTGCGCGCCGACATCCGCCGACTGGGCGACCTGCTCGGCGAGACCCTCGTCCGCCAGGAAGGCCCCGAGCTCCTGGAGCTGGTCGAAAGGGTCCGCCGGCTGACCCGCGAGGACGGTGACGCCGCCGCGGAACTGCTGCGCGGAACCGAACTGGAGACCGCCGCCAAGCTGGTGCGCGCCTTCTCCACCTACTTCCATCTGGCCAACGTCACCGAGCAGGTGCACCGCGGCCGCGAACTGCGCGCCAAGCGCGCCGCCGAGGGCGGCCTGCTCTCCCGCACCGCCGACCGCCTCAAGGACGCCGACCCCGACCACCTGCGCGACACCGTCCGCAACCTCAACGTGCGCCCCGTCTTCACGGCGCACCCCACCGAGGCCGCGCGCCGGTCGGTCCTCAACAAGCTCCGGCGCATCGCCGCACTCCTGGAAACCCCCGTCATCGAGTCCGACCGCCGACGCCTCGACACCCGGCTCGCCGAGAACATCGACCTCGTCTGGCAGACCGACGAGCTGCGCGTCGTGCGCCCCGAACCCGCCGACGAGGCCCGCAACGCCATCTACTACCTCGACGAACTCCACGCCGGCGCCGTCGGCGACGTCCTGGAGGACCTCACCGCGGAACTCGAGCGCGTCGGCGTCAAGCTCCCCGACGAGACCCGCCCCGTCACCTTCGGCACCTGGATCGGCGGCGACCGCGACGGCAACCCCAACGTCACCCCCCAGGTCACCTGGGACGTCCTCATCCTCCAGCACGAGCACGGCATCAACGACGCCCTGGAGATGATCGACGAGCTGCGCGGCTTCCTGTCCAACTCCATCCGCTACACCGGCGCCACCGAGGAACTCCTCGAGTCCCTCAAGACCGACCTGGACCTCCTGCCGGAGATCAGCCCCCGCTACAAGCGCCTCAACGCCGAGGAGCCCTACCGGCTCAAGGCCACCTGCATCCGCCAGAAGCTCGTCAACACCAAGCAGCGCCTCGCCAAGGGCACCCAGCACGAGCCCGGCCGCGACTACCTCGGCACCGGCGAACTCCTGCACGACCTCAGAGTCATCCAGACCTCCCTGCGCGCCCACCGCGGCGGCCTCTTCGCCGACGGCCGCCTCGCCCGCACCATCCGCACCCTGGCCGCCTTCGGCCTCCAGCTCGCCACGATGGACGTCCGCGAACACGCCGACGCCCACCACCACGCCCTCGGCCAGCTCTTCGACCGGCTCGGCGAGGAGTCCTGGCGCTACGACGACATGCCCCGCGAGTACCGCCACAAGCTGCTCGCCAAGGAACTCCGCTCCCGCCGCCCCCTCGCCCCCACCCCGGCACCGCTCGACGCGGCAGGCGCCAAGACCCTCGGCACCTTCGAGACCATCAAGCGCGCTCTGAAGGTCTTCGGCCCCGAAGTCATCGAGTCCTACATCATCTCCATGTGCCAGGGCGCCGACGACGTCTTCGCCGCCGCCGTCCTCGCCCGCGAGGCCGGCCTCCTCGACCTCCACGCCGGCTGGGCCAAGATCGGCATCGTCCCCCTCCTGGAGACCACCGACGAGCTCAAGGCCGCCGACACCATCCTCGAGGACATGCTCTCCGACCCCTCCTACCGGCGCCTGGTCGCGCTGCGCGGAGACGTCCAGGAGGTCATGCTCGGCTACAGCGACTCCTCCAAGTTCGGCGGCATCACCACCTCCCAGTGGGAGATCCACCGCGCCCAGCGCCGCCTGCGCGACGTCGCCCACCGCTACGGCGTCCGCCTGCGCCTCTTCCACGGCCGCGGCGGCACCGTCGGCCGCGGCGGCGGCCCCACCCACGACGCCATCCTCGCCCAGCCCTGGGGCACCCTCGAAGGCGAGATCAAGGTCACCGAACAGGGCGAGGTCATCTCCGACAAGTACCTCATCCCGTCCCTCGCCCGCGAGAACCTCGAACTGACGGTCGCGGCCACCCTGCAGGCCTCCGCCCTGCACACCGCCCCCCGCCAGTCCGACGAGGCCCTCGCCCGCTGGGACGCCGCCATGGACGTCGTCTCCGACGCCGCCCACGCCGCCTACCGCAAGCTCGTCGAGGACCCCGACCTGCCGACGTACTTCCTCGCCTCCACGCCGGTCGACCAGCTCGCCGACCTGCACCTGGGCTCGCGGCCCTCCCGCCGCCCCGGCTCGGGCGTCTCGCTCGACGGCCTGCGCGCCATCCCCTGGGTGTTCGGCTGGACCCAGTCCCGGCAGATCGTCCCCGGCTGGTTCGGCGTCGGCTCCGGCCTCAAGGCCCTGCGCGAAGCCGGCCTCGACAGCGTGCTCACCGAGATGCACGAACAGTGGCACTTCTTCCGCAACTTCATCTCCAACGTCGAGATGACCCTCGCCAAGACCGACCTGCGGATCGCCCAGCACTACGTCGACACGCTCGTCCCCGACAACCTCAAGCACATCTTCGACACCATCCGGGCCGAACACGAGCTCACCGTGCGCGAGGTACTCCACGTCACCGGCGAACAGGAACTGCTCGACGCGCATCCCGTCCTCAAGCAGACCTTCGCCATCCGCGACGCCTACCTCGACCCCATCTCCTACCTCCAGGTCGCCCTCCTCAAGCGCCAGCGCGACGCGGCCGCCACAGGCGAGGAACCCGACCCGCTGCTCTCCCGCGCCCTGCTCCTCACCGTCAACGGCGTCGCAGCCGGCCTGCGCAACACCGGCTGACACCGCCCCGGACACGACGGTGCCCCCGAGTCCGTACAGGACTCGGGGGCACCGTCACATCCCGCGGACGTCAGCCCCGGGCGGCCCTGCGGCGCCAGAGCACCAGACCACCACCGGCGGCCACCAGCGCCGCCGCCGCACCGGACAACAGCTCCACCGGAGCACCACTGCCCGTCTCGGCCAGGTCACCGCTGCCACCCTGCGCCGAAGGGGACGCGGAGGCCGACACCGACGCCCCCGCACCCGACGACGAACTCGGCGAGGCGCTCGCGCCGACCGTGCCCGACGCGGAGGCGGACGCGGAGGCCGACACGGAGACCGAGGGGGAGCCGGACGGCGTCGTACCGCCCCCGCCGGAGCTCTCGCACTCCGTCCAGAACACCTTGTGCTTGGCGGCACCCTTCTCGCCGTCGAAATTCCAGAACAGCTTGTAGTGCCCGTCGGGCAGCGTCATGTCGGCCGTCCGGCCGTGGCCGTCGGCGTTCAGGGTGACCGCACCGCTCTTCACGGTCTCACCCTTCGTGGCGGCGGTCGGGGCCCACGCCTCGATGTGCCAGTCCACCTGCTGCCGGCCATCGAAATTGAAGGCGTCCAGGTAGAACGAGCACACGTGCGGCTCGTTGCGCTGGTCGTACTCGTCCGTGGCGGACTTGTGGATCTTCACGTCGCCGTTGTCGCCCCGAGCCGAGGCATGGGCGGAGGGAGCGGTCAGCAACGCTGCTGAGGCGACGGCGACGTAAGCGCCGGCGCGCATGAGGGTACGCATGGGCAGTCCATCTTCGAGGAACGGAACGGAAGATGTGGAGGGGGCGGCTCAGCATCCGGCCCGCGAACACCGCAGGTCAATCACGAAGACGCAACAGACACTACATTCACAAACGCCAGGCAAACGCCAGGAGTCACAGCGCCACGAAGGCAGCCGTCATCAGCGCCACCCCCGACCCCGCCAGCACCCACCCCGCCCGCCTCAGCCGCAGCCCGCCCGCCACCACCACCGACGCCATCAACAACGCCCCGGCCAGCGGAAGCCACGCATACAGAACCCCCGCGGGACCCGAACGGACCACCTCGTCCGTGCCCGGCCTCACCACCACGGCGTACGTCCGCCCCCGCCGCACCGCCACCGTCTGCTCGATCGTCACACGGTCACGCGCCGCCGCCCCCGCCGACAACGGCCTGAACGGACCACTGCACACTTCCGCCCCACACCGCGTCACCTCGATCGTGCCGCGCTCACGACCCTTGGTCAGCATCACCAACTGCGCCGTACCCCAGGACCCCCACACCCCACCGACCAGAATCAGCAGGGCGACCGCCCCCATCACCACCACCCGCACCGACCGGAACGCAGCGGACGAGGCCCGGCGAGAGCGGGCGGCGGTGGCAGACATGGCGGGGATCATGGGACATCCCCACACACCCGGTCAACCCCGCAGGGCGGCACATCACGAGTTGTACGTACCCTGCGCCCGCTCCAGCCCATCGATCACCAGACACTCCACCGCATCCGCCGCCCGGTCCACGAAGTAGTCCAGCTCCTTGCGCTCCGCAGAGGAGAAATCCTTCAACACGAAGTCCGCCACCTGCATACGCCCCGGCGGACGCCCGATCCCGAACCGCACCCGGTGATAGTCCGACCCCAACGTCTTCGTGATCGACTTCAGCCCGTTGTGACCGTTGTCACCACCACCGAGCTTCAACCGCAGCATCCCGTAATCGATGTCCAGCTCGTCATGCACCGCGACGACATTCCCCACCGGCACCTTGTAGAAATCCCGCAGAGCGTTCACCGGGCCACCCGACAGGTTCATGTACGACATCGGCTTCACCAGGACCACCCGACGGCTCCCCGGACCCGGCGGCCCGATCCGGCCCTCCATGACCTGCGCCTGTGCCTTCCCGGCCCGCTTGAACTTCCCCCCGATCCGCCCCGCCAGCAGATCCGCCACCATGAACCCCACGTTGTGCCGGTTCATGGCGTACTCGGGCCCGGGATTACCGAGCCCCACGATGAGCCAGGGCGCACCTGGATCGGTCGTCACGTCCATGTCTCCTCGATACGCGCCAGCCGCCACTCCCGAAGGAGCAGCGGCTGACGAAACAGTGCCGGTGAGGGATCAGGCCTCGGCAGCGGCCTCTTCGCCCTCGGCCTCGCCCTCAGCGGCCTCCTCGGCCTGCGCGGCCAGCACCTGCAGGACCACCGTGTCCTCGTCCACGGCCAGCGTGGTGCCGGACGGGAGCGGGATGTCCTTGGCGAGGATGGAGGCACCGGCCGCCAGACCCTCGATGGAGACGGTGACCGACTCGGGGATGTGCGTGGCCTCGGTCTCGACGGGCAGCGTGTTGAGAACGTGCTCCAGGAGGTTGCCGCCCGGCGCAAGCTCGCCCTCGGTGTGGACGTAGACCTCGACGGTGACCTTCTCGCCGCGCTTCACCAGCTGCAGGTCGACGTGCTCCAGGAAGCCCTTGATCGGGTCACGCTGCACGGACTTCGGGATCGCCAGCTCGGTCGACTTGCCGTCGATGTCCAGCGAGATCAGAACGTTCGGCGTACGCAGCGCCAGCAGCAGGTCGTGACCCGGGAACGTCAGGTGCAGCGGGTCGGAACCGTGCCCGTACAGCACGCCCGGAACCTTGCTGTCACGGCGGATACGACGCGCGGCGCCCTTGCCGAACTCGGTGCGCGTCTCGGCGGCGATCTTCACCTCGGACATCTCTCACTCCTCGTAGTAGTACGTAGGACAAACGGTCGGGGTCACCCGGCCACGAACGGCCTGCTACGAAGAGCGCGTCGATAACGGACCGCCGCAATCGAAGAACGAGTGCGGCCTCCCTCGCCGAGCAACTGCAGCAGTTTACTCGCAGAAGGAGGCCGCACCCAAAACGATCTCCACCAGCCCCAGGGCCGGCAGGTACTACTGCTCGTCGAACAGGCTCGTCACCGAACCGTCCTCGAACACCTCACGCACCGCACTCGCGATCGTCGGAGCGATCGACAACACCGTGATCTTGTCCAGGTCCCGGCCCAGCTCACCCGGCGTCGGCAGCGTGTCCGTGAAGACGAACTCACTCACCCGCGAGTTCTTCAGGCGATCCGCCGCAGGACCCGACAGCACACCATGCGTCGCCGTCACGATGACATCCTCCGCACCGTGCGCGAACAACGCGTCCGCCGCCGCACAGATCGTGCCACCCGTGTCGATCATGTCATCGACCAGGACACACACCCGGCCCTTGACCTCACCCACGACCTCGTGCACCGTCACCTGGTTGGCGACGTCCTTGTCCCGCCGCTTGTGCACGATCGCCAGCGGCGCACCCAGCCGGTCGCACCAGCGGTCCGCGACCCGCACCCGGCCGGCATCCGGCGACACCACGGTCAGCTTGTCCCGGTCCACCTTCCCGCCCACGTAGTCCGCCAGCAGCGGCAGCGCGAACAGGTGATCCACCGGACCGTCGAAGAAACCCTGGATCTGGTCCGTGTGCAGGTCCACCGTCAGAATCCGGTCCGCACCCGCCGTCTTCATCAGATCAGCGATCAGACGCGCCGAAATCGGTTCACGCCCCCGGTGCTTCTTGTCCTGCCGCGCGTAACCGTAGAACGGCACAATCACGGTGATGGAACGCGCCGACGCACGCTTCAGCGCGTCGATCATGATCAACTGCTCCATGATCCATTTGTTGATCGGAGCCGTATGGCTCTGGATCAGGAAGCAGTCGGCACCCCGCGCCGACTCCTGATAACGCACATAGATCTCACCGTTCGCGAAGTCGAAGGCCTTCGTCGGGACAACCCCGACACCCAACTGCTGGGCGACCTCCTCGGCAAGCTCGGGGTGGGCGCGGCCGGAGAAGAACATCAACTTCTTCAGGCCGGTCGTCTTGATCCCGGTCACGACACTGTCTCCTCAGAGGTCATAACTCAGCTGGGCATCCAGAGGCCGCCACAGCCACAACGGCTGGAAACGGACGACCGTCTCAGCTGGTGGGGTGCGGGTGTGCACTTATCACGGTACGCCGTCACAGACGCACCTGATTCCGGTCAGTCCTCGCCATCCGACTCCCGGGAAGCCGCCTCCGCCGCCTTCGCGGCCGCACTCCCCGGACGCTTACGAGCCACCCAACCCTCGATATTCCGCTGCTGGCCACGGGCCACAGCCAGCGAACCGGGCGGCACATCCTTCGTGATCACAGAACCGGCCGCGGTGTACGCGCCGTCCCCGACCGTGACAGGCGCCACAAACATGTTGTCCGAACCGGTACGGCAATGGGACCCCACCGTGGTGTGGTGTTTGTCCTGTCCGTCATAGTTCACGAAGACGCTCGCGGCACCGATGTTCGTGTACTCACCGATCGTCGCATCACCGACGTAGGAGAGGTGCGGGACCTTCGTCCCCTCACCGATCGAGGCGTTCTTCGTCTCCACGTACGTACCGACCTTGGACTTCAGCCCAAGACGCGTGCCCGGGCGGAGGTAGGCGTACGGACCGACGGAAGCCTGCGGCCCGACCACGGCGCTGTCCGACACGGTGTTGTCGACCCGCGCCCCCGCACCGACCTCGGTGTCCTTCAACCGCGAATTCGGACCGACCTCGGCACCCTCACCGACGTGCGTCGAACCCAGAAGCTGCGTACCCGGGTGCACCACGGCGTCCTGCCCGAAGGTCACGGTGACGTCGACCCAGGTGGTCGCCGGATCCACGACGGTCACCCCCGACAGCATCGCAGCCGTCAGCAACCGGTCATTGAGGATGCGGCGCGCCTCCGCCAACTGCACCCGGTTGTTGATGCCGGAGATCTCACGATGATCGACCGCGACGGACGCCCCCACCCGGTGCCCGGCCTCCCGCAGGATCCCCAGCACATCCGTCAGGTACTCCTCACCCTGACTGTTGTCCGTTCGGACCTGCTTCAGCGCCTCGGCCAGCAACCGGCCGTCGAAAGCGAAGACACCCGAGTTGATCTCACGAATCGCCCGCTGCGCGTCGCTGGCGTCCTTGTGCTCGACGATCGCGGTGACGGCACCCGAGTCGTCCCGCACGATCCGGCCGTAGCCCGTGGCATCCGGGACCTCGGCCGTCAGTACGGTGACGGCGTTGCCGTCCGCACCGTGGGTCGCGGCGAGCCGCCGCAGCGTCTCACCGGTCAGCAGCGGGGTGTCACCGCACACGACCACCACGGTTCCCTCGACGGACCCGCCCAGCTCCTCCAGAGCCATCCGCACGGCGTGCCCCGTGCCGTTCTGCTCGGCCTGCACGGCCGTACGCACATCCGGGTCGATCTCGGTCAGGTGCGCGGTGACCTGCTCCCGGGCATGGCCCACGACGACGACGAGATTCTCGGGCTTCAACTCGCGCGCGGAGGCGAGCACATGCCCGACGAGGGAACGACCACAGAGCTCGTGCAGAACCTTGGGTGTGGCCGACTTCATACGGGTGCCCTCACCCGCTGCAAGAACAACGACGGCGGCCGGGCGGTTGGCGCTCACGGGGATGCCCTTCGGCTTCAAGGGGTGGGGTGGACATCCGCAGAATACCGGGACGTTTCTTGGGGGACATGCGAGCGGGCCCTGACGGGGATGTCAGGGCCCGGGTGCGCTTGGCTCCCCTGCCAGGACTCGAACCTGGAACAAATCATCCAAAGTGACCCGTGTTGCCAATTACACCACAGGGGAGTGCACGGATGGCCTAAACGGACATTTTGCTAGTCCCTTGCGGCCGCGGCACCTACTATGCCGCACCACCAGCCTTCGATGCGACGGTACAGCTCGGCGCTCTGGCGATGAACAACTCGCGGTCGGACGGCTCACCGATCTCCTGGGCGGCGGCCGCCTTCGTCTGTTGCCGCCTGTCGTCCCGGATTGCCGGCTCGTGCTCCCGGCGCTTCCGGGCTGCCGGCTTTGCTTGCCCCATCGGGTCGCGGCGCCCCGGTCTCGGTAGGTCCCGCACCCAAAGCGACACCGAGTTCCGGGAACACCCCGACTCCGCCTCGCTCTGGTCGTATGTCCAGCCCTGGAGCCGGAGCTCCCGTGCCCTCGCTCTGTGCCTGTGCCGTGGGCATAACCTCTGGGCGGAATCCGGCCTTCCGGGGTCGAACGGTGTGCGATTCAGCAGTTCGAGGGATTCCGGGGCGTTTCGCTTCTGTTCGGTTACGGGGTGTGGTGTGGCGCGGTCGTGGAAACTCGCCGGAAAAGCCGTGTGGGGCGCCCGTAGGCTGGAGCCATGACCACGTCGGGGGAAGTGCACACCGCGGCCGGGGGGCCGTGGTGGTGGGTGCGGTGGCGTAGTGCCGTGCTCGATATCGGGCTCGCGGTGGTGTCCGCCGTGGAGTGTGCGGTGGAGGGGCTTCAGTTCTCGCGGGATGCCGGGTTGCCGGCTCCGGTGGGGATGGTGTTCGGGCTGTTCGCGGGGCTGACGTTGTTGTTGCGGCGGCGGTGGCCCGTTGCTGTCGTGCTGGTGAGCATCGCCGTCACGCCGGCGCAGATGGGGTTCCTGATGGGGCTCGTCGGGTTGTACACCCTCGCGGCTTCGGAGTTGCCTCGGCGGATCATCGGTGCGTTGGCGGGGATGTCGTTCGTGGGGATGTTCGTCGTCACGTATGTGCGGGCGCATCAGGGGATGGTGCGGGGGGATCTGTCCATCGCTGGTGGGTTCATTCCTTTTCTGTCCGTCACCACGGCTCTTGGTATGACCGCCCCTCCCGTGCTCCTCGGTCTGTATGTCGGTGCCCGGCGGCGGCTGATGGAGAGCTTGCGGGAGCGGGCGGATTCGCTGGAGCGGGAGCTGATGCTGCTCGCGGAGCGGGCGGAGGAGCGTGCGGAGTGGGCGCGGAACGAGGAGCGGACGCGGATCGCGCGGGAGATGCATGACGTTGTCGCGCATCGGGTGAGTCTGATGGTGGTGCATGCGGCGGCGCTTCAGGCTGTCGCGCGGAAGGATCCCGAGAAGGCGGTGAAGAACGCTGCTCTGGTCGGGGACATGGGGCGGCAGGCGCTGACCGAGTTGCGGCAGATGCTGGGTGTGCTGCGGAGCGGGGAGGGGGCCGTGGCGCGGCCGGCTCGGGCTGCTGTGTCTCTTGCGACCGTAGGGGCGGCGGCTGCCGCTGCGGCGTTCCGGGCGGCTGATCCGGAGTCCTCCGAGGGTCCTTGCCTCGCCGAGTTGGAGGAGTTGATCGGGCAGTCCGCTGCGGCCGGCATGGTGGTGGATCTGTCGGTGGAGGGGGACGTGCGGTCGTATGCGCCGGTGGTGGAGCAGACGGCGTACCGGGTGGTGCAGGAGGCGTTGACGAACGTCCACAAGCATGCGGCGGGGGCGAAGACGCATGTGCGGTTGGCGCATCGCAGTGCGGAGATCGCGATGCAGGTGGAGAACGAGCCGCCGCCGGAGCCGGGTGCGGTGGTGGCGGCGCGGTTGCCGAGTGGGGGCAATGGTCTGCTGGGGATGAAGGAGCGGGTCGGTGCGCTGGGCGGGGTGTTCGTGTCGGGGCCGACGGACGCGGGCGGGTTCCGGGTGTCGGCGGTGATTCCGGCGGAGGTGGCCTGAGTCATCCTGCGGTGAGTCGTACGGGGGCGATTCCGGTGAGCAGGGTGGTGAGGCCGTGGTCGATGTCGGGGCCGAGGTACCAGTCGCCGGTGTGGTCGAGGGCGTAGACGCGGCCTTCGGCGTCGATGGCGATGAGGGTGTGGCTGTCGGTTTCCGCGCCGAGGGGGCTGACTTCGGTGTCGAGGGCGCGGCCGAGGTCGCCGAGGGTGCGGGCCATGTGGAGGCCGTGGAGGGGGTCGAGGTGGAGGGCGGCGGGGGCGAGTTGGCGGCCGGGGCCTTGGGCGGTGAGGTGGAGGCCGCCGAATTCGGCCCAGGCTTCGACGGCGGCGGGGAAGACGGCGTGCCGGTGGCCTGCGGGTGAGGTGTGGCTGCGGAGGGCGTCGGCCCAGATTTCCGCTTGCTTTATGTCCCAGCGGCCTGGTTGCCAGCCTGCGGCGCGTAGTGCGGCGTCGACGGGGACGGAGAAACGTGTGGTGGAGGTGCGGTCGGCGTGCATCTGTTCTTCGTTCGTCGGTGGGGTGTCAGTCCTGCGTGGTGGGGTCGATGATGCGGACGCCGAAGTGGGCGCTGAGTGCGGTGCAGGCGCGGCAGGGTGGGGCGAAGTTGCCGTGGAGGGGGTCGCCGTCCTCGCGGATGTGGCGGGCGGTGAGTTTGGCGTGTTTGAGGGCTTTGCGGGCTTCGCCGTTGGTCATGGGTTTGCGGGCGGCGCGTTTGCTGCGGGCGGCGTCGGCGGCGGCGATGTGGCGGGAGATGAGGATGGTTTCGGCGCAGCGTCCGGTGTAGCGGTCGCGTTGGCTGCTGGTGAGGGTGTCGAGGAAGTCCTGGACGAGGGGGTGCAGGGCGGGGGGTTGGTCGCCGCGGGCGGCGGTGCCGGTGAGGGTGGCGCCGCGGACGGAGAGGGCGGCGGCGACGGTGGGGAGGATGCCGTCGCGGCGGTGGCGGAGGGCGGGGGTGGGGGGCGCGTCGGTGGTGCTCCAGCCGATGCGCGGGTCGCCGGACGTGTCTGTCGGTGCGGTGTTCATGATCGTCTTCCCCTCCGTGCATCCCCCCGGTGGGGACACAGACTGCCAAATGCCGTGGCGGGTGCGGAAGCTGGGGCGCTGTGACACGCCCGGGTCGGGTCGTTCGGTGACGGTGGGGTGACGGCTGGTCATGGGCGGTGGTGGGCTGGTGTCAGGGGGAGTGGTGGGCCGGTGACCGGTGTCGTCGTACCGCATAGGCTGTCGGGGTCCGCGATCCGTATCGCCGTACAGGCCAGACAGAAAGCCGCAGGGGGCAACCGTGACGACAGGTCGGCTCGGGCAGCAGGCCGCGCCGCCGAACGCGGCATACGCCGGGCAGGTCGTGCACTTTCCGGACCCGGTGAGGGGGGCCCGGCATCCGAGGGGGGTGCGGGTCGACGAGTACGGTTATCCGGATTTCTCACCGTATGCCCGTGCGGCCGCTGAGATCGCGGATCCGCCGGAGGGTTTCGGTGTGGATGAGTTGCGGCTGACGGACTATGTGTCGGCGAACGCGGCGTTGGCGGCGTCGGGGCACGAGTTGTGGGACACGGTCGCGTCGGTGGCGACGCCGCATGGTTGGACGTGGCATCACGTCCGGGGTTCACGGCGGCTGGAGTTGGTTCCGGTCGAGGTGAAGGCGCTGCTGCGGCATCACGGGGGGATCGCGACGGCGAGGGTGGACCAGGGCAAGCGGGGGACGCGGCCGTTGCAGGAGACGCGGCCGGCGCACTTCGGGTTGCCGAAGTCGTCGGTGGCGGTGACGGAGTCGCAGGTGCAGGGGGTCGAGGAGGACCTGGGGTATCGGCTGCCGGGTGCGTACCGGTCGTTTCTGAAGGCGGCCGGTGGTTGTGCGCCGGTGGGTGCGGCGCTCGACGCGGAGTTGGGGCTGCTGGTGGACCAGCCGTTCTTCACGGTGCGGGACGAGGCGGCGGTCAATGACCTGGTGTATGTGAACAAGTGTCTGCGTGACCATCTGACGAAGGACTATCTGGGCGTCGGTTTTGTGCAGGGCGGGTTGCTGGCCGTGAAGGTGAAGGGTGACCGGCTCGGTTCGGTGTGGTTCTGCGCGTATGACGATGCGCGGGATGTGGACGCGTCGTGGACGCCCGCTGAGCGGGTGGAGCGGTTGTTGCTGCCGTGCGGTGACGACTTCGACCAGTTCCTGGGTCGGCTCGCGGGTGATCCGCCGGAGTTGGAGACCGTGGCGAATCTGATGGTGGACGGTGGGTTCGCGCGTGCGGTGCCGGTGTCGTCGGAGCCGTCGGCGTCTTCGGTGGGGGAGTGAGTTCGGGCGATGGTGACGTTCGCGCAGGCGCAGGAGCGCGCGGAAGAGTGGATCAACGGGGATGTTCCGGCGTATCTGCAGCGTGAGGTTCGGGTGCGGGAGTTCGAGCTCGGGTTCGTGGTGTGGGCGGAGGACCGGGACGGGGGGCCGCGTTCGGACGGGGGCGCTCAGCGGCTGGTGATCGCCCGGGACAGTGGTGAGGCGACGCTGTGGCCGGGGCTGCCGGTGGGTGAGGTGATCCGCCGGTACGAGGAGGAGTACGGGGCGCGGGACGCGGAGGCACCCGCGGTTGCGGCGCCCGGGGCCCGGGTGGATCTGAACCAGACGTCGTTCCTGTTGACGCCGCCGGAGTGGCTCCAGGAGGCGGCTGACAGGAGGGGGGTTCCGGAGCGGCGGACGTCCGGTGACGGTGCGTCGGACGGGGCGGGTTCGCGTCCGGCCGCGGCGGCTTCTTCGGATGCGTCGGGCACGGTGTGGCCTGCGGCCGGTAGTGGCGAGGAGGTGCCGGACAGGTCCGCGGGGGATACGCCGTGGGCGGGTACCGACACCAATGCGGAGGCGGGCGAGGACCGTTCGGTGCCGCTGCCGGAGACGGTGTTCCCGCCGCCGTTGAGCGACTCGGACGAGGGTGCCGCGCCGCCGGATGCGAAGGCGGCGATGATGCCGGGCGGTACGCCGCCGGGGGCTCCGCAGGTTCCGGGCGCGCCCGGCGTACCGGGTGCTCCGGGTGCTCCGGGTGCTCCGGGTGCGCCGGCGTACGGCTACCCGCAGCCTCCCGGTGGTGTGCCCGGTGCTCCGCAGGCGCCGGTTGCTCCGTCGTACGGCTATCCTCAGGCTCCGGGCCAGCCTGCGCCCGGCGTGCCGCAGGCTCCCGCGCCGAACGCCGCGGACATCGCGGATGCCGCGACCAGCAAGGCGGCGCCTCCGCGGGCTGCGCGCGCCGGTGTTCCGCCCCATCCGCCGGGCGCGCCCGGGGTTCCGGGTGCGCGGCCGGGTGCCGCGTCTCCGCCGCCTCCCCCGCCGCCGCCCGCACCGGGCGCTTCGGCGGGCGGGTATGTGCCGACCCAGCTCGTCTCGCAACTCGGCCCGGACGGGCCCGGGGGCGCGGCGGGCCCCGGCACGCCTCCGCCGGGAACACCGCCGCCGGGCGGCCCCCAGCCGCCGGGTGTGCCGATGCCTGCGGGGGTGCCGCATGCTCCGGGAGCGCCGACCCCTCCGGGCCCGCCCCCGGGCGGTGTGCACCACGCGGCCACCGTGCTCGCGGACCCGCACAGGCCGGGCCCCGGCACTCCGGACGCCCCCAACCCCGCGGGACCGCCGCGCCCTTCGCACCTGCCCGCGGCTCCGGGACAGCCCGGTGCTCCGGGACAGCCCGCGGCTCCCGGACAGCCCGGTGCCCCCGGCGCGCCGAATCCGTCGGGTGCTTCGCAGCCGCCGGGTGCCCCCGGTGCCGTTCATCGCGCCGAGACCATGCTGGCCGGGCCGCAGGCCGGAGGCCCCGGTGCGGCCCCGCCGCCTCCGGGTGCCCCCGGGATGCCTCCGGGTGCCCCGCAGCCGCCGGTGCAGCCCCTGCCCGGCCAGCCCCTGCCCGGACAGCCGGTGCCCGGACAGCCGGTGCCCGGACAGCCGGTGCCGGGGCAGCAGCCGCCCGGGCAGCCCATGCCCGGTGCGCAGCCGTCGTACGGTTATCCGCCGCAGGGTCCGCCGACCGTCGGCCCCGGCTATCAGGCCGTGCTGCGCTACCGCGCGCAGGACGGTTCCGAGCAGCAGCTGATCCGGCGTTCGGCGCCGGGCATGCCGCACCCGGAGTGGCAGATCTTCCATGAACTGCGTGCCATGAACGTGCCGCCCGACCAGGTGCTGGAGCTGCACACGGAGCTGGAGTCGTGCGAACTGCCGGGCGCGTACTGTGCGCGGATGATCCGGGAGAACTGGCCGCAGGCGCGGATCACCAGCATCGCCCCGTACGGCACCGACCACGCCTCCCGTCAGCAGGGCATGCGGCAACTGCTGGCGCATCAGGGTGAGTTGCACCAGGTGGCGGACGGTCCGGCGCGTCCGGGGCCGGTGCGTGCACCGCTGCCCGCGGTGCAGCCCGCGCCGCCGGTCCCGCCGGAGGGCATCGCGCAGGAGCTGGCGGGTTCCTTCGGCCCGGGGATCTTCCGGTTCGAGCAGGCCGCGGTGTCCCGGCAGGGTGTGCCCCCGATCGTGGCGCACACCCTGGTGGTGGCGGGACTGCCGTTCGACATGGGCCCGTTCTTCTGGGCGCAGGCCCAGCCGGGCCGCCCAGTGCCGACGCTGGCGGAGCTGGCGCAGGAGCGCGGGGTGCAGCCGGCCCCGGACGCGGGCTCGTACCTGGTCATGGGCAGCGACTTCGGCAAGGCGATCTGTGTGCAGTACGGGACGGCGAACATCGTCGCGGTGCCCGTGGAGGCGGGGCCGGGCGGTGCTACCGTGCCGCCGCAGTTCGTGAACACGGGCCTGCCCGAGTTCGTGCGCGCTCTGGCCCTGCTCGGCCGGATGTGGCGGCTGCGCTACGGCCTCAACCAGGAACAGGCGGGCCGCTGGACGGTGGACTTCCAGGCGCAGCTCGCCTCTCTGGACCCGGCGGCGCTGAGTTCGCCGGAGAGCTGGTGGTCGGTGCTGCTGGAGCAGATGTGGGACGGGTTGCTGTGAGCTCTTCCCCGATTCCTCGCTTCTGACGCCTCGTCAGTTCCGGGCCCGGTCGTACGGACGACCGGGCCCGGCCGCTTTTTCGGGTGGTCTTCGGGGCGATCCGTTGCTTGTGCGTGGAGTGTCGCGTTATGAACACTTCTGACTGATCCATCAAGATGTGCGCAAAATCATCGATTCGTGGGTCAGCTGGAGAGGGGTTCCACGATGAGCAGCGCATCGAGGTCGCCGTACGGCTTCGTGTCCGTGCGGCGCGGCTACCGTCCCGACCAGGTCGACGCCTACACCTCGGCCCTCTCACGGGAGCGCGACGCCGCCTGGGAGCGGGCCGCGCGGCTGACGGTGCTGGCCAAGGAGATGGAGGCCGGTCTGCTGCGGTTGCGGGAGAGGGCGGCGCAGCTTCCCGCGCAGACCTACGAAGGTCTGGGCGATCGGGCCGGCCGGCTGTTCGACCTGGCGCGGGAGGAGGCCGAGGCCCTGCGGGAGGAGGCGCGGCAGGACGCCGGGCGGGTGCTCGCGGAGGCGGAGCAGGAAGCGCGGCGGGTGCGGGAGGAGGCACAGGCGTACGCGGAGGAGGTGCGTGGTGAGGCCGAGGAGCGGGTCCGCACCCGGCTGCTGGCGGCGAGGGCCGAGGCCGACGACGTACGGATCACGGCGCGGCGTGAGGTGAAGGAGGGGCGCGGGGAGGCGCTGGCCGCGCTGCGGGAGGTGCGGCAGCGCACGGCGGCGCTGCTCGCCGAGCAGGAGCGGGAGCACGCCGAGCGCTGCGCGGACGAGGAGCGGGTGGCGGCCGAACGGGTCGCGGCGGTCGAGGCGTGGGAGGCGGAGCGGGTGGCGCGCGCGGAGGCCGCGCTGTCTCAGGCGCAGCAGGCGCTGGCCGAGGCCGAGGAGTCGGCCCGGCAGGCGCAGCGGGACGCCCAGGCGCGCGCCGCCGAGCTGGTCGCGGACGCGCGGCTGCGGGAGGACCGTATCGCCCGGGAGACGGAGCGGGTGCTGCGGGAGCACGGTGAGGTCTGGGACTGTGTGCAGGCTCAGATGGACCATGTGCGCAACAGCCTGGCCATGCTGACGGGCCGGGCTCCCGCGGAGTAACGGCCCCCGCGCGCGCCCGGCCGTTCGTCAGCCGCTCCTGCGGGTCGCCCCCGCCAGGATCCAGCCTTCGAGCGCCTCGTACTGCCGGCGCTGCTCGGCGGCCTTGGCGCGGCCGGAGGCGAGCGTGCCCAGCCAGCCGTAGGCGAAGCCGAGCGGGATGGAGACGAGGCCGGTGGTGGTGAACGGGAACCAGTTGAAGTCGGCGTCGGGGAAGGCCGCGGCGGGGGAGCCGGAGACCAGGTTGGTGCCGGTCATGAGCACGAGGGTCGTCACGGTGCCGCCGATCAGCGTGCACAGCAGGCCGGTTCGGGTGTAGCGGCGCCAGAAAAGGCTGTACACCAGGGCCGGTGCGATCGAGGACGCGCCGATGCAGAAGGAGAGCGTGGCCAGCGGCTGCAGGCTGCGGTGCTGGACGAGGGTGGCGAGCAGGACCGCCACGGCACCCACCGCCATCGCCGACAGGCGTGCCGTGGTCATCTCGCGTCGCGGGGGCATCTCGTGCTTCATGGCGGCGAAGACGTCGTGTGCGAGGGAGTTGGCGCAGGCGAGGATCATTCCGGCCACGGAGGCGAGGAGGGTCAGGAAGATCGCCGCCGTGACCGCGGTGAACAGCAGTGTCGCGCCTGTCGACACGTCCGTCCCGAGCGCGGCCCGGGAGCCCAGCAGATAGGCCGTACGGCCCTGGGGGTCGGCCGCCGCGATGGTGGCGCGCCCGATCAGGGCGGTCGCGCCGAACCCGACGACCGTGATGACGGGCACGAACAGCGCCACCGAAGGCACTGCCCAGGACATCGAGCGACGTACCTGCCGGGCGCTGTTCGCCGTGTACATCCGCATGGTGATGTGCGGCAGGCAGGCGCCGCCGAGCACCACCGTGAGCTCGGAGCTGATCATGTCGAGGCGGGGTGCCGGGCCGCCCGCGAACTCCAGGCCCGAGTGCAGGAAGGCTTGGCCGACGCCGCTGTTCTTCGCGGCGGCCGCGAACAGCGCGCCCGGGTCCCAGTCGAAGCGGTGCAGGATCAGGGCGGCGACGGCCGCGCCGGAGCCGAGCAGCATCACGATCTTCAGGATCTGGATGAGGGCTGTGCCCTTCATGCCGCCGATCGTCGCATAACTGATCATCAGCGCGCCGAGTCCGATGATGCAGCCCGTCTTCAGCGCGTCGTTGGAGAAGCCGAGGATGAAGGCCAGCAGGTCGCCGGTCCCGGCGAGCTGTACGAGCATCAGCGGCAGCAGCGCGGCGATGGTCACGGCGCACGCCGTCGTGCGCACCGCCCGCCCGGGCATCCGCCGTGCCAGCACGTCGCCCATGGTGAATCGGCCCGCGTTGCGCAGGGGCTCGGCCAGCAGGAACATCAGCAGCATCAGCGACAGTGCCGTGCTCAGCGCGAGGACGACACCGTCGTATCCGGCGAGGGCGATGATCCCGCCTGTGCTGAGTACGGTGGCGGCGGAGATGTAGTCGCCCGCGATGGCGAGGCCGTTGCGCATCGGGGACAGGGAGTTGTAGCCGGTGTAGAACTCGACGAGGTCGTCGCGGTCGGGTCCGGTCATCACGCACAGCAGGAGCGTGATCGTGGCGACCGTGGTGAACGCCACGAGTGACATGGCCTGTGCGGAGCTGCTGAACCCGGTGATGCCTCCCGGCAAGCTCGCCGTGGTCATCGTGCCGCCCCCCGCCCGGTGTCCGGTTCGGCCTGTCTGCGGATGCGGTCGGCGATCGGGTCGACGCCGTGGCGTGCCGTGTACTCGTACACGGCGATCGCGACGCAGGTGACGGGGAGTTGGAGCAGTCCGAGCAGCAGGCCCATGGTGAGGCCGCCGGAGACGGTGGCTGTCATGAAGGAGGGCGCGAACGCGGACAGCAGGAGGAACAGCACGAAGTAGCCGAGCGCGGTCAGGGTGGCCACGCGCCGCTGCCAGCGGTAGGCGGTGCGCAGGAGGCGCAGGTCGCTGTGGTGTCCGAGCGGCGGACGGTCCGGCATCCGTGGCCGGGTCGGTGGGGCGGGCGGCTGCTGCCAGGGGTACGTCGGGTACGGCGGTGGTGAGTGGTGCGGTACTGAGTACTCGGGGGACGAGTGCCGCGGTATGAACGCGTCGGACATCCCGGTTCTCCTTGCATGGCTCGGGTCCGGTGCGGCGGACCGCAGGGAGCGGGGGGTGAGCGACGCACGCTACTCGTGGGGACCGGGTCGCGTGGGCTTTTCGACAAACTGGCCGGTCGGTATGCGCTTACTACACTGACCTGTGACGTTACCGACGGTTACTTCGGGCTGTTTCACGGGTGAATGGCCATCGGGCCGGCGGGTGGGGGCGGATAGGCTGGCGGGCGTGTTCGTACTGGAACTGACCTACACCGCCCCGCTCGACGCCGTCGACGCCGTTATTCCGGCGCATGTCGCCTGGCTGGACGAGCAGTACACAGCAGGTGTCTTCCTCGCCTCCGGCCGCAAGGTTCCGCGTGAGGGCGGGGTCATCCTCGCCGCCGGCGAGGACCGCGAGGAGATCGAGCGCCTGACGGCGACCGACCCGTTCGTGGCGGCGGGCGTGTGCGCGTACCGGATCACCGAGTTCCTGGCGACGAAGACGGCGCCCGCGCTGGCCGCGTACCGGCAGCAGCTGCCCTCCTGAGGCGCGATGTGCGGCGCCTGACAGGAGTGGGTTACACTTGATCATGTGCTGGCCGCCGGGAACTCCCGGTGACCGGTGGTGCGTTGGTGGTCCAAGGAAGGACGCCCCGCTTCCTGCGGGGAGATGCAGGTGCAAGGCCTGCCCGGCGCTCTGAAGAGAACCCCCACTCCGCGCTCTGCGGGGTGGGGGTTTTTCCTTCCTGCGGGTGGGTCCGTTACGTCAGGGTCCACTTCTGGTTGTCGCCGCCGTTGCAGGACCACAGGACGAGATTCGTGCCGTTGGACGTGGCCGCGTTGTAGGCGTCCAGGCACAGGCCCGCGTTGACGTTCGTGATCGTGCCGTCGGAGTTGACGTTCCACTTCTGGTTGGCCTGGCCGTTGCAGTCCCAGATGACGACTTTGGTGCCGTTGGCGGTGCCGAGGTTGTAGGCGTCCAGGCACTTGTTGCCGTACACCACCAGCTCCTTGCGGGAGGTGTACGTCCAGGACTGGTTCTGGCCGCCGTTGCAGTCCCAGAGCTCCGCCTGGGTGCCGTTGGTGATCGTGTTGTTGTAGATGTCGGCGCAGCGGCCGGACTGCTTTCCGGTGATCAGGGAGCCGTTGGCGCCGGATGCCGGACGGACGGTGATAGAGCCCAGGCTCGGCAGCGAAGCTCCGGTCAGGGTGAGCGAATTGGCGGATCCCTTGGAGAGTCCGACCTCGACGGAGACCGTGCCCTGGGTGGCGCCCGTCGGCGGGAACGAGACGGTCGTCGGCGTCTGCCCGTTGACCTGCAGGGTCGCCGTGCGGGCGGTGGAGGACGTGTTGGTGTAGGCGACGCCGACGACGTGCACCCCGGTGCTCGCCGCGCTCACGCCGGTGTAGCGCCCGGTGGAGGTGGCGCCGTACGTGCTGCTCGCCGCCTCCGTGCCGCCGCTGACCTTCAGCATCACCGTGCCGCCCGCCGGGACGTTCGTGGTGTAGCTCGTGCCGAACGTGCCCAGGTCCTTGCGGGCCCACAGGTCGCGGACGGTGGCCGAGGCGTTCGTCAGGCCCAGGTCGGACCAGCGGACGGTGATGTTCTGCGCGGAGGAGGTGCGGTTGAGCAGCACGACGGCGCGGTTGCCGGTGCCGGAGAGGACCTTGCCGTACACCTGGAGACCGGTGGTGTCCTCGGCGACCTTGACGCCCTGGAGGCCGCGCGGGTCCTGGTCGACGTCGACGACCTCGGGGTTGGTGAGGATGGAGGCGGTCTCGGACGTCATCGTCGTCAGGTCGTTGCCGGCGAGCAGCGGGGCTCCGGAGATCGCCCACAGGGCCATGTGGGTGCGGTTCTGGGCGGCGGTGAAGCCGTCCATGCCGACCATCAGCATGTCCGGGTCGTTGTAGGAGCCGGTGTGCTGGGCCGAGGGATGCAGGGTCTGGTCGAAGTTCGACAGCAGGTTCGTCATCGACGGCTTGTTGCCGTAGTAGATGATGTCGGTGCTGGTCCGCCACATGGGCGCCAGGCCCGGTGCCCAGTTCCACGGGTTCTGCTTGCCCCAGTTGCACACGGACAGGGTGAGGGGACGCCCGGTGGTCGTGGACGCCTTGGCGACGGCGTCACTGATCGCCTTGTACGTGCCGGCGGCGTCCAGCCCTTCCACGTCACCGCCGCACCAGTCGACCTTCACGAAGTCGAAGCCCCACTTCGAGAACTGCAGCATGTCCTGGTCGTAGTGGCCCTCGCTGCCGGAGCCGGGCGCGGCGGGGCGGCCGGTCGGGTAGTAGTAGCCACAGCCGTCCTTGCCGGCGTCGGTGTAGATGCCGGCCTTCAGGCCCTTGCTGTGGATGTAGTCGGCGATGGCGCTCATGCCGCCGGGCCACTCACCGGTGTCCACGGTGATGTTGCCGGCGCTGTCGCGGGTGCCCTGCCACCAGCCTTCGTCGATGTTGACGTACTTGTATCCGGCGGCTGGGAGGCCTGCCGCGACGAACGCGTCGACCTGCTGCTTGATGACGTTGTAGTCGATCTTCGCGGCGAAGCTGTTCCAGGAGGCCCAGCCCATGGGGGCGGTGGGCACGGGGATCTGAGGGACCGCGGTGGCCGCCGTCGCGGGCGGGGGCTGGGCGAAGAGGAGGGCGGCCGTCGCGGTCAGGGCAAGGGCGAGGAGGCGTGCGGCGAGGGTTCTGGAGCGGTGGAGGAAGTGCCGTGGTGGGGGAAACATGCGGCTCCTAGCGTGATCGATCTGCCGAAATATCGAACGTGGATCGGTGAACCGAACGTGATGGCGCGCCGAACGTAGAGCCGGGGGAGAGCGAAGTCAACGGGTGGGACGGGAGCGGGAATTGTCGGAGTGTGCGGTTTACTCCGTGCCGGTGCCGGCGGTGTCGTGAGGAGCAGTCAGCGGGCGCCGGTAGCGGATGCCGGGGCGGCCGACGAGCGTGATGTCCGCGACGGCGGCGAATCCGTTGCGTCGAGGACGGTTCGGGACGCCGCGTTCTCGCAGGTGGTGAGCGCGGCGAGTCCGTACGGGTAGGGGCCGCTCAGTCCTTGAGTACCGGGAATGTCCGCGGGGCCGCGAACAGCAGCACCAGGAACGCCAACGCGGCCGCGCACGACGCGCCCAGGTACACGGCGTGCACCGCGTCCGCGATCGCCCGGCGGGTCGCCTCCGGCGTGGTGCCCGCGTTCAGGCCGCGCGTCACCGCGTCCAGGTCGCCCGACCCGCCCAGCCGGGACGCCAGCACCCCGTTGGCGACCGCGCCGAACACCGACGCCCCGATCGTCTGGCCGGTCTGACGGCAGAACAGGACGGACGCCGTCGTCGTCCCGCGCTCCGCCCAGCCGACCGTCGACTGCACGCCCACGATCAGCGGCAGCTGGAACAGGCCCAGCGCGCCGCCCAGCAGGAGCATCAGGAGGGCCGGCTGCCAGGGCGAGCCGGGGTAGGGCAGGAACGGGAACGCCAGCAGGAGCAGCGCGGCCAGGCCGATGCCCAGGATCGCCGTGTCACGGAAGCCGATGCGCCGGTACACGTGCTGGCTGAGCGCCGCCGACACCGGCCAGCTCAGCGTCCACACGGACAGGACGAACCCGGCCGTCACCGGGGCGAGACCGAGCACCGCCTGGGCGTACGTCGGCAGGAAGACCGACGGGGCCACCATCAGCAGCCCCAGCGCGCCGAGCGCCAGATTGACCGCGGCGATCGTACGGCGCCGCCACACCCACCCCGGGATGATCGGCTCAGCCGCCCGGCGTTCCACCGCCACCACCACCGCGACCGAGGCGAGCCCCGTCCCGAACAGCGCCAGCGACGGCACCGACAGCCACGGCCAGGCCACCCCGCCCTGCACCAGCGCCGTCAGCAGCACGCCCCCGCACGCGAACACCGCGAGGGCGCCCGCCCAGTCGACGCGGGGGCGCCGGCCCGACTCCCGGTTCGGCTCGTGCAGATGGCGGACGATCAGCCACAGCGCGACCGCCCCGATCGGCAGGTTGACCAGGAAGATCCACCGCCAGTCCGCGTACGCGGCGAACACCCCGCCGAGCCCCGGGCCCGCCACCGCGGACACCGCCCACACCGTGGACAGCTTCGCCTGGATCTTCGGACGCTCCTTCAGCGGATACAGGTCGGCTGCGAGCGTCTGCACCGTGCCCTGCAGGGCGCCGCCGCCCAGGCCCTGCACGATGCGGAACGCGATCAGCGCGCCCATGTTCCAGGCGAGCGCGCAGAGCAGCGAGCCCAGCAGGAAGACGGACGCGCCCGCGATCAGCACCGGCTTGCGGCCGAAGGTGTCGGACAGCTTGCCGTAGACGGGCAGCGTCACCGTCACGGCCAGCAGATAGCCGGAGAACAGCCACGAGAAGACGGAGAAACCGCCGAGGTCGCCGACGATCTGCGGTACGGCTGTCGAGACGATCGTCGAGTCCAGCGCGGCCAGCGCCATCGCCAGCATCAGCGCGGCGACGACGGCCCCGCGGCGCCGCGTCGCGCCCTGGGTGCGCCCGGCCGCAGCGGTCCGTATGCCCGTCTCCCCCTGGTCCACAGGAATCCTCTCCCCGGTCGTTTCCCTGTGCACGTATCTGCCGTACGACACCCTCTCACTCGCGGCCCCTGCCTGGGGAGAGTTGACCCTCACGCGACGTCAGGGTGGAGGGTGGGTGGGCCGACGGGTGGAGGCAAGCCCCGAGGCCGGTCCACCTCGAGGTGGAGGCCCCCTAGGGGTTCCTCCGTATCAGGGCTCGGGGAGGGCTCGTCCCACCGGAGGACGAGAGGGACCGGGCCCGTTCCTTAGCCTGGCTTTACGCCGCTGGGGAGCGGTCGGGGCGCACGGGGGTCGCGCCGGCCGCACCAGAGGGGGTGGGGTTTTCCCCAGCGGAGGACGGGTCCGGGCACCAGCGCGCCGGACCGTGCGTCGGCACCAGACTGACCGGCGTACTCATCACACCGATCGACCCGATCGACCCGATCGACCCGATCGGCACCGACCGACAGCGATCAGCGCACCCACGCGCATGTAATTCATTGATGGACCAAAGGGGATTCACCATGACATCGGCCGTGACCATTCCCAGGCACGGGGGCACTGGAGGGCGTACGGCCGTTGCCGCACGGGCTCGGCAGGTCGTGAAGGCGTACGGGGCGGGGGAGACGCGGGTCGTCGCCCTCGACCACGTCGACGTGGACATCGCCCGCGGCCAGTTCACCGCCATCATGGGCCCCTCGGGGTCCGGCAAGTCCACACTGATGCACTGCCTCGCCGGGCTCGACACCGTGACGAGCGGCCAGATCTTCCTCGACGAGACCGAGATCACGGGCCTGAAGGACAAGAAGCTCACCCAGCTGCGCCGGGACCGCATCGGGTTCATCTTCCAGGCGTTCAACCTGCTGCCCACCCTGAACGCGATCGAGAACATCACGCTGCCCATGGACATCGCCGGTCGTAAGCCGGACAAGGCGTGGCTGGACCGGGTAGTGGAGACCGTCGGGCTCGCCGGGCGGCTCAAGCACCGGCCCGGCCAGCTCTCCGGCGGACAGCAGCAGCGCGTGGCCGTGGCCCGCGCCCTGGCCGCCCGCCCCGAGATCATCTTCGGTGACGAGCCGACCGGAAACCTCGACTCCCGCGCGGGCGCGGAGGTGCTGGGCTTCCTGCGCCGGTCCGTGGACGAGCTCGGCCAGACCATCGTCATGGTCACGCACGACCCGGTCGCCGCCTCCTACGCCGACCGCGTGCTGTACCTGGCCGACGGCCGGATCGTCGACGAGATGCTCAAGCCGACCGCGGACACGGTCCTGGACCGCATGAAGGACTTCGACGCCCGGGGGCGCACGTCATGACCGTCCTGAAGACCTCGCTGCGCAACTTCTTCGCGCACAAGGGGCGCATGGCGCTGTCGGCCGTAGCGGTCCTGCTGTCGGTGGCGTTCGTGTGCGGCACGCTCGTGTTCACGGACACGATGAACACGACGTTCGACAAGCTGTTCGCGGTGACGGCGTCCGACGTGACCGTCTCGCCGAAGGTCGCCAAGAGCGACGAGACCCCGCAGAACGGCGTGCCCGAATCGCTGCCCGCCTCGGTGCTGGACAAGGCCCGGCACGCCGGGGGCGTCAAGTCGGTCGAGGGCGGCGTCAGTTCGATGAACGTGACCGTCGTCGACAGCGACAACGAGAACATGGGCTCCTCCACCGGCGCCCCGACGATCGCCGGCAACTGGACGAGCAACGACCTGCGGTCGATGGAGATCACGTCCGGTCACGCCCCGCGCGGGCCGACCGAGATGATGGTCGACGCCGACACCGCCGACAAGCACCACCTCAAGCTGGGCGACGAGCTGCGCACCATCGCGCAGACCGGTGACTTCCGGGCGCGGATCGTCGGCATCGCCACCTTCAAGGTGACCAACCCCGGTGCCGCGGTCGTCTACTTCGACACCGCCACCGCGCAGCGCGAACTGCTCGGGACGGCCGACCGGTTCACGAACATCAACGTCACCGCGGCGTCCGGTGTGTCGGACGAGCAGCTGAAGCAGAACGTCACACGGACACTCGCCGGGACCGGGTCCTTCAAGGTCCAGACCGCCAAGGAGAACGCCGACGAGAACCGCCAGGGCGTCGGTCAGTTCATGAACGTCATCAAGTACGCCATGCTCGGCTTCGCCGGGATCGCGTTCCTGGTCGGCATCTTCCTGATCATCAACACCTTCTCCATGCTGGTCGCCCAGCGGACGCGGGAGATCGGCCTGATGCGGGCGATCGGCTCCTCCCGCCGGCAGGTCAACCGGTCCGTGCTGGTCGAGGCGCTGCTGCTGGGTGTCCTGGGGTCGGTCCTCGGTGTGGGCGCGGGTGTCGGTATCGCGATCGGCCTGATGAAGGTCATGGGCTCGATGGGCATGGACCTGTCGACGCGGGACCTGACGATCAAGGCGACCACACCGGTGGCCGGCCTGGTCCTGGGTGTCGTCGTCACCGTCCTGGCCGCCTACCTGCCGGCCCGCCGCGCCGGCAAGGTCTCCCCGATGGCCGCCCTGCGGGACGCCGGCACGCCGGCCGACGGCAAGGCGGGCCGGGTGCGCGCCCTGATCGGGCTCGTCCTCACGGGCGCCGGTGCCGCCGCCCTGTACGCGGCGGCGAGTGCCAAGAAGGCGAGCGACGGCTCGCTCGTCCTCGGCGTCGGCGTGGTGCTGACCCTGATCGGCTTCGTGGTCATCGGCCCACTGCTGGCGGGCGGGGTGGTCCGGGTGATCAGCGCGGTGCTGCTGCGGGCCTTCGGCCCGGTGGGCCGCATGGCCGAGCGCAACGCCCTGCGCAACCCGCGCCGCACCGGCGCCACCGGCGCGGCCCTGATGATCGGCCTCGCACTGGTCGCCTGCCTCTCGGTGGTCGGCTCCTCGATGGTGGCCTCGGCCACCAGCGAGCTGGACAAGTCGGTCGGCGCGGACTTCATCGTCCAGGGCAACCAGCGGATCGTGCCGCAGGCCGAGAAGGCCATGCAGCAGAGTCCGCATCTGGCGCACGTCACCCGCTACAAGATGCTCGACGCCACCCTCACCTCGCCGGACGGCAAGGCCGACGACACCGGGGTCACGGCCGCGGACCCCTCGTACGCCGACGACCTGCGTCGCACGACCACGCAGGGCACCCTGTCCGCCGCCTACGGCGACGACGCCATGTCGGTCGGCTCCGACTACGCCAAGAAGCACGGCGTGCACGTCGGCGACACCATCACCGTCGCCTTCAAGGGCGGCCGGACGGCGAAGCTCAAGGTCGCGGCGATCACCAGCGACGACACCGCCCTCGACCAGGGCGCCCGCTACATGAGCATCGCGACCATGGAGAAGTACGTCCCGAAGAACAAGATCCCGCCGAACCAGATCATGTTCGCCAAGGCCGAGAAGGGCCAGGAGAAGCAGGCGTACGCGGCGCTGAAGCAGTCGATGAAGCAGTACCCGCAGTACCAGGTGCGCGACCAGACCGACTACAAGAAGGAGCTGAAGGACCAGGTCGGCCAGCTGCTCAACATGGTCTACGGCCTGCTCGCCCTCGCGATCATCGTCGCGGTCCTGGGCGTGGTGAACACGCTGGCCCTGTCGGTGGTGGAGCGGACGAGGGAGATCGGCCTGCTGAGGGCGATCGGTCTCTCCCGCCGCCAGCTGCGCCGCATGATCCGCCTGGAGTCGGTGGTGATCGCCCTCTTCGGCGCCCTGCTGGGACTCGGCCTGGGCATGGGGTGGGGCGCCACGGCCCAGAAGCTCCTCGCCCTGGAGGGCCTGAACGTCCTCCAGATCCCGTGGGGCACCATCACGAGCGTCTTCATCGCCTCGGCCTTCGTGGGCCTGTTCGCGGCCCTGATCCCGGCGTTCCGGGCGGGCCGGATGAACGTACTGAACGCGATCGCGACGGAGTAGCCGGGAGACGGGGGTTACGGGGACGGGCCGGGTCCGATGGAGTGAGTGCCAGCGGGCCCGGCCCCGCTTTCGCGCCCTGCCGGCCCCGCTTTCGCGCCCTGCGGCCGAGGTGAGGGACCATGACGGTGCCGCTCCTCGGCCGGGGTTGCCCACAGCCCCGACGACCACGCGCCCGGCGTCGTACGCTGGACAACCCCGGCCCCAGAAAATCTCGCGGCCGGGTGTTCGTGTTGCCCACCCCGGGACGGATGCCCCTCCATGAGCCTGCACGGTCTGCTCGACGCCGTAGTCAAGGACGCCGCACTCGCGGAAGCGGTCAAGGCCGCGACCGACGGCAACCGTATGCACGTCGACCTCGTCGGCCCCCCGGCGGCACGCCCCTTCACCGTGGCCGCACTCGCCCGGGACGCGGGCAGGCCCGTCCTCGCCGTGACCGCGACCGGCCGGGAGGCCGAGGACCTCGCGGCCGCGCTGCGGTCCCTGCTGCCGCCCGACGGCGTCGTGGAGTACCCGTCCTGGGAGACCCTCCCGCACGAGCGCCTCAGCCCCCGCAGCGACACCGTCGGCCGCCGCCTCGCCGTCCTGAGACGGCTCGCCCACCCGAGCTCCGACGACCCCGAGACCGGCCCGGTCTCCGTCGTCGTAGCCCCCGTGCGTTCCGTGCTCCAGCCCCAGGTCAAGGGCCTCGGCGACCTGGAACCGGTGTCCCTGAGAACCGGCCAGAGCGCCGACCTGAACGACATCGTGGAGGCCCTGGCCGCCGCCGCGTACTCCCGCGTGGAGCTGGTGGAGAAGCGCGGTGAGTTCGCCGTGCGCGGCGGCATCCTGGACGTCTTCCCGCCCACCGAGGAACACCCCCTGCGCATCGAGTTCTGGGGCGACGACGTCGAGGAGATCCGCTACTTCAAGGTCGCCGACCAGCGCTCCCTGGAGGTCGCCGAGCACGGTCTGTGGGCACCGCCCTGCCGGGAGCTGCTGCTCACCGACGACGTGCGTCGGCGCGCGGCCGCCCTCGCCGAGGACCACCCGGAGCTGGGCGAACTGCTCGGCAAGATCGCCGAGGGGATCGCCGTGGAGGGCATGGAGTCCCTCGCACCCGTCCTCGTCGACGACATGGAGCTGCTGCTCGACGTCCTGCCCGCGGGCGCCATGGCCGTCGTGTGCGACCCGGAGCGGGTGCGCACGCGCGCCGCGGACCTGGTGGCCACCTCGCAGGAGTTCCTGCAGGCGTCCTGGGCGGCCACCGCCGGCGGTGGGGAGGCACCCATCGACGTCGGCGCCGCCTCCCTGTGGTCCCTCGCGGACGTCCGGGACCGGGCCGGTGAGCTGGGCATGATGTGGTGGTCGGTGTCCCCGTTCGCCGCGGACGCCGACCTCACGGAGACATATGCCGCCGACGCGGCGGGGGACACCCTCACGCTCGGCATGCACGCGCCCGAGACCTACCGCGGCGACACCGCCAAGGCGCTCGCCGACACCAAGGGCTGGCTCGCCGACGGCTGGCGCACCGTGTTCGTCACCGAGGCCCACGGCCCGGCGTCCCGCACGGTCGAGGTGCTGGGCAACGAGGGCATCGCGGCCCGCCTCGACGCCGACCTCGGGGCGCTGTCCCCGTCGGTCGTGCACGTGGCGTGCGGCTCGATCGAGTACGGCTTCGTCGACCCGGCCCTCAAGCTGGCCGTGCTCACGGAGACGGACCTGTCCGGCCAGCGGGCGACCGGCCGCGACGGTGCCCGGATGCCGGCCCGCCGCCGCAAGACGATCGACCCGCTGACCCTGGAGTCCGGCGACTACATCGTCCACGAGCAGCACGGCGTCGGCCGCTACATCGAGATGGTGCAGCGCACGGTCCAGGGCGCCACCCGCGAGTACCTGGTGGTGGAGTACGCCCCGGCCAAGCGCGGCCAGCCCGGCGACCGCCTGTACATCCCGACCGACCAGCTGGAGCAGATCACCAAGTACGTCGGCGGCGAGGCCCCGACCCTGCACCGCCTGGGCGGCGCCGACTGGACCAAGACGAAGGCGCGCGCGAAGAAGGCCGTCAAGGAGATCGCCGCCGATCTCATCAAGCTGTACTCCGCGCGCATGGCAGCCCCCGGCCACGCCTTCGGCGCCGACACCCCCTGGCAGCGGGAGCTGGAGGACGCGTTCCCGTACGCGGAGACCCCGGACCAGCTCACCACGATCGCCGAGGTCAAGGAGGACATGGAGAAGTCGGTCCCGATGGACCGCCTGATCTGCGGCGACGTCGGCTACGGCAAGACGGAGATCGCGGTGCGAGCCGCGTTCAAGGCGGTCCAGGACGGCAAGCAGGTCGCCGTCCTCGTACCGACGACGCTGCTGGTGCAGCAGCACTTCGGCACGTTCTCCGACCGCTACTCCCAGTTCCCGGTGAACGTGAGGGCCCTGTCCCGTTTCCAGACGGACACGGAGGCCAAGGCGGTCCTGGAGGGCCTGCGCGAGGGTTCGGTGGACATCGTCATCGGCACCCACCGCCTGTTCTCGTCGGAGACCAAGTTCAAGGACCTCGGTCTGGTCATCGTCGACGAGGAGCAGCGCTTCGGCGTCGAGCACAAGGAGCAGCTGAAGAAGCTGCGCGCCAACGTCGACGTGCTGACGATGTCCGCGACCCCGATCCCCCGGACCCTCGAGATGGCGGTGACGGGCATCCGCGAGATGTCCACGATCACCACCCCGCCGGAGGAGCGGCACCCGGTGCTCACCTTCGTCGGGCCGTACGAGGAGAAGCAGATCGGCGCCGCGATCCGCCGTGAGCTGCTGCGCGAGGGCCAGGTCTTCTACATCCACAACCGGGTGGAGTCGATCGACCGGGCGGCGGCGCGGCTGCGCGAGATCGTCCCCGAGGCGCGGATCGCCACGGCCCACGGCCAGATGTCGGAGCAGGCGCTGGAGCAGGTCGTCGTCGACTTCTGGGAGAAGAAGTTCGATGTGCTGGTCTCCACGACGATCGTCGAGTCGGGCATCGACATCTCCAACGCGAACACGCTGATCGTGGAGCGCGGTGACACCTTCGGCCTGTCCCAGCTGCACCAGCTGCGCGGTCGCGTCGGCCGTAGCCGGGAGCGCGGCTACGCGTACTTCCTCTACCCGCCGGAGAAGCCGCTCACCGAGACCGCCCACGAGCGACTGGCGACCATCGCCCAGCACACGGAGATGGGCGCGGGCATGTACGTGGCGATGAAGGACCTGGAGATCCGCGGAGCCGGAAACCTGCTCGGCGGCGAGCAGTCCGGCCACATCGCGGGCGTCGGCTTCGACCTGTACGTGCGGATGGTCGGCGAGGCGGTCGCGGACTACCGGCGCCAGCTGGAGACCGGCGAGATCGAGGAGGAGGCGCCGCTCGAGGTCAAGATCGAGCTGCCTGTCGACGCCCACGTCCCGCACGACTACGCGCCCGGCGAGCGGCTGCGCCTGCAGGCCTACCGCGCGATCGCATCCGTGAACTCGGAGGAGGACATCAAGGCCGTCCGCGAGGAACTCGTCGACCGCTACGGCAAGCTGCCCGAGCCGGTCGAGAACCTCCTGCTGGTGGCGGGCCTGCGCATGCTCGCCCGCGCCTGCGGTGTCGGCGAGATCGTCCTGCAGGGCACCAATGTTCGCTTCGCCCCGGTCGAGCTGAGGGAGTCCCAGGAGCTGCGGCTCAAGCGCCTGTACCCCGGCACCATCGTCAAGCCGGCCGTCCACCAGGCCCTGGTGCCCCGCCCCAAGACGGCGAAGGTGGGCGGAAAGCCGCTGGTCGGGCGGGAGTTGCTGGGCTGGGTCGGGGAGTTCCTGACGTCGATCCTGGGATCGTGACGGGTCTGGCGGGCAGGCTCGGTCCTGACGGGCAGGATCGGGTCCTGGCGGGTCGGAGCGGTCGTATCGGGTCGCAGGGCGTGAGCGGGGCGGTTCTCGTACGCATGACGAAGGCGATGTGAGGGACACAACCCCTCGACGGCTACCGTGAGACCGGGAGAACGCGCCCGGCGTGGGCGGTACAGGCAAGGGGAGGGCATCGCGCGATGCGTACTGAGCGGCACGTCGGGAAGCGTGGTGGGAGGCGGCGGGGCCTGCTGGCATCCGCCGCGCTGCTGGCCACCGGCTTGATGGTCACCGGGTGCGAGGGCCTCGCCCCGCCCACGGACGGCGGACCCTCCGGTTCCGCCGTCCCGACGGCCGCCGACGGCCGCGCGGTGAACCCGCTGGACAACCCCGACGGGACGAAGCCGGGGCTGGCTGCCATCACTTCGAGCGCGGACAGGGCGAAGGCCCGGTCGCTGATCGAGAAGGTGGCGACGAAGGGCCGCGGCCCCAAGACGGGGTACGAGCGGGACAAGTTCGGCTATGCCTGGACCGACTCGGCCCCGGGTGGCATCCCCTTTTCCCACAACGGGTGCGACTCGCGAAACGATCTCCTGAAACGCGACGGCGAGAAAGTCCACTTCCGGACGGGCTCGGACTGCGTCGTCACCTCCATGACGCTGCATGACCCGTACACCGGGAAGACGATCGAGTGGACCAAGTCCCATGCGTCGACAGTGCAGATAGACCACGTCATGCCGCTGTCGTACGACTGGCAGATGGGTGCCTCGCGCTGGACCAAGGACAAGCGGGAGGACATCGCCAACGACCCGCTGAACCTGATCCCGGTGGACGGACCGGCCAATGGCGCGAAGGGCGACTCCGGCCCGGCGACCTGGCTGCCCCCGAACACACAGATCCGCTGCGCCTACTCGGTGCGCTTCGCCCAGGTGTCGCTGAAGTACGACCTTCCCGTGACGGCGGCCGACAAGCAGATGATGCTGCGACAGTGCGGCGGCTGAGGCGGCGGCCTCGCGGACGACTTCCCCTGTCGGCGGCGTCCGGCCCGGGAGGTACCCTACGCGTCCCGTCGCCGCCCACCTGGATTGGCATGGACATGGTCGTGAACAGCAGTCTCTCGGCACACCTCGAGTACCCCGGTGGCGAGCTGACCGACCGGGCGCCGGCCCCCGGCCGACCGCCGGACCATCAGGCGCACGGGTCAAGAATGTCCCCAAGCTGTAAAGGAGTTCTTAAAACGCAAACGGGCGAGCAGGGCCGACCCGGACAGGTTCATCGAGGACCGGTCAAGGCCAAGGCAAGATCATGTCCCTGATCTGTCCACGGCAAGTTCACAACAGGCAAGATCGGCACGCTTCTTGTGCCCTTCCTGACTGTTGGAGTCGTTGCTGTGCGCGTTCGGTTGTTCCGCCGCGTCCGCCCCGCTCGCCGTGTCCACCGAGCGCGTCGCCGCGTCGCCGTACTGCTCCTCACCGCGCTGGCCTTGTCGTTGACGACAAGTCAGGCCGTGGCCGAGGGTGTGGAGCTGGGCCCCGTCCAGATGCCCCAGCTCAGCCTCAGCTCCATGGCGCGCTGGTTCACCGACCCGCACTGGGGCGACCTGCCCCGTCAGCAGTCCGGTACGGCCGCGGGGCACGGTCACCATGTGTCGGCGAAGGCCACCGAGGCAGGCCGGGGCGCGGGCCACGCGCCCGGCAAGGGTCGCGGTGAACTGGCCGCCTACCACCCGCACCAGCCCGCCATCAAGCAGGGTCGCAGTCGCGGCGGCAGCTTCAACCCCCGGACCAGCAAGCGCGACGCCGCCAAGTCCTCGCGCACCGCGACGGTCTACGACAACGCCGACGGCTCGATCACCCGTCAGATGCATCTGTCACCGGTCAACTACCAGGTCGGCAAGGGCAGATGGGCGCCGATCGACGTGGACGTGCGGGCCGGCCCGGACGGCCGCTGGCACGAGAAGGCCAACTCCCTCGCCGTCGACTTCGGCGCCAAGGCCACCGACCCCGCCCTCGCCTCCCTCGCGACCGACTCCGCGCACCGCGTCGCCTACGCCCTCAAGGGCGCCGCTCCCGCCGAGGGCACCGCACACGGCTCCACCGTCACCTACGCGGGCGTCCTCGACGCCACGGACCTGAAGCTCGCCCCCACCGCCACCGGTGTGAAGGAGTCGGTCGTCCTGCACTCCGCGGACGCCGGCACCACCTGGACCTTCCCGCTGACCCTCAAGGGCCTCACCCCCGTCCAGCGCGACAACGGCTGGATCGACCTCGAGGACTCCGCCGGCAAGACCGTCGAGCGCATCCCTCCGGCGTACGCGTACGACTCGAAGGTGAACCGCCGCTCCGGCGACCCGGCCACCACCCACGACGTCACCACCGAGCTGGTCCACGACAGGGACGGCTACGCGCTGCGGGTGACCCTGGACAGCCGCTGGCTGCACGACGCGCACCGCGTCTTCCCGGTCACCGTCGACCCGACCGTGGACGACGGCTGGACCACCACCTACGCCGAGTCCGGATCCGGCAACAACGTCGACCACTCCTACGAGCAGACCATCAAGGTCGGCTCCTACGACTCCGGCACCCACTCGGCCAACAGCTTCGTCAACCACTGGGACACCGCCTGGGACGGCAGCAAGAACACCGTCACTGCCGCCAACCTGCACCTGTTCGACACCTGGGCCTCCACCTGCACGGCGGAACGTTTCGACGTCGCTCTCGTGACCAGCTCCTGGTCCCCCGAGTCCGTCACCAGCTACCCGGGCCCATCCAAGGGCTCCTCGATCGGCAACGCCACCCCGAGCGTGCCCAACGCCTGCGCCAACACCGCGGCCGACCGTAGCGTCGGCGACTGGGTGACCGTCGCGCTGTCCACCTCGGCCATCCAGGGCTGGTTCAACGGCACCACCAACGACTACGGCCTGGCGGTCTACGCGTCGACGACCGACACCCTGCACTGGAAGCAGTTCGGCTCCTTCAACGACCCGAACAAGGGCCCCTGGATCGAGGTCACCTACAACGGCAACACCGCGCCGCAGCTGTACGAGCAGTTCCCGAACGACAACGCGGTCGAGTACACCACCACCCCGGAGCTGACCGCATGGGCGGGCGGCGCCAACTCCACCAGCGGCAGCAGCAACCAGTACCTCTTCCAGGTCTTCGACTCCACCGGCGCCAAGGTCGCCGACTCCGGCCTTGTCTCCACCGGTGACTGGACCGTCCCCGCCGGGAAGCTGGCCTGGGGCAAGAACTACACCTGGGCCGTCCAGGCGTACGACTCCGCCACCAACCTCTACTCCACGGCCACCCCGTACGCGATGTCCGTCGAGGTGCCGCAGCGGGTGATCACCTCGGGTCTGTCGCAGAACAGCAGCGACCACGGCTTCGACGCCTCCATCGGCAACTACACGACGTCCGACACCGACGCCTCGATCTCCACGGTCGGCCCGTCCCTGGACGTGGAGCGCGACTACAACTCCCGCGACCCGCGCTGGGCGGGCGCGTTCGGCTCCGGCTGGTCGAGCATCTTCGACTCCAGGGCCACCGAGCAGTACAACGCCTCCGGCGCGGTCTCCAGCGTCTACATCACCTACCCCGACGGCTCCGAGGTCGGCTACGGCAAGAACAGCGACGGCACCTTCACGCCCGGCAACGGCCGCTTCGCCACGTTCAAGTCGGTCACCGGCGGCTACACGCTGACCGACAAGGACGACACCGTCTACACCTTCACCCAGTCCCTGGGCTCCGGCGCCTACGGCCTGACCTCGGTGACCGACGCCAACGGGCGGTCGGTGAACCTCACCTGGACCAGCGGCCACATCACCAAGATGACCTCCGCGGTCTCGGGCCGCTCGCTCAACCTGACCTGGTCCACGCCCACCGGCGCCCAGGCCGCGCACGTGGCGACCGTGGTCACCGACCCGGTCACCTCCGGCGACTCCTCCACCGTCCAGACCTGGACCTACGGCTACAGCGGCGACCAGCTGACGACGGTCTGCTCGCCGGTGTCCACCACCAAGTGCACGACGTACGGCTACACCAGCGGCTCCGGCTACCGCAACGCCGCTCTCGACCTGGACCCGCACACCTTCTGGCCGCTGTCGGAGTCCTCGGGCACCACGGCCAAGGACAGCGTCCTGGCCAACGAGGGCACCACCAACGCCACCTACGAGAACGTCACCCTGGGCCAGCCCGGCCCGCTGACCGGCTCCTCGGCGACCGCGGCCGGCTTCAACGGCACGTCCTCCGACATCTCCCTGCCGAAGAACCTCGGCAACGACACCGACTCCGGTGCGCTCTCCCTGTGGTTCAAGACCTCCCAGGGCCCCGGCGTCATCTACTCCTACGCCTCCCAGCCCATCGGCTCCGGCCAGGCCGCCGGCTTCTACACGCCGTCCATCTACGTCGGCACCGACGGCAAGCTGAACGCCGAGTTCTGGTACAGCGGCGGCGTCAACCCGATCGTGTCCTCCGCCTCGGTCGCCGACGGCAGGTGGCACCACGTGGTGCTGTCCGCGGCGGGCAACTCCCAGAGCCTGTACCTGGACAACACCAAGGTCGGCTCGCGCACCGGTTCCGTCTCCATCAAGAGCGCGACCGCCTTCGGCAAGAACCAGTCGTTCAACTACCTCGGCACCGGCTTCCTCGGCGGCAGCTGGCCCGACGAGCCGAACTACTCCACCTCCTCCGGCTACGGCTACCCCACCTACTTCAACGGCTCCATCGCGGACGCCGCCTGGTACAGCCGCCCGCTGCAGGCCGCCGACGTCAGCGAGCTGTACAAGTACGGCACGCACAGCACCAGCCTGCTGACCTCCATCACGCGCCCGTCCGGCAAGACGTTCGCGGCGATGACCTACGACTCGGCCACCACCCTCACCCAGCTCACCGACGAGAACGGCGGCGTGTGGAAGCCGGGCGCCCCGACGGTCACCGGCTCCAGCAACACCTACCGCGGCGCGGTGCTGGGCGCCGCCCCGAACCAGTACTTCCGCTTCGGTGAGGCGGCCGGCGCGTCCCAGGCGCTGAACGAGGTGCGCGGCGGCACCGGCACCTACAACGCGGTCACGCTCGGCGCCTCGGGACCGTTCAGCGACCACACCACGGCCTCGTTCAACGGCAGCACCTCGTATGTCAGCCTGCCGAACGGCGCCGTGCCCGGCTCCGGTTCGGAATCGGTCGGCCTGTGGTTCAAGACCTCGACCGCGGGCGGGGTGTTGCTCGGCACCTCCCGGGACCCGCTGAGCTCGGGGACGACGCCCGGCAACTACACGCCCGTGCTGTACGTCGGCAGCAGCGGCAAGCTCTACGGCGAGTTCTGGTTCGCCGGTGGCGCCGGCAAGCCGCTCGCCTCCTCCGCCGCCGTCACCGACGGCAAGTGGCACCACGTGGTGCTGTCGTCGTCGGCCTCCAGCCAGTCGCTGTACCTCGACGACACGCTGGTCGGCACCCAGAGCGGCACCGCCGCCATGAGCAACCAGCCGTACCTCTCCGTCGGCGCCGGCTACATCGGCGGCTCCTGGCCCGACGAGGCCCACGCCAGCAGCACGTCCAACACCGGATACGTCACCTACTTCAACGGCTCGGTCGCCGAGGTCGCCACCTACCGGTCCGAGCTGTCCGCGGGCGACGTGAACGGGCAGTTCCAGGCGGCGACGAACTCCACCGGCCTGCTGCCCGTCGAGACGGTCAGGGTCACCACGCCGACCAACGCGACGCTCACCTACACCTACGACGTCACCCACGGCAACCGCGCCCTGACCGAGACCGACGCCCTCGGCAACAGGACCAGCTTCGGCTACGACACCGCCGGCTTCGAGCACACGGTCGTCGACCCCAACGGCGCCATGACCGTCACCGGCCATGACGTGCGCGGCAACATCGTCTCCTCGACGACCTGCCAGGACCAGGCCGCGAACAGGTGCAACACCGAGTACTACACGTACTACCCGGACGACACCACGGCCCAGCTGACCACCGCCGACCCGCGCAACGACCAGGTGCTGACCGCGCGTGACGGCCGTTCCTCGTCCGCCACCGACAACACCTACCTGACGTCGTACACCTACGACTCGGCGGGCAACCAGACCGCCGTCACCGGCCCCGCCGTCCCCGGCTTCCCCAGCG
The DNA here is from genome assembly GCF_055639175.1 of Streptomyces sp. NPDC107546. Classification (NCBI taxonomy): domain Bacteria; kingdom Bacillati; phylum Actinomycetota; class Actinomycetes; order Kitasatosporales; family Streptomycetaceae; genus Streptomyces; species Streptomyces sp. NPDC107546. Next base: position 42,045 of record NZ_JBVKBA010000006.1, on the reverse strand, counting down.
GCCGCACCACCACGACCGTCTACAGCGACGGCACCAGCGCCTACCCGTCCGCCGACGGCGGCGTGGTGCCCAAGGGCCTGCCGGTGAAGACCGTCAGCCCCGGCGGCGCGGTCAACCAGGTCTCCTACTTCTCCGACGGCGACGTGGCCTCCACCACCGACGCCATCGGCCTGGTCACCCAGTACACCTACGACGGGCTCGGCCAGGTCACCAGCCAGAAGGTCGTCTCGGACACCTACCCAGGCGGCCTGACCACCACCTACAAGTACGACGCGGCCGGCCAGGTCACCGAGGAGCACGACCCGCAGCTCACCGACCGGGTCACCGGCGCCACCCACTCCGCCGTCACCACCACCGTCTTCGACGACGACGGCAACGTCACCTCGCAGTCCGTCTCCGACGGCAGCGGCGGCGACCAGGCCCGCACCAGGACCTGGACCTACGACGACTACGACCACGTGGCGACCGAGTCCGACGCCAACGTCGCGGCGGGCGCGTCCTACGGCAACACCACGACGTACTCGTACGACACCTCCGGCAACAAGACCAAGGAGGTCTCCAGCGCGGGCAACGAGATCGACTACACGTACGACGCCGAGGGCAACCTGCTCACCCAGGGCCTGATGTACAAGGGCGACCCGGTCAACCCGCAGACCCCGAGCCTCCTCGTCGAGTCCTCGCGCGCCTACGACCCGTCCGGACGCCTCGCGTCGGTGACCGACGCCATGGGCAGCACCACGTCGTACACGTACACCGACGATGGCCTGCTCGCGACGGCGACCAAGAAGAGCGCCGACGGCTCCAGCGCCTACGTCCTGGAGTCCAACACCTACGACGCCGCCGGCAACCTGGTCTCCAAGACCACGGACAACGGCGAGAACGTCACCGACTACGCGGTCGACGCGGCCTCCCGCACCACCTCCACCACCATCGACCCGACCGGCGTGGACCGCGTCACCACGGTCTCGTACACGCCGGACGACCAGGTCGCCAGCCAGAACGACCACGACTCCTCGGGCTACGACCGCACCGTCACCAGCACCTACGACGACATGGGCAACCTGCTCAGCGAGACGCTGTACGGGGACGCCTCCGGTCACCCCGCGGGCTGGTGGAAGCTGAACCAGACCTCCGGCACCAACGTCACCGACGCCTCCGGCAGCGGCAACACCGCCACCGCCGGAGCGGGCGTGACCTGGTCCGACGACGCCGCCCAGTTCAGCGGCGACACCTCGGGCCACGGCGACGTCGTCGCCACGAACAGCCCGGTCCTGGACACCACCGCCTCGTACACCGTCTCGGCGTGGGTGAAGCTCACCGACACCTCCACCTACCGCACGTTCGTGGCGCAGGGCGGCACCAACCGGGCTTCCTTCTACCTTCAGTACTCCAAGGCCGACAACGCCTACCGCTTCCACATAGCCGGCCAGGACGCGACCTCCCCGTCCGCGTTCTACGACGCCAAGGCGTCCACTGCACCGACGCTGAACACCTGGACGCACCTGGTCGGCACCTTCGACGCCGCCACCGGCGCGATGAAGCTGTACGTCGACGGCGCACTCGCGGGTACGGCCACCGACACCACGCCGTGGACCGGCACCGGACCGCTGTCGATCGGCGGAACGAAGACCGCGGGCGGCACGGTCTCCGACGTGGTCGCCGGCGCGGTGTCCAACACGCAGGTCTACCAGCGCGCCCTGTCCGCCTCCGACGTCTCCTCCCTGTACGGCAAGGGCCGCACCGGCGGCACGGTCGGCTCGTCCGACGAGCAGACGACGAAGTGGACGTACGACAAGCGGGGCCTGCCGACGTCCATGACGGACGCCGAGCAGAACACCACCACCTACCAGTACGACGAGGCCGGCAACCTGGCGGTCACCACCGCGCCGGCCGTGCAGGCGGAGGCGGACGGCACCAACCCGGTCACCGTCCACCCGGTCACCACCTCCGGTTTCAACACCTTCGGTGAGGCGGTCGAGGAGCAGGACCCAAACGGTCTGACCACGACGACGGCGTACGACGCGGTCGGCAACAAGGTCTCCGAGACCCTGCCTCCGTACACGCCCGCCGGCGCCTCGACGCCGAACGCGGGCACCACGGTGTGGACGTACGACAGCGAGGGCAACCAGACCTCGGTGACGACGCCGGGTGGCAGGACCACGTCGTACCTGTACGACCAGATGGGCAACGTCGCCCAGATCACCGAACCGGACGGCACCAAGACCCACGCCACCTACGACACCAACGGCGACGAGCTGTCCGCGACGGACGGCACGGGCGCGCAGACCCAGGCGACGTACGACTTCCTGGGCCGCCCGCTCACCCAGAGCACGCTGGAGCGCTACCCGTCGACGAAGACGCTGACGACCACGAACTCCTACGCGGTCACCTCCGGCAACCCCTACGGCGCGCACCTGGCGTCGACCACCACACCCGGCGGTGTGCAGACGTCGTACGCCTACAACCGGGCCGGTGACATCACCTCGGTGACGGACGGGGCGGGCAACACCACCCGGTACACGTACGACTTCGAGGGCAACCGCCAGAAGACGATCCTGCCGGACGGCACCTCGTCGGAGACGGACTACAACGCCTCCGGCGCCCCGGTGCAGAGCACCCAGTACGACGCGAACAACAACGTGTTGGCGCAGACGTCGCAGAGCTACGACGGCAACGGCAACGTCATCTCGGCGACGGACGCGAACGGACACAGCAGCCACTTCACGTACGACGCGGCGGGCACCCTCACCCAGGAGATCCAGCCGGTCGACGCCTCCACGTCGATCACGACGACGTTCGGCTACGACGCGGCGGGCCAGCGGACCCGGTTCACCGACGGCCGCGGCAACTCCTGGCGTTACACGTACACGCCGTGGGGCCAGCAGGAGAAGGTGATCGAGCCGACGACGGCGAAGTACTCCTCGGCGGCGGACTCGACCACGACGTACGCGTACGACGCGGACGGGCAGCTGACGAACGTGACGCAGCCGGGCGGCACGACCACGTCGATGACGTACGACACGCTGGGCCAGCTGAAGCAGATGTCCGGCACGGGTGCGGACGCGGCGACGGCGACCCGGAGCTTCACCTACGACGCGGACGGCCGCGTGCTGAGCGCGGACACCACCGAAGCCGGCACCACCGGCGCGGCGGACCACCAGGCGGCCACGCACGACGCGTTCACCTACGACGACCGCGGTGACCTGCTCACGACCTCCGGCTCGGCGGGCTCGTCCAGCTTCTCGTACAACGACGACGGCCAGGTGCTCTCCCGCACGGACGCGGCAGGCACCACGAACTACGGCTACGACTCGGCGGGCCGCCTGGCCTCCCTGGACGACGCGGCCACGGGCACGCATCTGACGTACGGATACGGGGTACTGAACGAGCTGAAGTCGATCAAGTACGGATCGACGGGCCAGACCCGCACGTTCACCTACAACAGCGCGCACGAACTGACGGGCGACACCCTGGTCCAGGGCGCCTCCACGCTGGCGAGCTTCTCCTACGGCTACGACAAGAACGGCAACCTGACGTCGAAGACGACGACGGGTGTCTCGGGCGCGTCGTCGAACACCTACACCTACGACTGGGCGGACCGCCTTACGTCGTGGAACAACGGCACGACGACCACGCAGTACGCGTACGACGCGTCGGGCAACCGCATCCGCAACGGCTCGAACGTGTACACGTACGACGAGCGTGACGAGCTGACGTCGGACGGAGTGAACTCCTACGACTACTCCGCGCGCGGCACGATGACGCAGCAGTCGTCGGCGAGCGGCACGATGGCGTTCAGGACGGACGCGTTCGGCGACCAGATCGTGGCGGGCACGCAGTCCTACACGCTCGACGCGACCGGCCGGAACATCACCGACACGGACACCACGATCGGGTCGTCGCGCACCTTCCAGTACTCGGGCGCGGGCAACACGATCGCCTCGGACGGCGACAACACCTACACCTACGACCCCTCGGGCGGCCTGGTCGGCATCAAGCCGGCCGGCGGCACCGGCGTCCTGGCCCTGACGGACCAGCACAACGACGTGGTGGGCACCTTCACCTCGGGTGCGACGGGGCTGGCGGGTTCGGTGTCGTACGACCCGCTGGGCAAGGTGGTCTCGCCGACGAACACGATCGCCGGGCATCTGGGCTTCCAGTCGGGCTGGACGGAACCCGGCACGGGTGACGTGGGCACGGCCTCACGCTGGTACGACCCTGGCACGGGCCAGTTCCGGAACAAGGACAGCTTCTCGCCGAACCCGGTGCCGAACTCTGCGGCGGCGAACCCGTTCGCCTACGTCGCGGACAACCCGATGGAGGGCACGGACCCGTCCGGTCACTGCTCCTGGTGGACGGGGTCGTGCGAGGTGCAGGCGGCCAAGCACGTGGTGAGCAAGGCCAAGAGCGCCTGGCACGCGGCGAAGAAGGCGGCGACCCACCTGTACCACCGGGCGCGCCAGGCGGTGCACCACGCGGTGAGCGCGGTCAAGCACGCGGCGCACCGGTTCGTGAGCCATGTGCGGGACGTGTACCGGGCGACGGTGCGCTACACGCGGCGGATCTATCACTACGCCGCACGGCATGTCAGACGCTGGTATCGCCATGTGGTGCATGCGGTGCACTCGGCCTATCACCACGTCTCGAGTGTGGTGCACCGGGCGTGGCGGGCGGCCAAGCACTACGCGCACGAAGCGGTGAGCGTGGTGAAGAAGGCGGCGCACAAGGTCGCCTCGGTGGCCAGGACCGCGTACCACGCGACGGTCTCGGCCGTGAAGACGGCGGCGACGTACGTCAAGCACCACGCGGCGGCGATCACCTCGTTCGTGGTCTCCACGGCGGTGTTCGCGGGCTGTGAGGCGGCCACCTGGGGCGTTGGCACGATCGGCTGTGCGGCGCTGGCGGGCGCGGCCGGCTCCCTGGTGGAGCAGGGCTTCAAGTGCGCGCAGAACGGCGGTGGCGACTGCAGCGTGGGCGCGTTCGCGGGCTCGGCTCTGGAGGGCGCGGCGGCTGGTGCGCTGGGCGGTGCCATGGGCGAACTGGGCGGCAAGCTGCTGGCCAAGGTGGCTCCCAAGGCGATGTCGGTGGTGGGCGGCCTGTTCGGCAAGGGGGCCACGGAGGCGGCTGATTCAGCGGCGGCGGACGCGACGGACCAGGCTGCCTCGGCGGCGGAGTCGGAGGGGGCCGGGACTCGGGCTCAGTCGCATTCGGATGAGCCTGGGGGGTCCGCCGAAGACGAGTGTCACAGTTTTACTGCAGGCACAAGGGTTCTGATGGCGGATGGCACGACCAAGGCCATCGACCAGGTGAAGGTCGGTGACACCATCGCCAACTCGGTGCCGGGCGTTGCGGGCACGGAGGCCCACAAGGTCACCGCGGTCATCGTCACCCACACCGACCACGACTTCGTCGACCTGACGGTCAAGGCGACGGCCGAGTCCGGTGCCAAGCAGGCGGTGAAGGATGGGACGAAGTCCGGCCTGAAGGCGGGGGCGAAGTCCCTGGCCAAGAAGGCGGCACGCAAGGCGGCCTTCGGCCTGGCGGCCTCGGCTGCGGTACTGGGCGCCCTGGCGGCGGGCCACGGTCACGCCGACCAGTCGGCAACGGCTCCGGTGGCAGCGGTCAGCCCGGTCTCGACGACCCAACATGCCAAGTCCGACGCGGGTGAGAAGGACGCGCAGGGCGCGCACCTGACGACGACCTTCCACCACCCGTTCTACGACGAGACCCGGTCGGCGTTCATCGAGGCCAAGGACCTCAAGGCTGGCGACGTCCTCCAGACCCCGACCGGCACGGCCCAGGTCACCGGTGTCCGCCTCTACCACGCGCACACCACGACCTACGACCTCACCATCGGCACCCTCCACACGTACTACGTGGAGGCCGGGGACACCCCCGTCCTCGTTCACAACTGTTTCAAGTCCAAGGCGATTGCTGCCCAAAAGCGCGCCCAGGAATTGAGGGACCAGTGGGGCAAGGGTCACGGTTGGTCGACGGTCGCTGTCATCGGTGTGCGCCACAAGGTGACTGGTGAAATCAGTGAGAAGATTTCACTGGCTGGCGGCAAGGATATTAGTGTAATCGGTGAAAACGTCCTGAAGGAGGGCGAGGAATTCATTCCTGGCCAGCTCGTTCCTGGTCGAGTCACCAAGGACGGAAACCCGGCCTATGAACATGCAGAAGAAGCCATATTTAACTGGGCGGACAAGAATGGTTACGACGTGGTCTACGGAGGAACCTCGAGGAATGTCTGTCGGGGAATCTGTGCGCCATTGGTCGAGCAGACCATGACCCTCGCAGGGCAGACGTTCAGGGGGGCGGCTGACAAGACCCGGTTCAGAACGTTCTGGCTCGATGAATGAATTACGATCCTGAGCCGACATGACTGAGCCTGGCCCACCTGCCACATTCGGTGGGCCAGGCTCAGTCATGCGATCAGGTATGCTTCGCCAGTTGCCAGAGGTGAACAACTGTTCTGTCTTTGGAGACGGTGTACCAGGTGCCGCCTCCTGCAGAGCGTACGGGGCCAGACACAGGGAAGGGGTACGTAACCTCGCCATTCAATGTCATCTCACGGGCATTGAGCACCCAGTGGCGGGTTGTTCCATGGCGCGCATCACATTCGGATGTGCCAGCAATGATGGTGTCCTCGTCTGTAAATGCAGCTTCATAATCCCAGTACACCCTGTCGCCGCCAGGGCTCATCGGGTGTTCTGGCACAGTGCCTGCAGCGTCCAGCTTCTGTTGGACAGAGCCGTCCTGGGCGTCGTGGATGGTAAGAGACCACTGCCCGACAGGTACGGTCAGGAGGCGGTGGCCACTTGGGCTCACATCGAGCAGAATCCGCTCCATGCCGACTTGGTCAATCGTCAACTCATGACCGTTCCATCGCCCCCACAGAACAGGAGAGCCTTCTTCGCCTTCACCGATACTCAGTCCCATCTGCTTGGGATCTGGATGTGGAGTGTGCTCAGAACTGGAGGCCGTGGTCATGGTTTCCATGCGGCTGAGCACCCTACCGTTCCTGGCATCCAGCACCACCCACAGTTCTTGCTCAGCTTCAGCGTCCGGGTCGTTGGCCAGCGGGCCGAGGACGTGTGCCCAGACGAGCAAGCCATCAGAGCTGAATGCCGCTGAGCCGCCATCGGCATGAGCGTGGTCATCGTCACTTGAGTACTCGTTAAATGACAGATGACTCTGAGAGCAGCCACCCCAACAGCCATGCTGTACCTCCCACCGGGTTCCACCAGTGGCTTCCACCAATTGCACCCCGTGAACACCGGAGAAAACCGCAGCATCTTGTTGGGGCGACACCGTCACCGTTCCGAACCGGCGTGGCCAAGGTGCAGGAAAGCGGACTTCTGGCGTCGAACTCCCGCTAGGCTCCCGCAGGTCAAGAGTTACCAACTCAGTGTCACTGCGCTGTATCAGTAGCCTGCGGTCAGGCCAGTGAAGCACCCTCGGCGCGTCGGCTGACGTCGGATTGAGTGGAGCAGCAATGGTGGCGACGAGACGAGCGAAACCTGCCACTCGGTCCTCCTGGTGCAGTTTGAGCAGAGCTTATGGATGCAAGGCCATGGTTGATTGTGTAGTTCCATCACAGTACACAAACGAGCGCACTCCTCGCTTGCCCTGGCGGTTGCGAGATTCGGCTGATCCTGCCGACCTACGCTCCCAAGGCCAGCTAACGGCACGTTGACGGCAATGCCGGCGGACGCCCGACGCCGCTTGCTAAAAGTTTTCAACTGGAAGCCACTGGCTGATGGTGAGTTTTTGCGAGAGGAGACGGGCGAACAAATCGAAAGGGTTATTTTCCTTGCCCGAGAGTTGGCTGATTGTGTCGACAGATACATGGAGAGCTCGCTCGCTGCGATTGAAGGAGAAGAGGTCCGTGAGCATTACCTTGCTGGCATCGATGAACGCCTCCGGTGTTACGGCCTAAGCGCTGTCCCGTGCCACGGTGAACACACACCGGAACGTCTCCGCCAGGCATTCGTAGGCCAGCCGCTGCTCCTCCCCAGTACTGGTGTGCACGGCCTGCACTGACTCGTCGATCAGCACGGGCAGGTCGCGCACCATGTCCGTGTACTGCGCCTGACGGCGCTGCTCTAGAGCCTGCTGGACATCTGCCCAGATCAACGCGGCCGGGCGCGGAGCCGTCTGCCAGTCCAGAGCGATGTCCCAGTTCTCCAGCCCCTCACGGATCGGCTGGATCAGGGCGTCCATGCGGTCGCGCCGTAGTTCGTCGGCGTACGGCTGTCCCAGCAGATCGGATGTGGAAACACCCAGTGCACGGGCACAGGCGGCGACAAGAGCCGGAGAGGCGGGCTTCTGGCCGCACTCGACCTTCGACAACAGCGACTTCGACAGGTGCGCCCGCATCGCCAGCCCCTGCTGCGTCAGGCCGCGCTGCTTCCGAATACGGGCGATCCGAGCGCCGGTGTGCTCCTCGATGCTCTGCGACACGGCGAACTCCGCTCTGCGACAACACTCAGACGGTACCCCCGCCACACGGCTTCGGACCGGCCGAAGAGTGATCACTCCGACTGCCCGCAGGACCACACCGCGCCGGTCCAACGGGTTCGGACCACACTCCAGCCGGACGACCAGCCGACGCCCACGGCGTACCGCCGAAGCGGGATGCGTCCAAACTGGCGATCCACTGACGCGGGTCGCGCGCGGCACGGCCGCCCACCCGGCCCGCTCTCGGCTCCGCCACCGAGCGACCAGGGCGCGCGGAAACGCGTAGCGGACCACCGGAAGCGCGGAGTAAGCCGGACGCGCCGGCACAGCGAACGCCAAGCCGACGGCGAGGCGACGGCTGGGAGTTGGCCGGGACGGAGGAGACCCGGAAGTCGGGTCGGTCGGCTCCATGGGCTTTACCCACCTCCCCGGGCCGGGGCCCGCGTCAGTGACCGGGCGTACGGCGCCGGGCTACCGCATGTACGGGTTCCGCTGCATCGGTTGCGGTTGCGGTTGCGGTTGCGGTGGCGGCACCGCCCCGTACACCGCCACCGGCCTCGGCGTCCGCCTGTCGAACAGGGCGAACAGCAGCAGGCCCGTCGCCGTCAGCAGGCCCACCGTCACGACCACGCCGAGGACGGGGTCGCCCGCGCCCTGGCCCTCGTTCGCCGCCCACGGCAGGGTCACGCACTCATAGAGCATGAACGACCCGAAGGCGCCCCAGTCCGACGGCCGCCTGCGGCGGATCGCCACGTACAGGAACGGCACCCACACCAGCAGCCCCAGCGATCCCCAGACCAGGACCGCCCAGGCGATCCGCTGGAACCAGCCGGCCTCCGCCCGTCCTTCCATGTGAACCCCCCCAGCTCTCTCGACCCCCGGCTCCCCGCCGCACGAGGCGGAGAGCGCAAGGGGGCAAGGGTAGAGCAGCGGGTCCGCGTGGAGGCGGACCCGGCGGGACCAACCGCGTCTCAGGCGGGGTTCTTCGCCGCCTTCTTCAGGGACTCCACGATGTGCCGCACGACCTTCGTCGCGGTGGCGACGCCGTTGTCGCTGCCCGCGGTGGAGAGGACGGTGGCCACGGCGGTGCCCTCGCGGACCGCGATCAGTGTGGTGCCGTTTTCCCAGGCGCCGCTGGTGAGCGTGAGGGTGTACGCCTCGTCACCGAGCCCGGCCGTGGACCGGCCCGAGACCTTCACCGTGGCGTGCCCGTCGGTGTCGGTGAACGCCGGGCACGTGGTCGTGATGCCCCGCACGTCCTTCATGGCGGTCTCCGCGGTCGTGCCCGGGAACTCGTCGACCTCCTGGGCTATCTCCGCGGTCTTGCTCTTGTCCATGTAGTCGTCGTTCGCGAAGGAGACGCCCCCGCTGCTGCCGGTGACGGTCGTCCAGGCCGTGGTCTCCAGCTTGGTGCAGTCGGGCTTGGCCTTGCCGGCAGCGCTCGGAGTGACGAACTGGCTGCCGCTGTCCGAGGCGCCCTGCGGGACGGGGACGAACCCCGCCGGGAACAGCGACGCCGGTGCCAGGGCCTTCTTCAGCTGCGTACCCGTCAGGAGACCGGCGTTCGGGTCCTTGGTCGCCGACGCCGATGCCGACGCCGAGGGGTCGGGCTTCACGGCGGCATCGTCGGAGTCGGAGGGACCGGAACCGCAGGCCGTCAGGGCCAGGGCCAGGGGAAGAGCGGTGAGAGCGAGTGCCTTCGCGGCACGCGACGGGGTGCGCATGAGGTCCTCTCGGGAGGAAAGAAGCGTCGGGGAAACGGCAAAGGGCCCGTCTGCGGGGCGCCGCGCCGACCGGACCCTACGCGGATCGGGTCATGCACAGGTCACGCACAAATCTGTGCTTGCCCAAGTGATCGCCAAATCGGGCGGGGGTGACGCGGTGGGCCGGGGTGCCGTTCCCCGGAACCGATGGTTTTGCCGTTCCGTGAGAGAATCTTGTGGCGGTCAAGGGGACCCGTTTCCCAAGCGGAAGGACGCCGTCGGTTACGGTGCGATCCGCTTCGGACGCTCAAGTCCCGTGCGCCTGCGTACGTTTCCCTGTGGATCCCGAAAGGTCCGTACAGACGTCGCCGTGCCGGACCCGCGTCGCTTCAGGGGCTCAGAAGACTTTCCGGCGGACGCCGCACGCGTCCGCCTGTCGTGAATTGGGGTGGGGATGGCCGGCCATCGGCAGTCGAAGAAGTTCAGGTACATCACCTGGTCGGTGGCGGGCGCCGCCGTCGTCGCGGGTGCCGGGATCGCGGCGCAGACGTCGATGGCGGCCACGACCTGGCCCGCCCAGAAGACGTACACCGGACACGCCTTCGACACCTGCACCGCGCCCTCGGCGGCCGCGATGAAGGCCTGGAACACCGGTTCCTACGGGGCGGCCGCCGTCTACGTCGGCGGCAAGAACCGCGGTTGCAGCCAGCCCAACCTCACCGCGTCCTGGGTGAAGTCCGTCAGCTCGATGGGCTGGAAGCTCATCCCGATCTACGTCGGCGCCCAGCCGCCCTGCCAGAGCGGCTCCAACCCGGAGAAGCTCACCGCCACGACCGCGGCCACCCTGGGGACGAGCGACGCGAACGACGCGGTGGCCAAGGCGTCGGCGCTCGGCATGAAGGCCGGCAGCCCCATCTACCTCGACATGGAGCCGTACGACATCACGAACACGTCGTGCAACAACGCCGTGCTGACGTACGTCCGCGCCTTCGACAAGCAGCTGCGCGCCAAGATCTACCGCGCCGGGTACTACGGCTTCAGCAGCTCCAGCGCCAAGGCCATCGCCACCGCGACCAACAAGACCGACCTGCCGGGCAACCTCTGGTACGCGCTGTGGGACAAGCAGTACACGACGACCACGGACTGGCCGTGGGGCTCCACGCAGTACACCAACCACAGCCGGGCCCACCAGTACATGGTGAACAGCAAGGAGACGCGCAACGGTTACACGATCACCGTGGACCGTGACGCCTGGGACGCGCCCGTCGCCATCACCGGCTGACCCGGCAGCCCTGCCACGACACGAGGGGCGGTACATGAAGGTCGTCGCCATACCGGCAGTCCGGCTGTTCGCCGTGCGGGCGGGGTTCGCCGCGCTGCCCGTCGTCAGCCTGGGGCTGCTGTGCCCCGTGCCGTCCCTCGTGCTCGCCCTGCGCCGACGCAGGGCGACGGACTGGTGGGCCTTCGCGGCGTTCAGCGCGGTCCTCGCGGCCTGGGTCGCCGAACTGGAGCTGACGCCGGACACGACGCACGGGCCGCTGTTCGCGCTCGACGTGCTGCTGATCCTGCTGTCGATGGCAGGCGCCTCGATCCACACCTGGAAGGTCTGGCCGGGGCGGGCCGGCGGCCGCTGACAGGACGTCGGCGGGAGAGCGGACACACACGTACGGCAGGGGACCAGACACCGACGTACGGCAGGAGAGCGGGGAACCGGTGGCCAAGCAGGTCAGGCAGGTGGCGCAGGCGCGCCCGGGGAAGGCGGGGCAGGCGGGATCCGGAGGGGGGCCCGCCGCGGTGGGGCGCGCCGTCGTCACCTGGCTGCGCTCGCTCCGCGGACGCACCATCGCGCTGACGGCGGGCTCGCTGGCCGTCGTCGCCGCGGTGGTCGTCGCCGGCACGCTGTTCCTCCGGCACGACGACCGGCCCGCGATACCGGACACCCGGGCGAGGCACTACAACGACGTCGACGCCTGCCTGCTCACCGACGCCAAGGGCATCACGGCGGGGACCACCGCCGCCGAGGTCTGGCAGGGCATGCAGGACGCCTCTCTCAAGACGCACGCGCGCGTGAGCTACGCGCCGGTGACCGGGGAGCAGAGCGCCGCCAACGCGCGCCCGTACCTCAACGGTCTGCTGCAGCGCTCCTGCGACGTGGTGCTCGCCGTCGGCCCGCCCGAGATCTCGGCCGCCGCGCAGACGGCACCGCGGTACCGGAAGGTCGGCTTCGTGCTCGTCGGCAGCGGGGGCGGCGAGACCGCCGGTGCCAATGTGACCAGGCTCGACACCGGCGACAAGCTGCGCGCCGACGTGGCCGGGGCGGTCGAGCGAGCGGTGGACGGGCGGGCCTGAGCGGCCGGACGGGGGCTCACCCGGGGCGGGCGGTGCCCGAAGCGCCGGTGAATCGTTGGTCGAATGGGTTGGCCGGAGCCGATCCGCTCCTTACCATCGATCACCGCAAGACCTTGTGCACCGTCGCACAATCCCCCACTGGGAGGTCACTTTGCACCGCCGTCGCCCCGCGATCGCCCTCAGCGCCGCCCTGGTCGCGGCCCCTTTCCTCACCGCGTGCGGCGGCACCGCGCATCCGGGTGCCGCGGCCGTCGTCGGAGGTGAGCGGATCACGGTCGCGCAGCTGGAGAGCCGGGTGGACGAGGTGCGCACGGCCCAGCGCGCCGCCGCCACGGACGACGCCCAGTACGAGCAGGCGGTCGCCCAGACCAGCAGCCTCACCCGCGACACGCTGCACAGTCTGGTCCTGGACCGGGTCCTGGACCGCGCCGCGAAGAACGCGGGCGCGAGCGTCACCGCCAGGGACGTCGAACAGATGCGGGCGAACCTTCAGGCGCAGGCGGGCGGCGCGAAGGAGCTGCAGACCGTGTGGCTGCAGCAGTACGGGGTGGCCCCCCAGCGCCTCGACGACAGCCTCCGCACGGAGGTCGAGGCACAGAAGCTGGCCTCCGCGCTCGGCGCCGACATGAGCACGACCGAGGGCAAGGCCGCGTTCTGGAAGGCCATGTCGCAGGCGTCGCGGGAACTGCACGTCGACCTGAACCCCCGCTACGGCACCTGGGACGTGCAGAAGAGCAGCCGGGCCGACGCGAAGACGCCGTGGGTCAAGGAGGTCACGGCGGCGGCTGCGCAGCAGACGGCGTAGGCGGGCGGTTCGCGGCCGGGGCGGTGCTCCGGGCCTGTGGACGACTCCAGGGACGCTGGTCCATGCCTGTGGACAACTCCGGGGGCCGAGCGTGGCGTGCGTTACGTTCGGAGGGTGAACGCAACCAGCTTCGAAGCGGTCCCGGGACCGGAGGCGACCGCCGAGCCCGGCCGGATCGTCCTGCTCACCACCAGCCACCGGGTCGCGCCCGGTCTCCTGTCCTGGCCCGCCTGGCAGGCGCTGCACGCCGCCGACCGGGTCCTGTGCGCGGACGGCGCGCACCCGCAGCTGCCCTATCTGCGCGAGGCGGGCATAGCGGTCGAGGAGGCCGCCCCGAGCGCGCAGGAGCTGGTCGACGCCTGCGCCGGCGGCCGCACGGTGGTCGTCGTCGCCACGGGTGAGGGTGAGCCCACGCTGACGGACGGCCTGGCGCGCCTCGCCGGATCGGGTCGCGTCCACATGCCGGAGCTGGAGCTGCTGCCCGCGTCGTACGACCTCCCGGGCGCCCGTCTCCTGGACCTGGTGCAGGTCATGGACCGCATCCGCGCCGAGTGCCCCTGGTCGTCCCGGCAGACCCACCTGGGCCTGGCCAAGTACGGCATCGAGGAGGCGTACGAGCTGGTCGAGGCCATCGAGGCGGGCGACCGCGAGGAGCTGCGGGAGGAGCTGGGCGATGTCCTGCTCCAGGTCGTCTTCCACGCCCGGATAGCCGAGGAGCACCCGGACGCGCCCTTTTCCATCGACGACGTGGCGGGCGGCATCGTCGCCAAGCTGATCCACCGCCACCCGCACGTGTTCGGGGACGAGACCGCGACGACGCCGGAGGAGGTCAAGGAGCACTGGCTGCGGACCAAGGCGGTCGAGAAGCGGCGCACGTCGGTGACGGAGGGCATCCCGCTCGGCCAGCCGGGCCTCGCCCTCGCCGCGAAGCTGCACTCCCGGGTCCGCACCGCCGACCTCGACGTCCCGCTCCCGCAGGGCGACGGCATCGGCTACGAGCTGCTGGCGCTCGCCGCGCGCGCGGAGGCGGAGGGCGTGGACCCGGAGGCGGCCCTGCGCGCGGCGGCACGCGCGTACCGGGACGCGATCCGGGAGGTGGAGAGCGGGGGCTCGGAGCAGTGAACGGCCAGACCGCCTCCCCCGCCCCCGAACTGTTCACCTGGGAGTTCGCCGCCGACCCGTACCCCGCCTACGCCTGGCTCCGCGAGCACGCCCCCGTGCACCGGACGAGGCTGCCGAGCGGTGTCGAGGCCTGGCTGGTCACCCGGTACGCGGATGCCAAGCAGGCCCTCGCCGACCAGCGGCTGAGCAAGAACCCGGCGCATCACGACGAGCCCGCGCACGCCAAGGGCAAGACCGGCATCCCCGGCGAGCGCAAGGCCGAGCTGATGACGCATCTGCTCAACATCGACCCGCCGGACCACACCCGGCTGCGCAGGCTCGTCTCCAAGGCCTTCACGCCCCGGCGTGTCGCGGAGTTCGCGCCGCGGGTCCAGGAACTCACCGACCAACTCATCGACCGGTTCGCGGGCAGGGGTGAGGCCGACCTCATCCACGAGTTCGCCTTCCCGCTCCCCATCTACGCCATCTGCGACATGCTCGGCGTCCCGCGCGAGGACCAGGACGACTTCCGCGACTGGGCCGGGATGATGATCCGGCACGGGGGAGGACCGCGAGGCGGCGTCGCGCGGTCGGTGAAGAAGATGCGCGGCTACCTCGCCGACCTCATCCACCGCAAGCGCCAGGCGCTGCCCGCCGAGCCCGGCCCCGGCGAGGACCTCATCTCAGGACTCATCCGTGCCTCCGACCACGGGGAACACCTCACGGAGAACGAGGCGGCCGCGATGGCCTTCATCCTGCTCTTCGCCGGGTTCGAGACCACCGTCAACCTCATCGGAAACGGCACGTTCGCGCTCCTCGGTCACCCCGGGCAGCGGGCCCGTCTGCAGCGGTCGCTCGCCGCCGGGGACCGCGACCTGCTCGAGACCGGCGTCGAGGAGCTGCTGCGCTACGACGGCCCGGTGGAGCTGGCCACCTGGCGGTTCGCCACGCGGCCGCTCACCATCGGCGGGCAGGACATCGCCGCCGGCGACCCCGTCCTGGTGGTCCTGGCCGCCGCGGACCGGGACCCGGCGCGCTTCGCCGACCCGGACGTCCTCGACCTCTCCCGCCGCGACAACCAGCACCTCGGGTACGGGCACGGCATCCACTACTGCCTGGGCGCTCCCCTGGCCCGCCTGGAGGGACAGACGGCGCTCGCCACGCTCCTGACCCGCCTGCCGGACCTGCGGCTCGCGGTCGACCCGTCCGACCTGCGGTGGCGCGGCGGACTCATCATGCGGGGCCTGCGCACGCTGCCCGTGGCGTTCACACCGGTACCGGAGAAAGGTCACGAAGCTCCCGCCGACATCCGGACATGACACGGCGAACACGCCGGTGGTCACAAGAAGGTGACAGGATCTCACCTCTGTGATCTTCACGTGATCTACGCTGCATTAACTTGTGACAAGCGATCCAGTGCGGATACGTTCACGCAGCAACGCGGCGGTCCGCACGCCACGGCCGTCGCGTCGGTCGATGCTGTCGTGTGAAAGGCAACCGCATGCTCTCCGGGAACGGTCGTCACCGTCGCCCCCGTCAGGCTCCGGCTCTCCTCGTCGCGGCAGGGGTGACCGGATCAGCGATCGCGATTCCGCTGCTCGGCGCCACCGGCGCGAGCGCGGCCACCGGCGTCACCTGGGACCAGGTCGCGGAGTGCGTCAGCGGCGGCTCATGGAGCGCGGACACCGGCAACGGTCACTACGGCGGGCTGCAGTTGACGCAGGACGACTGGGACAGGTACGGCGGTCTCGACTACGCGCCGAGCCCCGACCAGGCGAGCCGCTCGCAGCAGATCGCCGTCGCCGAGAAGGTCCTGGCGGCCCGGGGCGTGGGGGTCTGGGGCACCTGCGGCCTGCTGAACGGTCTGAGCAAGGACTCCGGCTCCGCCGGTGTCGACACGGGTGTCGCCGGGGACTCGTCGTCCGACGGCGGATCGTCCTCCGATTCCGGTCTCGGGTCCGGTCTTGACTCCGGTCTGTCCGACTCGTCCGGATCATCTGCGTCGACCACTCCGTCGCCTTCTTCATCCTCTTCGTCCCCTTCGTCCTCCTCGTCCTCACCCTCGTTCGGGGCGTCGACCGCCGACGCCGCCAACAGCGCACAGGGGTCCGGTGGTGCTCCGGCGGCCACGACGAAGAGCGATGGGTCGGACAAGTCGACACAGGACGATGCCTCGTCCGGGGCGAGTTCGCCCGAGACCTCGAGCGCCGGTCGTCATCGCGGCGACGGCGCCGACGAGAGTGCGGCGGACGGCCGTACGTCGGACGTGTCCGGCCGGCACGCCTCGCGCGGCACCACGGACGCGCGTGACGCCGTCGACGGTTCGTACACCGTCCGCCCCGGGGACAATCTGTCGTCCATCGCCGACTCCCTTGACCTCAGCGGCGGATGGACGGCGCTGTACGAGGCGAACAGGCAGACGGTCGGCGCCGACCCGAACCTCATCCTCCCCGGTCAGAGCCTTGCGCTCGGCGCCGACCCGACCGGCGACTCGTCCTGAACTGCCCCTTCCGTGGCGGAAGTTGACGACCCACTTCGCGCTGAATGTCCTGTTTGGTGAAAGTGAGATATGGGTCTCATAAGCCCTGATCGTCTTTGAAATTCCGGCGATCGACTGCTTACGGTCGTGATCGCTCGCCACAGCGAGCCCCGGCGGTCGCAACGCCGAATCCTGCCAGCGGCCGTACGGGAACAGTCGTCGCGTCAAGCGCCGTAGGCAGGAGCGGGGGACCCAAGGTAGGCGCCGCATCCGGGAGTTGACCGGAAGCGGCTCGGGGTGAAGCCGTGTTCCGCAAGGGGCACGGCCGGGCAACTCAACCGGCCCGAACCCGACAGCTCACCTCGCAGGCGTCGGTGAGGGGAATGAACCATGCTGTGTTCCGGCAACGGTAAGCACCGCCGCCCGTCCAAGGCCACCCGTGCCATCGCGCTCGCCGGTGTCGCCGGCGCTGCCATCGCCGGCCCGCTCCTCGCGGCCGGGAACGCCTCCGCGGCCACCGCCGCCCAGTGGGACGCCGTCGCCCAGTGCGAGTCCGGCGGCAACTGGCACATCAACACCGGCAACGGCTTCTACGGCGGTCTGCAGTTCACGAACTCCACCTGGGCCGCGTACGGCGGCACCGCCTACGCCTCCCGCGCCGACCTGGCCACCGAGGGCCAGCAGATAGCCGTCGCCGAGAAGGTCCTCGCGGGCCAGGGCAAGGGCGCCTGGCCGGTGTGCGGCAAGGGCCTGACCAGCGCCGCGTACAACGGTTCCGCGGCCACGGGCTCCTCGAGCGGCGCGAAGAGCACCACCACGAAGAGCACCACCACCCGCTCGACCGAGCGGCAGGCGGCCAACCGCTCCGCGCAGCGCCCGGCTCCGCAGAAGACCGTCACCACCCCGACCGGCCAGAAGGTCAAGAAGGGCGACGGCGAGTACAAGGTGGTCAAGGGCGACACCCTCAGCTCGATCGCCGCGACCCACCACGTCCAGGGCGGCTGGACGAAGCTCTTCGACCTGAACAAGGACATCGTCCAGGACGCCGACCTGATCTACCCGGGCCAGCAGCTGCACCTGAAGTGACAGCCACCCGGTAGCCGGGCCGCAGGCCCCTGCCAGGCGTGACCCCCACCGCGGGGGTCGCGTGAGGGCCCACCCCCGTCCCCACGGGCTCCCCGCTCCGGTGCGTGTTCCCCCGTGCGCGCCGGAGCGGGGTTTTTGCTGTCCGCCCTGTTCGCTGTCCCGCCCGTTCGCTGTCACGCCTCTTCGCTGTCCGGCCCGTTCGCTGTCCGGCCGTGCGGATTTCACCCGACCTTTCCCCAGCCCTTTGTTCCGGGCAGGAACAATGTGTACCGTCACCCTGTCCACGGGACGGTCGGTAGGCCGGCCGACAGCCCGGGGCGGTTAGGCTCTAGTCGCAAGGCACAGCCGCAAGGCAGACAGCCCCGCACTTCCAGCGTCACATCCAAGAAGGAGATGCTCGTGCCGTCCATCGACGTCGTCGTAGCCCGGGAAATCCTGGACTCCCGAGGCAACCCCACGGTCGAGGTCGAGGTCGGCCTCGACGACGGCAGCACGGGTCGTGCCGCCGTTCCGTCCGGCGCCTCCACCGGCGCCTTCGAGGCCATCGAGCTCCGCGACGGTGACCCCAACCGCTACCAGGGCAAGGGCGTCGAGAAGGCCGTTCTCGCCGTCATCGAGCAGATCGGCCCGGAGCTGGTCGGCTACGACGCCACCGAACAGCGCCTGATCGACCAGGCGATGATGGACCTGGACGCCACCGACAACAAGGGCTCCCTCGGCGCCAACGCGATCCTCGGCGTCTCCCTCGCCGTCGCCCACGCCGCCTCCGAGGCCAGCGACCTGCCCCTGTTCCGCTACCTGGGCGGCCCGAACGCGCACCTGCTGCCGGTGCCGATGATGAACATCCTCAACGGCGGCTCGCACGCCGACTCCAACGTGGACATCCAGGAGTTCATGATCGCCCCGATCGGCGCGGAGTCCTTCTCCGAGGCGCTGCGCTGGGGCACCGAGGTCTACCACACGTTGAAGAAGGTCCTGAAGAGCAAGGGCCTGGCCACCGGCCTCGGCGACGAGGGCGGCTTCGCCCCGAACCTCGGCTCCAACCGTGAGGCCCTCGACCTCATCCTGGAGGCCATCAAGGAGGCCGGTTACGCCCCCGGCCAGCAGATCGCCCTCGCGCTCGACGTGGCCGCCTCCGAGTTCTACAAGGACGGCAAGTACCTCTTCGAGGGCAAGGAGCGCTCCGCCGCCGAGATGACGGAGTACTACGAGGAGCTCGTCGCGGCCTATCCGCTCGTCTCCATCGAGGACCCGCTGTTCGAGGACGACTGGGCCGGCTGGAAGGTCATCACCGACAAGCTCGGCGACAAGGTCCAGCTGGTCGGCGACGACCTGTTCGTCACCAACCCCGAGCGCCTGGCCCGTGGTATCGAGGAGGGCGCGGCCAACGCCCTGCTGGTCAAGGTCAACCAGATCGGCTCGCTGACCGAGACCCTGGACGCCGTCGAGCTGGCCCAGCGCAACGGCTTCAAGTGCATGATGTCCCACCGCTCCGGCGAGACCGAGGACGTCACCATCGCCGACCTGGCCGTCGCCACCAACTGTGGCCAGATCAAGACCGGCGCCCCGGCCCGCTCCGAGCGCGTCGCCAAGTACAACCAGCTGCTGCGCATCGAGGAGATCCTCGACGACGCCGCGGTGTACGCCGGCCGCTCGGCCTTCCCGCGCTTCAAGGGCTGAGACGAGGCAAGCCGCTGGGGCAAGCCCGGGCAAGGCTTGGCCGGTCGTACGTACGTCCCCGTACTCGGTCCCGTACCGTGTGCGGGGACGTACGCGCGTGTGAAGGGGAGGCGGGAGACATGGCCGGGAAGGACCGCGACCGGTTCTCCACCGCGACCAGGCTCAGGCTGCTCGGCGAGCAGACGGCCGCCCGGGTCTACCGCTCCCAGACCCGGCGCCAGGCCCGCCGCTCCCGGCTCACCGGCCGGGCCGCGCTCCTCGCCCTCGTCCTGTGCTCGCTGATCGTGGCACTGGCCTACCCGATGCGGCAGTACGTCTCCCAGCGCGGCGAGATCGCCGACCTGGAGCGGCAGCAGGAGGAGGCCCGCAAGCGCGTCGAACAGCTGCGTGACCTGAAGGCGCGCTGGCAGGACGACGCCTACGCGGAGCAGCAGATCCGCCAGCGGCTGCACTATGTGATGCCGGGGGAGACCGGCTACATCGTGATCGACCCGGACGCGGTCAAGCCGTCGCGCGCGGACCGGAGCACGGCCGTACGCCCCTGGTACGCCGGCCTCTGGGACGGGGTGGACAGGGCCGACGCGGCGGACAGGGCCGACGGTCCGGCCGGTGAGCGCACCGCGCCCTGACGCGCCCGTCACGCACCCGGACGCATCCCGACGGACCTGACGCACCCATGAGAAAGACTGTCTGAAAGAGAGCCATGGAAACCCCTCCGCCGCCCACCCCGCGCACCGAGCCGACGGACGCGGACGTCGAGGCCGTCAAGCAGCAGCTCGGGCGCCCCCCGCGTGGGCTGCGCGCGATCGCGCACCGGTGTCCCTGCGGGCAGCCGGACGTCGTGGAGACGGCGCCGCGGCTCCCCGACGGCACCCCGTTCCCGACGACGTACTACCTGACGTGCCCGAAGGCGGCCTCCGCGATCGGCACGCTGGAGGCAGACGGCGTCATGAAGGAGATGACGGAGCGGCTGGCCACGGACCCGGAACTGGCCGCCGCCTACCGCGCCGCGCACGAGGACTACATCTCCCGCCGTGACGCCATCGAGGTCCTGGAGGGCTTCCCCAGCGCGGGCGGCATGCCGGACCGGGTGAAGTGCCTGCACGTCCTCGTGGCGCACTCCCTGGCCGCAGGACCGGGCGTCAACCCGCTCGGCGACGAGGCGATCGCGATGCTGCCGGAGTGGTGGCGCAAGGGGTCGTGTGTGGAGGCCGAGGTTTCCGAGGAGGACGGCAAGTGACACGGGTCGCCGCCATCGACTGCGGTACGAACTCCATCCGGCTCCTGGTCGCGGACGCCACTGTGTCCGACAGCGCCTCCGGCGCGGGCGCCACGGGTGAACTGGTCGACCTGGACCGGCGGATGACCATCGTCCGGCTGGGGCAGGGCGTGGACCGCACCGGACGTCTGGCGCCCGAGGCCCTGGAGCGCACGTTCACCGCCTGCCGGGAGTACGCCGAGGTCATCAAGAAGCACGGCGCCGAGCGGATCCGGTTCGTCGCCACGTCCGCCACCCGGGACGCGGAGAACCGGGACGAGTTCGTCCGGGGGGTGGCGGACATCCTCGGCGTCGAACCGGAGGTCATCTCGGGCGACCAGGAGGCGGAGTTCTCCTTCACGGGGGCGACCCGGGAGCTGATGGGCCGTACGGATCTGGCCACGCCCTTCCTGGTGGTGGACATCGGCGGCGGCTCCACGGAGTTCGTCGTCGGCGACGGGCACGTGCGCGCCGCACGGTCCGTGGACATCGGCTGCGTCCGTATGACCGAGCGGCACCTCGTGCGGGACGGGGTGGTCGCCGACCCGCCGACCGAGGAGCAGATCGCGGCCATACGGTCCGACATCGAGGCGGCGCTGGACCTGGCGGAGCAGACGGTTCCGCTGCGGGAGGCGCACACGCTGGTGGGCCTCGCGGGGTCGGTCACCACGGTCTCGGCGATCGCCCAGGACCTCCCGGAGTACGACTCGACGCGGATCCACCACTCCCGGATCTCCCGCGACCGGGTTCGGGAGATCACAAGTGCGCTGCTCCACTCCACCCACGCCGAGCGCGCGGCGATCCCGTCGATGCACCCGGGCCGCGTGGACGTCATCGGCGCGGGCGCCCTCGTACTGCTGGCGATCATGGAACGGACCGACACGACGGAGGTCGTGGTCAGCGAACACGACATCCTCGACGGCATCGCCTGGTCGATCGCGTAACCACCGCCGCCCCCTGAACGCGACCCCAGGGGACGGCTCCGGGCCGGGCGCCGCAGCGCGGCCGGCCTTGTCGCCCGGCGGGGCCGGGAGGCGGTGACGGGGTTCCCGGGCGCGCGGCAGCGCGCCGCATCGGCCTGGAGGGGCGGGAGGCGGCGGGGTGCACGCGTCCTCATACCGAGATTTTCCTACCCGCCGGTAGCCTCTCTTGAGCAGGTTGGGTAACGTATGAGCGCCGCCCCAGGGGCCTCCCCGGCCCCTGGTCGACACGCCGCCGGAAAACTTCGTGAAGTTCTTCACAAGAGAAACGCCCCTGCTGGGCGACGATTCGCGGACGTTGGGCCGTCCGTGTGGCTCATCGGGACTCCGAGGCTGCTCGCACGAGCGCGCCGAAGGGTGTCCCGAGGGGGCTCGAGAGGCCCTGCGCGGGGTCTCGGTGGGGCGCTGCGGAACCCGGAAGGGCAGCTCACGCGGCCTTGACAACGGACAGTTCCCCCCGGAGCCCACCACTCGGCGCCATGACCTGGGTCACGTGGGCGGCGTAGTGTAGCAGACACCCCAACCATGCTTGTGAAGGGGCGCACGAGCCACCCCCCTGAGGCGGGTGGATACTCGATGGCATGAGCACCACGGAGCGTCCCAGGATCCTCGTAGTAGGCGGTGGGTACGTAGGCCTGTACGCAGCTCGTCGCATTCTGAAGAAGATGCGCTACGGCGAGGCGACCGTCACGGTCGTCGACCCGCGCTCGTACATGACCTACCAGCCCTTCCTCCCCGAAGCCGCCGCCGGCAGCATCTCCCCCCGGCACGTCGTCGTCCCGCTGCGACGCGTGCTGCCGAAGGCGGAGGTCCTCACCGGCCGGGTCACCACCATCGACCAGGACCGCAAGGTCGCCACGATCGCCCCGCTGGTCGGCGAGGCGTACGAGCTGCCCTTCGACTACCTGGTCATCGCGCTCGGCGCGGTCTCCCGCACCTTCCCGATCCCCGGCCTCGCCGAGCAGGGCATCGGCATGAAGGGCATCGAGGAGTCCATCGGCCTGCGCAACCACGTCCTCGAGCAGCTCGACAAGGCCGACTCCACGACCGACGAGGAGATCCGCCGCAAGGCGCTCACCTTCGTCTTCATCGGCGGTGGCTTCGCCGGTGCCGAGACCATCGGCGAGGTCGAGGACATGGCCCGGGACGCGGCCAAGTACTACAAGAACGTGTCCCGCGAGGACATGCGCTTCATCCTCGTCGACGCCGCCGACAAGATCCTCCCCGAGGTCGGCCCCAAGCTCGGCCAGTACGGCAAGGAGCACCTCGAGGGCCGCGGCGTCGAGGTCTACCTGTCCACCTCCATGGAGTCCTGCGTCGACGGCCACGTGGTGCTCAAGAACGGCCTCGAGGTCGACTCCAACACCATCGTGTGGACCGCCGGCGTCAAGCCCAACCCGGCGCTCGCCCGCTACGGCCTGCCGCTCGGCCCGCGCGGTCACGTCGACTGCGAGCCCACGCTCCAGGTCAAGGGCACGGACTACATCTGGGCCGCCGGTGACAACGCCCAGGTGCCCGACCTCGCCGCCCGCAAGGCCGGTGTGGAGAACGCCTGGTGCCCGCCCAACGCCCAGCACGCGCTGCGCCAGGCCAAGGTCCTCGGCGACAACGTGGTCTCCGGTATGCGGGGCTTCCCGCAGAAGGAGTACAGCCACGCCAACAAGGGCGCGGTCGCGGGCCTCGGCCTGCACAAGGGCGTCGCGATGATCGTCATGGGCAAGATGAAGATCAAGCTCAAGGGCCGCCTCGCCTGGTACATGCACCGTGGCTACCACGGTCTGGCCATGCCCACCTGGAACCGGAAGATCCGCGTCTTCGCGGACTGGACACTCGCCATGTTCCTCAAGCGCGAGGTCGTCTCGCTCGGCGCGATCGAGTCCCCGCGCGAGGAGTTCTACGAGGCCGCCAAGCCGGCCCCGGTCGCCGCCGCGCTCAAGTCGGAGGAGAAGGCCAAGGCCTCCTGACCCCCGGTCACCGACAGCGCCCGAAGGGGCCGCCCGCCATCCGTGGTGCGGGCGGCCCCTTCGGCGTAGCCGGGCCCGCACTCCTTCCGTGGTGTGCGCAGGCATTTTGCACAGCCGTAACGCCAACGGGGGACTGCGGCCGAGCCCCGCAGGTGTTTACGTGGTGTCGGACATTCCGGGATCCCCCGTCACGGAGGTGTGCACCATGGCAGACGCCGCGCCGCGGTTGAAGAGCCTCGTCGAACAGATCGTGGGAGCCCCGCTCCCCGTGCGCGTCCGCGCCTGGGACGGCTCCGAGGCAGGGCCTCCGGGCGCTCCCGCCCTCGTCGTGCGCAACCGCCGCGCCCTGCGCCGCCTGCTGTGGAAGCCGGGCGAACTGGGCCTGGCCCGCGCCTGGGTCGCCGGGGACCTGGGCATCGACGGCGACCTGTACACGGTCCTCGACCTCATGGCCGGCCTGATCTGGGAACGCGGAGAGGACGCCCGCACCCTCACCCAGGCGCTCCGCGACCCTGACGTCCGCGCCGCCGTCCGCGGGCTCGTGAAGCTGGCCGGGCCCTTCCCGCCGCCCGCGCCGCCCCGTGAGGAGGCCCGCCGGGTCCGCGGCCACCTGCACACCCGGCGCACCGACAAACGCGCCATCAGCCACCACTACGACGTCGGCAACGACTTCTACGAGATCGTCCTCGGCCCGTCCATGGTGTACTCCTGCGCCTACTGGGAGTCGCCGGACGACACCCTCGAGAACGCCCAGCGCGACAAGCTGGAACTGGTCTGCCGCAAGCTCGACCTGAAGCCCGGTCAGCGCCTCCTCGACGTCGGCTGCGGCTGGGGCTCCATGGCCATCCACGCCGCCCGCGAGCACGGTGTGAGCGTCGTCGGCGTCACCCTCTCCCAGGAGCAGGCCGCCTACGCCCGCAAGCGGGCCGCCGACGAGGGCCTCACCGACCGCGTCGAGATCCGGGTGCAGGACTACCGCGACGTCGCCGACGGCCCCTACGACGCCATCTCCTCCATCGGCATGGCGGAACACGTCGGGGCGGAGAGATACCTGGAGTACGCCCGCGCTCTGCACGCCCTGCTCAAGCCCGGCGGGCGGCTGCTCAACCACCAGATCGCCCGGCGCCCCGAGCAGGACGAGTCCGCGTACTCCGTCGACGCGTTCATCGACGCCTACGTCTTCCCCGACGGCGAACTGGCGCCCATCGGCACCACGGTGACCCAGCTGGAGCGCGCCGGGTTCGAGGTCCGCGACGTGGAGTCGCTGCGCGAGCACTACGGCCTCACCCTGCGCCGCTGGGTCGCCAACCTGGAGGCCGAGTGGGTGCGTGCGCAAGCGCTCACCAGCCCCGGCCGGGCCCGCGTCTGGCGCCTGTACATGGCGGCCTCCGCCCTCGCCTTCGAACACAACCGCATCGGCGTCAACCAGGTCCTCGCGGTGCGGACACCGGACTCGGGCGCGTCCGGGATGCCGCTGCGGGCGCGCACCTGGGGCGCGTGAGTCCCGCCAGTACGACGAAGGGGCCCCGTTCCGGCGCGGAACGGGGCCGCCCCGGCGCACATACCGCTACTCCGACTTGATCGCCGTCAGCATGTTCAGACGCGCCGCGCGCCGGGCCGGCCACAGCGCGGCCAGGACGCCGACCACCGCCGCCAGCAGGAGGAACAGGGTCATCCGGGCCCAGGGCAGGACCAGTTCGTACGTCGCCATCTTGGTGCCGAGCAGTTCACCGGCCGCCCAGCCGAAGAACACACCGAGCCCGATGCCGAGCACCCCGCCGAACAGCGAGATGACGAGGGACTCCAGACGGACCATCCGCTTGATGCCCTTGCGGTCCAGGCCGATCGCGCGGAGCATCCCGATCTCCTGCGCACGCTCGAAGACGGACATGGCGAGGGTGTTGATGACACCGAGGACGGCGACGATCACCGCCATGCCGAGCAGGCCGTAGAGGATGTTCAGCATCAGCGTGAAGACCTGCGCGACGCTGTTGGAGATGTCCTTCTTGTCCTGCACCTCGATGGCCGGGTTGTCGCCGAGGGCCTTCACCAGCCGGTCCTTGGCCGAGGAGGAGGCGCCGCCGGACGTCTTCACCATCACCTGCATGTCGGACGGGTCGCTCTGGTGCGGGGAGAGCGTGGCGTTGTCCAGCATGATGCCGCGCATCATCGCGGTGCCCTGGTAGACGCCGGCGATCGTCAGCTGCTGCTTCCTGCCGTCCTCGTACGACACCGTGAACCGGGACCCGGCCGTCCAGTGGTGGGACGTGGCGGTGTCGTCGTCGACGACGACCTGGGTGCCGCCGACCCTGAAGGTGCCCTCGTCGAGCTTCAGATCCGTCAGCTCGCCGATCGTGGCGCCGTTCACGCCGGACAGGTACTCGGTCTGTCCGTCGATTCGGGAAGGAGCGTTGCGCAGCGGGCTGGTCGCGGTGACGCCTTCGGTCGACTTCAGGGTCTTCTCGACGGCGGGAGAGAGCGGGTAGCGGTTCGCCATGGACACCACGTAGTCCGCCTTGATCGCGGAGGACGCCATCTTGTCGATCGCGGTCTGCAGACTGCCCGCCATCACGGTCAGACCGGTGATCAGGGTCAGGCCCACCATCAGGGCGGAGGCGGTGGCCGCGGTACGGCGCGGATTGCGCACCGAGTTCTGCCGGGCCAGCCTGCCCGCGACACCGAAGACGCGCAGGACGGGAGCGGCGGCCGCGATCAGCGGGCGGGACAGCAGCGGCGTGAGGACGAAGACGCCGACGACCAGGAGGGCCGCGCCGAGGCCCATCGGGGCCTGGGCGTCCGAGGTGTTGTCCAGCGTGGTGGCGTACAGAACCGTGAGGACGCCGCCGGCGGCCAGCAGGGCGCCCAGCGTGTTCCGCAGGACCAGGGACTTGGTAGTGGCCTTCGCGTGGACGCTGCTCATCGCGGCGACCGGGGGGATCTTCGCGGCGCGGCGGCCGGGCAGCCAGGCGGCCAGCATCGTGATCAGGACGCCGACGGCGAGGGCGGTGGCGACCGTGCCCGGGGAGATGACGAGCGGCCCGTCCGGAACGCTGCCGCCGAGCCTGCCCATCAGGGACCGCAGGCCCGCGCCGATGCCGATGCCGGCGACGAGCCCGGTGACGGCCGCGACCGCGCCGACCACGAACGCCTCGATGAGCACGGACCGGGTGACCTGACGGCGGGAGGCGCCGACCGCCCGCAGCAGCGCCAGCTCCTTGGTGCGCTGGGCGACCAGCATCGTGAAGGTGTTGGCGATGATGAACGTGCCGACGAACAGCGCGATGCCCGCGAAGACCAGCAGCGAGCTGCGCAGGCTGCTCGTCTGGTCGGCGATCCGCGTGGCCTGGTCGTCGGCGAGCTGCTTGCCGGTGGTGGTGGAGGCGACGTCCTTGGGCACGATGGCGTCGACCGCGTCCTGCAGCGTCGTCTGGCTGGTGCCCGGGGCGGCCTTCACATCGATCTCGTCGTACGCGCCGGCCTTGTGGAACAGCCGCTGGGCGGTGGCCGTGTCGAAGAGGGCGAGGCTGCCTCCGGCGGCGACGTTGCCGTCTTCGGTGGTGAAGATGCCGGCGATCCTCGGCGTCAGCACGGGACCGTCGATGGAGAGCCGCACGGTGTCCCCGACCTTGAAGCCGGCGCGCTGCGCGGTGTGGGAGTCGATGAGGACCTCGTCCTGCCCCTTCGGCGCGTGCCCGCTGACGAGCGGGTACCGCGGGTCCTTGTCGCCCCAGTAGTTCCCGCCCTGGGACTGGAAGCCGCTGCCGATGAGCTTGCCGTCCTTGCCGGCGACGGCGGTGAAGCCGCTGACGACCCCGACGGCACTGTCCGCACCGCGCACCTCGGCGACCTTGCCGAGCAGCGCCTGTGCCAGCTTCGGCTCCTTGCCGACGGTGTCGCCGGTGTCGTTGCGGCCCTCGGGCTGGATGGCCACGTCCACATGGCCGAAGCCCTTGGCGGAGCTCTTCTGGTAGGCGTTGGAGATGGTGTTGGTGAACACCAGGGTGCCCGACACGAACGCCACGCCGAGCATCACGGCGAGCACGGTCATGAGCAGCCTGGCCTTGTGCGCGAGCACGTTGCGCAGGGCGGTACGGAACATGTGTCTGTCCAGGGCTTGGTTGCTGGTGGTTCAGCCCGTCCTGGGCCCCTGCTCGCAGAGCTCGGGGGAGTTCCAGGACGAGGCCGCAGGCCGATCGGGGGTCTGGGGAGGCCGCAGGCCGATCACGGGTCGAGGGGGGAGCCCCGGAGCGGGAGCCCCGGAGTGGGGCGCGGCAGGGTCAGCTGGTGCGGCCCTTCGCGTCGAACCGCTTCATGCGGTCCAGCACCCCCTCCGCGCTCGGTCCGTGCAGTTCGTCCACGATCCGCCCGTCCGCCAGGAAGATCACCCGGTCCGCGTACGCCGCCGCCACCGGGTCATGGGTGACCATCACCACCGTCTGCCCCAACTCCCGTACGGAGTTGCGCAGAAAGCCCAGCACCTCGGCGCCCGACCGGGAATCCAGGTTCCCGGTGGGCTCGTCGCCGAAGATGATGTCCGGCTTGGACGCGAGCGCCCGTGCCACCGCCACGCGCTGCTGCTGACCACCGGACAGCTGTGCGGGCCGGTGGCTCAGCCGGTCCGACAGGCCGACCATCCGGATCACGGTGTCCAGCCACTGCTTGTCCGGCTTACGGCCCGCGATGTCCATCGGAAGGGTGATGTTCTCGAGCGCGGTCAGCGTCGGCAGCAGGTTGAACGCCTGGAAGATGAACCCGATCTTGTCCCGCCGCAACTTGGTGAGCTGCTTGTCCTTCAGCGCTCCCAGCTCGACGTCACCGATGCGCACGGAACCCGAGGAGAAGGAGTCGAGCCCGGCGACGCAGTGCATCAGCGTCGACTTGCCGGAGCCCGAAGGCCCCATGATCGCCGTGAACCGGGCCTGCTGGAAGTCGACGGTGACCCGGTCCAGGGCCACCACCTGGGTCTCGCCCTGGCCGTAGACCTTCGACAGGTCCGTGGCGCGGGCGGCCACCGCGGTGGTCCGGTCGGCGAGGGAGGTGCTGGTCACGGAAGCGGCTCCTGTCGGGAAGGCGACGGTGAAGAGGACGTGTCCCATCGTCGCGGCGCGTCGCCGCCGTGGAGTCAGCCGCTGTTCCGGTTCCCGAGGCAGCCTTCGGTCGGACCGCCACGGCCCGCGTCATACCTGGGGATGACACGGTCCCCTGAGCCGCCGACCGTGGAAAGCGGTTGATCACCCGAAGTGGAATCGCTTCATCGCCCCTCCTTCAGGGCGGTGAAATTCCGTCATTTCGCATACGACGGCCGTGCTTCCCCGAAAGGCTATTGGCAAGTGCGGATGGCCCGTACCGGGTGCTGATGCTCCCTCAGACGTCAATAAAATAAGACAACATCGCGTCCCGGGCCCGCTGTTCGGGGGATGCGCCCCGATAGGCTCGGAGCGCTCGATGCGGAGCCCAGGCCTGCCCGGATGGTGGAATGCAGACACGGCGAGCTTAAACCTCGCTGCCCCTTCGCGGGCGTGCCGGTTCGAGTCCGGCTCCGGGCACTTCCCTGACGACCTCAGCGGCGACGGCCGCGAGGACCTCATCTACCGGGGACCGGGCAACGGCCCGCTGCCGGAGAGCGACCGACGGCGAGTGGTGGGGCCTCGACCGGCGTCAGAGAAACGTCTCGTCGAGGTGGGTCGCGGGCTTCGTGGTCTGTGCTCCCGGCAGCCGCAGCGAGAACCAGCCGACGATGTGGCCGAACAGCCAGACGAGGCCCAGGTACAGGTTCGGGGCCACCTGGCGCACCTCGTCCCGTACGCCCATGGCCAGCAGGGACGTCCGCGAGTAGTCGATGACGATGCAGTCCTCGCCGTCCAGCCGGCTCGGCCCCACTCCGACCCTGGCGACGACGGCGAGCACGTCCAGCGGCGTCAACCGGTTGCTCAGATGGCCGTCCGGACTGAAGACCTTGCCCCGCCACAGGCCGAGGCTCACGAACACGGCGAGGAACCGGGCTCCCACCGTTCCGGCCCACGGCAGGATCGCCGTGCCCTCCAGCGGACCCCTCGGGATCTCGCCGGCCGGACTCGCACGGAAGATGTCCTCCAGCCGCTGCTCCCCAGCCTTGAGCAGCTGGACCTCATCGAGTACCACGCGCGTCCTCCCGGCCTCGGCTCCCTGCCCATGTCCCCGCCAGCTCCACCTTGGGCGCTGCCGGACCGGCCCACCACTGCTGATGAGCCGAACGGCGGTTGCCCGGCTCAGGTCAGTTCCTGCTCGGTCCAGATGGCCTTTCCGCCGGCCGTGTACCGGGTGCCCCAGCGATGGGCGAGCTGTGCCACGAGGAACAGGGGAGGGGCGGTCGTTGACAGGGGGGCGGTCCGGTCGGAGACTCTTCCCATCGAAATTGTGAATTAATTTTCACCTTGCGAACAAACGATCACTCATACGAGCGCGAAGGGGCGTCCGGATGCGTACCACCGTCGGCATCATCGGAGCGGGACCCGCCGGGCTGCTGCTCGCGCGGCTGCTGCACAACGCCGGCATCGGCTCCGTCGTGCTGGAGGCCCGCGACCGTGTCTACGTCGAGCGGCGCCAGCGGGCGGGGATCCTGGAGCAGGGGTCCGTCGACGTGCTGCGGGCCGCCGGGGCGGGCGAGCGCATGGACCGTGAGGGGCTGCGGCACGACGGGATCGAGCTGCGTTTCGCGCGCCGCCGCCACCGCGTCGACTTCCCCGCGCTCACCGGCGGCCGCTCCGTGATGGTGTACGCGCAGACCGAGGTCTGCAAGGACCTCATCGCGCTCCAGCTCAAGGAGGGCGGCCCGCTGCTGTTCGAGGCCGAGGCGCTCGCCGTCGAGGGCGCCGACGGCGACGGCCCGCGGGTGCGCTTCCGGTACGAGGGGAGCGAGGACGTCCTGGAGTGCGAATACGTCGTCGGGTGTGACGGCTTCTGGGGCGTGTCCCGTAAGGCGGTTCCCGCCGGACTGTCCCGCGTCTTCGAACGTACGTACCCGTTCGGCTGGCTCGGCATCCTCGCCGATGTCGCACCCTCGCACGACGAACTCGTCTACGCCCGCCACGACCGCGGCTTCGCCCTGCTGAGCATGCGCTCCCCGTCCGTCTCCCGGCTCTACCTCCAGGTACCCGAGGGCACGGATGCCGAGGACTGGGCCGACGAGGAGATCTGGGACGAGCTGGAGCGCCGCTTCGAGACCGCCGACGGTTGGACGCTCGCCCGGGGTCCCATCACCTCCAAGTCGGTGACCCCCATGCGCAGTTACGTCCACGAGCCGATGCGCCACGGCCGGCTCTTCCTCGCCGGGGACGCCGCCCATATCGTGCCGCCCACCGGCGCCAAGGGGCTCAACCTCGCCGTCGGCGACGTCGTCACCTTCGCGCGGGCGCTGACGCACCAGCAGGAGACGGGCTCCGGCGAGCTGCTCGACGCCTACTCCGAGACCTGTCTGCGTCGCGTCTGGCAGGCCGAGCGGTTCTCGTACGAGATGACCACGCTGCTGCACCGCGCCCCGGACGCCACGCCGTTCGACGACCGCATCCAACTGGCCCGGCTGGAGCGACTCACCACCTCGCGCGCCGCCGAGACCGACCTCGCGGACGGGTATACGGGCTTCCCGCTGGGATGACGTCCGGGGGATGACGCCTGCCGGCCGACGTCACGGGCGACGCGGATGGCGTCACCCGTCCGGGCGAAGAAGGCCTTGGTCGTTCGCCCGGAATGATCAGTGGCCGGTCTCGACTCTGTACCGGCTTCGTCATGGATGAGACGGATCCTCGCCGGGAATCACACCAGCGCGTAGCGTGTTGCCTGCGATGAGGAGGGGAAGATCCTCCTCAAGCAGTACGGCCAATTCTTTGCCTGTCTATTACTCTTGAGCCAAGGCCACGCAGGGTGGTCATGGAGGAGTGAAATGAGGAGCAGCAACCCGGTCTTCTCGCGACGGGGGTTCAGCCGCGACAACGGCTACGCGGGCTTCAACACCGCGCCGCAGGCCGGGGGAGCCGCCGTCGGCACGCAGGGCAACCCGTACGCGCAGAACCCTCACGCGGGCGGCAACCCCTACGCGCAGAACCCCTACGCGCAGAACCCGTACGGACAGCAGACGCAGTACGGCGCCCCGCCGCAGGCCCCGGCCGCCCCCGGCCGCATGACGATGGACGACGTCGTCATGCGCTCGGCGATGACGCTCGGCACGGTCGCCGTCGGCGCGATTCTCGCCTGGGCGCTGCTGCCGGTCTCGTCCACCAGCTTCGGCCTCGCGTTCGGTTCCGCGCTGGTCGCGTTCGTCCTGGCGATGGTGCAGTCCTTCAAGCGCACGCCGTCGCCCGCGCTGATCCTGGGATACGCCGCCTTCGAAGGCGTCTTCCTCGGCGTCATCAGCGAGATGTACAACGCGCAGTGGCACGGCGCACCGTTCCAGGCCGTGCTCGGCACGATCGCGGTCTCGGGCGCGACCCTGCTCGTCTACAAGGCCGGCTGGATCCGCGTCACCGCGCGGTACGCCCGGATCGGCATGGCCATCGCCATCGCCTTCGTGCTGACCATGGCGGTCAACCTGCTGCTGGTCGCGTTCGGCGTCGCGCCGGACGGCGGGCTGCGCAGCATGGGCCCGCTGGGCGCACTGGTCGGTGTCGTCGCGATCCTGCTCGGCGCGTTCTTCCTGACCCTCGACTTCAAGCAGATCGAGGACGGGATCGCGTACGGGGCGCCGCGCGAGGAGGCCTGGCTGGCGGCGTTCGGCCTGACCATGACCCTGGTGTGGATCTACGTGGAGATGCTGCGGCTCGTTGCGATCTTCAGTAGCAACGACTAGTCGCTGCTTGGCGCTCCTGGTGCTCCTGGCACTCCCGGCGCTTTGAAGGGCCCGTGAACCGTGGTTCACGGGCCCTTTCACTGTGCGCGGCTCACATGAGCTTGCGCGCGGCCCTCCTCAGGTCGTACTCGTGGATGATCGCTTTCGCATGGCCGTACGCGAGATTGTGCTCGTGCCGGAGCCAGCTGACCTTCTCCTCGAAGCAGAGAGCGGGGCCTTCGTCGACGGTTCGCAGCCAGTCGGACACTTCACGACCGGTGCAGTGGGGGATGCGGGCGAGCAGATTGCGATGGGTCTCCTCGGAGAAGACTTGGGACATCGGCGCCTCCGGACGCACTCGATGAAGCCGGTCCTTCAGGTCACCGTGCCTGAGCGTTCGCCTGTTGGCAACAGTGCTGCCGTGACGCGTACGCTCGCCGCGTGCTTGATACGACGCCTTTGACCCGGGCCGTGGATCACTTCGCCGACCGGTTGCGGGCCGCTCCGCAGAGCCGGCTGCAACGGGGCGCGGCGGCCGAAGCGCTCGCGCTCGCCAGGGAGTTGGCGCGTCGCGCCCAGCTTCTGGAGGACCCTTCGGCCGAGCCGCGGGAGATGCCGGACGCGGGCATGTTCGCGGCCGCCGACCAGATCACGGTCGCCGGGCATGATCTTGCCGTCGTCCTGCGGGACGAGAGGGAACTCGCCGAGGCCGTGGCGCTGGTGGGGGAGGCGCAGAAGCGCGCCGGGGTGTGAGGAGCGCCAAGACGGGCCGGGGTCGAGCAGGCGCCGGATCGCGCCGGGGTGGGGCGGCCGATTCCCGCTCCCCGGCGCGGCCCCGTGCTGTGACGGCATGAGGGCGTCGTGGCGTGACTACAGGGACGCGATGACGCGGTCCGCGAGGACGTAGACGGTCTCCTCGCCGCACGCGAACGTGAGGGCGTAGGCGCCCGAGACACCCGAGCCGCCGAGCAGGACCGGGGTGTGGCCGGCGGTCAGGGCCGCGGCCAGGCGCTCCGCGGTCTCGCGGTGGCCAGGGGTCATGCACAGCGTCGTACCGTCCGCGAAGACGTACACGTCCAGGGTGCCCAGCGGACCCGGGCGGACGTCGGCGAGTTCGGTGCCGGCGTCGGCCAGCCTCTCCAGACAGGCGACCGTGCGTTCGTGGTCGCCCGTGACGGGCGACGGGGCCGGGACGAAGTCGGGGTGCGAGGGGTGACGGCGGCGGGCGGCGGCCAGTTCGGGGGAGTCCCCGGGAAACTCGGTCTCGTCGGCGCCGGCCTCGGTCACCGGTTCCAGGCTGTCGTGCTCCAGGCCCGCGAAGTCCGCCGGACGGGGCAGGAACAGCTCGTTGTCGGGCAGTCCGAACAGGGTGGGGGCGTCAGCGATGTCCCGGGCCTCCTGGGCCGCCCAGAAGGCGCGCGCCTCGGCCAGCTCCCGCTCCCGTTCCTCCGCGAGCGCCTCGGCCACGGCGGCGCGTATCTCCTCCGCGTCGGCGGCGGTGCGGGCGGCGGGCACCAGCCCGCGCGCCTGCACGGCACGGCTCTCGGCGAGTTCTGCGTGCAGGGCCGCGACCTGCCGGCGCAGCGCCCGCACGCTGCACAGGACGGCGACGCCCACGCCCGCGGTCGCGGCGGTGGTGAGCAGCAGAGCTATCGGCATGGCGCTCACTGACGTACTCCTGGTTCAAGGTCGGCCCCCGACTTCCTACATCAGCTTGAAGGGTGGACTAACCAGCTGTCAGTGCGTAACGTCACGAAACGGACATGAGGTTGCCCTCAATGTTTACCAGAGGAACTGCTGTGACCTGCGGAAATCCCTCGCCGAGGGAGATAGGTCACATCCTGGGGGAGATTGGGTTACAAATCGGCCCGAAGCTCTGCCGGATTCTGGGAGCGGCGGAGCTCCGGGCCGTCGCGCGGGTGGCGCGGGCGGAGGGTCAGCTGAGGCGCTCGATGACCATGGCCATGCCCTGGCCGCCGCCGACGCACATCGTCTCCAGGCCGAACTGCTTGTCGTGCCACTGCAGGGAGTTGATCAGGGTGGTGGTGATGCGGGCGCCGGTCATGCCGAAGGGGTGGCCGACGGCGATGGCACCGCCGTTGACGTTCAGCTTCTCCAGCGGGATGTTCAGGTCGCGGTAGGACGGGATCACCTGGGCGGCGAAGGCCTCGTTGATCTCGACGAGGTCGATGTCGTCGATGGTGAGACCGGCGCGCCTGAGGGCCTGCTTGCTGGCCTCGACGGGGCCGTAGCCCATGATCTCCGGCGACAGGCCGGACACACCCGTCGAGACGATCCGCGCGAGCGGCGTGAGCCCCAGCTCCCGGGCCTTGGTGTCGCTCATGATGACCAGGGCGGCGGCGCCGTCGTTGAGGGGGCAGCAGTTGCCGGCGGTGACCCGGCCGTCGGGGCGGAAGACGGGCTTGAGGCCGGCGACGCCCTCCAGGGTCACCCCGGGGCGCGGCCCGTCGTCCTTGCTGACGACCGTGCCGTCCGGGAGGGTCACCGGGATGATCTCGCGCTCCCAGAAGCCCTTGGCGATGGCCTGCTCGGCGAGGTTCTGCGAGCGGACGCCGAACTCGTCCATCTCCTCGCGGGTGACGCCCTTCAGCCGGGCGAGGTTCTCGGCGGTCTGACCCATCGCGATGTACGGGTCGGGGAGCAGGCCGTCCTCGCGCGGGTCGTGCCAGTCGGCGCCCTCGGACTCGGCGACGGCGGCGGTACGGGCCTCGGCGTCGGCGAAGAGGGGGTTGTGGGTGTCGGGGAGGCCGTCGGAGGTGCCCTTGACGCTGCGGCTGACCATCTCGACGCCCGCGGAGATGAAGACGTCGCCCTCACCGGCCTTGATGGCGTGCAGGGCCATGCGGGAGGTCTGGAGGGAGGAGGAGCAGTACCGGGTGATCGTGCAGCCGGGGAGGTGATCCATCCCCATCTGTACGGCGACGATACGGCCGAGGTTGTGACCCTGCTCGCCGCCGGGGAGGCCGCAGCCGAGCATCAGGTCGTCGATGTCCTTCGGGTCCAGGGCGGGGACCTTGTCGAGGGCGGCCTGGATGATCGTGGCGGTGAGGTCGTCCGGGCGGAGGTCCTTCAGGGAGCCTTTGAAGGCACGGCCGATCGGGGAACGGGCGGTCGAGACGATGACGGCTTCGGGCATCACGGCTCCATTGCGCGAGGGTGAGCAGGGCTGTGGGGGAAGTTACCCGTACGTACCGTGGAGGTCACGGGCATGGGCGTGTGACTCGGGCCGCAATTTTCTAAGCGCTTGCTTGGGCCTCCGGCGGTACGGCCGGAAAAGGTGCGGGTGGGGGCGGGCACGCCGTCGCCGGTGGCTGCGCCCCCAGGGGCCCGTTTTCGGCCTGTGGCCCGGTGGATCGAACGCCGGACGGGCTGAACGTTGCGGGGCTGCGCCGCTCGCACATCGGGCGAGCCGGGTGGGGTGGCAGGTACGGCGGCTGCGGGCTGTGCGTGGCTGGTCGCAGTTCCCCGCGCCCCTTTCGGGGCGCGGCCCCGGCCTGGGGGACCCCGCGTGGGACGGGTAGGGGCGGCGGGGCGAGGAACCGCCCCGGCGTCACACCGGGGCGGGGCACGCCCCCGGCGTCATAGGGATGGTTCCGGGGCCGTGGTAGGGGCCGCCTCCGGTGTCGGCAGGCGGCGGCGACGGCGGCGCTTGAGCAGGGCCCACGGCCCCCGCGGCCCCGTCGGCATCGCGGCCGTGACCTCGGTGCCCGCCTCGTCCGCAGCCTCCGCCGCGGCCCGGGCCACCGGCAGGAAGCCCTCGCGGCGGGACGCGTCCGGGCGCTCCTCCTCCGCCGGCCACAGGCCGAGCGCGGCGCACACCGTCGGCAGGACCGCCATCGCGGCCGTGGCGTACCCCTCCGCCGAGGGGTGGTAGTTGTCGGGGCCGAACAGCTCGCGAGGGTTCGCCTCGAACTCCGGACCCAGCAGATCGCCCAGCGACACGGTCCGGCCTCCCTGCTCCACGACCCCGATCGTCTGGGCCGCGGCCAGCTGCCGGGAGGCCCGGCGGGCCAGCCACCGCAGCGGCTGCTGCACCGGCTCGATCGTGCCCAGGTCGGGACACGTGCCGACGACGACCTCCGCGCCCGCCGTGCGCAGGCGCCGCACCGCCGCCGACAGATGCCGCACGGACCGCGTCGGCGGCATCCGGTGCGTCACGTCGTTCGCGCCGATCATGATGACGCAGATGTCGGGAATCCGGTCCTGGTCCGCGAGCGTCAGTGCCACCTGACGGTCCAGGTCGTCCGACTGCGCCCCGGGAAGGGCGACGACGCGCAGCTCCACCGGCCGTTCCGCCACCGCCGCCAGCCCCGACGCCAGCAGCGCCCCCGGCGTCTGCCGGGAACGGTGCACGCCCTGCCCCGCGGCGGTGGAGTCGCCGAGCATCACCAGTCTCAGCGGTGGTTCGCCGAGGGCGCTGTAGCCACGTCCGTACAGGCCGTCCGCGCTCGGTGGATGCGGGCTGTGTCCGTTGCCCACATGGCGCTTGGCCAACTGCACCTCGGCGACCAGCAGCCCGACGGCGGCCGCCCCGACCAGGCCGATACCGCCACCGCCGTACGCCGCGCCCGCCGCGATGCGCCGGGCCGCTCTCGCCCTCGACATGCTCGACATGCGTCGCCGCCACCTCCTCGTAGCCGTACACCCACTGCTTGCCCCGTACGCCCTGTCGCCCAATCTCAACGACGCGTGAACGCCCGGGACGGCCCCTGCCCGAGGGCTCCTTCGCCCGGCGCACCCGCCCGGGCGCTACGAGCGCTTACGCTGGCGGAACCATCACGACCACTTCCTGTGCAGCAACCGGAGACAACGGTGCAATTCCACGACTCGATGATCAGCCTGGTCGGCAACACCCCGCTGGTCAGGC
This sequence comes from Streptomyces sp. NPDC107546, assembly GCF_055639175.1. NCBI lineage: Bacteria > Bacillati > Actinomycetota > Actinomycetes > Kitasatosporales > Streptomycetaceae > Streptomyces > Streptomyces sp. NPDC107546. The sequence goes on along the minus strand of NZ_JBVKBA010000006.1, from coordinate 4,489 downwards.
TCAACCGCGTGACCGCCGGCATCCAGGCGACCGTTCTCGCGAAGGTCGAGTACTTCAACCCCGGCGGTTCCGTCAAGGATCGCATCGCCCTGCGCATGATCGAGGCGGCCGAGCAGAGCGGCGAGCTGAAGCCGGGCGGCACGATCGTGGAGCCGACCAGCGGCAACACGGGCGTCGGCCTTGCGATCGTGGCCCAGCAGAAGGGCTACAAGTGCATCTTCGTCTGCCCGGACAAGGTGTCCACCGACAAGATCAACGTGCTGCGTGCGTACGGCGCCGAGGTGGTCGTGTGCCCGACCGCGGTGGCCCCGGAACACCCGGACTCCTACTACAACGTCTCCGACCGGCTCGTCCGTGAGACCCCCGGCGCCTGGAAGCCGGACCAGTACTCCAACCCCAACAACCCCCTGTCGCACTACCACTCCACCGGCCCCGAGCTGTGGGAGCAGACGGAGGGGAAGATCACCCACTTCGTCGCCGGAGTCGGCACCGGCGGCACCATCTCCGGCACCGGCCGCTACCTGAAGGACGTCAGCGACGGCCGGGTCAAGGTCATCGGCGCCGACCCCGAGGGGTCCGTCTACTCCGGCGGCTCCGGGCGCCCGTACCTGGTCGAGGGCGTCGGTGAGGACTTCTGGCCGACCGCGTACGACCCCACCGTCGCCGACGAGATCGTCGCCGTCTCCGACAAGGACTCCTTCCAGATGACCCGGCGGCTGGCCCGGGAGGAGGGCCTGTTGGTGGGCGGCTCCTGCGGCATGGCCGTCGTCGCCGCCCTGCGGGTCGCCGAGCGGCTCGGCCCGGACGACGTCGTGGTGGTGCTCCTGCCCGACAGCGGACGCGGCTACCTCAGCAAGATCTTCAACGACGAGTGGATGGCCGACTACGGCTTCCTCGAGGACACGGGCCCGAGTGCGCGCGTCGGTGACGTGCTCAAGGACAAGGAGGGCGCCATCCCCTCCCTCGTCCACATGCACCCCGACGAAACCGTCGGCCAGGCCATCGAGGTGCTGCGCGAGTACGGCGTATCGCAGATGCCGATCGTCAAGCCGGGCGCGGGCCACCCGGACGTGATGGCCGCCGAGGTCGTGGGATCCGTCGTCGAACGCGAGCTGCTGGCCGCCCTGTTCACCAAGCACGCCTCCCTCGACGACCCGCTGGAGAAGCACATGTCCCCGCCGCTGCCGCAGGTCGGCTCCGGTGAGCCGGTCGCGGACCTGATGTCGGTGCTCGGTGCGGCCGACGCGGCGATCGTCCTGGTCGAGGGCAAGCCGACCGGGGTGGTCAGCCGGCAGGACCTGCTGGCGTTCCTGGCCAAGGGGGGAAAGCAGTAGCGAACGTCCGGTGAACCGGGCGTGTCGCCGGGGAACTTCCGGTGACGCGCGGGAAGAGCGGCTTCTCGGAAGTGGTACGAGCGCGTCACGTCCACGCAGCACCCGCTTAACACGGGTCCGGCACATTAGTGGGTGTCGGCAGGGGTGGGAGCGGCTCCCCGCTCCGGCCGGCAGCGAACGGCGCCAAGGACCTCCGGAGCGGCTCCCGGACCTCCATGGACGCCACGGACGCGCAAGCCCGGCCCTGACCCGGCCCGCGTCCCCCGCGGGGACCGCCGTCGTCCCGCCCCCCGGTCACGGGGGTGCGGCGGTCCCCGCGCACACCCCTTTGCGCCTGAGCCGGCGCAGTTTTTGCGCCTGAGCCGGCGCCGCTCTCGCGGACCTGGTGCTCGCCCTCGTGGTTGCTCAATTGATGGCTGCGGTGGTCGTCGTTTTTTCCTTCGACCGATCCTCAGAATGCGAGCAGGGTCAGTCCTCCCACTCGGCGTCCTGCCGTGACTTGCGGCGGCGGGCGAAGAGGGCCGGGTTGGTGCGGGCGGCCTGGACCACGTTGACGCCGACGATGCCGAACCAGGCGGCCACGAGGCCGGACATTCCTCCGAAGGAGCCGCCGATCGCCGAGAGCGGGATCGCCACCACCAGCGACACGATGCCGAAGCCGAAGCGCTCGCCCCAGGAATCCGTCGCGCGGGGGGACCGGACGCCGCGGGCCACCACCATCCGCTGCTCGGCCAGTTGCCGCCGCACCCGGCGGCCGATCGCGCCGTCGATGCGCTGGTCGACCTTCTCCAGGAAGGATTCGACCAGTGCCGACTCGTACTCCTCGCCCAGTTCCCTGCGGGCCTGCAGGGTGGCGTTGAGTTCCTTCTTCAGATCGGCGTCGCGCGCGTCCATTCCGGTCATGCGCACAACGGTAGGGAAGCGGCGACCTCCCCGCACTGGGGACAACCCCCCGTTCTGCCGGGGGACTACCGGCCGCAGGAGCAGTCCATTCGGTGGGGGACCCGCGGTGCCGGGTGCGGACAGCGCCGGTCCGGCGGATGGCCGAGAACGCCGACGGGGCGGCGTACGCCGACGCGGTGTCGATGTACGCCGCCCTCGGGCGCGATCGGGTTGCGGGAGGGGACCCGCGTGCTCATGTCGGCTACTTCGGGTCGCGGTTGAACACCGACTTCGACCACAGGTAGCCGAGGACGGTCAGCGCCAGGCACCAGGCGATCGCGAGCCATCCGTTGTCGCCGATCTCGGTGCCGAGCAGCAGCCCGCGCAGGGTCTCGATGGCCGGCGTGAACGGCTGGTACTCGGCGATCGGCTGGAACCAGCCCGGCATCGCGTCGACCGGGACGAAGGTGCTGGAGATGAGCGGCAGGAAGATCAGCGGCATCGCGTTGTTGCTGGCGGCCTCGGCGTTCGGGCTGACCATGCCCATCCCGACCGCGATCCAGGTGAGCGCCAGGGCGAACAGTGCGAGCAGCCCGAACGCCGCGACCCACTCCAGGGCCGTGGCGTTCGTGGACCGGAAGCCGATGGCCACGGCGACGGCCCCCACGAGGACCACACTCATGATCGACTGCAGCACGCTGCCGACGACGTGCCCGACGAGCACGGACCCGCGGTGGATCGCCATCGTGCGGAAGCGGGCGATGATGCCCTCAGTCATGTCGTTGGAGACGGACACCGCGGTACCGATCGTGGTGCTGCCGATGGTCATCAGCAGCAGGCCCGGCACGAGGTAGGCGATGTATGCGGAGCGGTCGGCGCCGCCGCCACCGATGCCCGCGCTCATGGTGTCGCCGAAGATGTAGACGAACAACAGCAGCAACATGACCGGGGTGAGCAGCAGGTTCAGGGTGAGGGACGGGTAGCGCCGGGCGTGCAGGAGGTTACGGCGCAGCATCGTGGACGAGTCGCGCACGGCGAGGGAGAAGGAGCTCATCGGACGTTCTCCTTGGGCTGGTTGGGGATGTTGGCCGGGCCGGTCAGGGCGAAGAAGACGTCGTCGAGGTCGGGGGTGTGCACGGTCAGCTCGTCGGCCTCGATGCCGGCCGAGTCCAGCCAGTCGAGGATGGAGCGCAGCTCGCGCTGGCTGCCGTCGCTGGGGAGTTGCAGCGTCAGTGCCTCGTCGTCCCGGGTGACCTCCCGCAGGGCGAGGGCGGCACTCTGGTACGCGGCCGGGTCGGCGAAGCGCAGCCGCACGTGTCCGCCGGGGATCAGCCGCTTGAGCTCCTCGGCGGTGCCCTCGGCGGCGATCCTGCCGTCGTTGAGCACGGCGATACGGTCGGCGAGCTCGTCCGCCTCATCCAGGTACTGGGTGGTGAGGAAGACGGTGACGCCGTCGGAGACCAGCTCCCGGATGATCTGCCACATGTTGTGCCGGGAGCGCGGGTCGAGGCCGGTGGTCGGCTCGTCGAGGAAGATGATCCGCGGATTGCCGACCAGGGTCATGGCGATGTCCAGGCGGCGCTTCATGCCGCCGGAGTAGGTGGAGGCGGGCTTCTTCGCCGCCTCGACCAGGTCGAAGCGCTCCAGCAGCTCGGCGGTGGTGCGCCGCCCCTCGCTGCGGGAGAGGTGGTGCAGGTCCGCCATGAGGAGCATGTTCTCCTCGCCGGTGATCAGGCCGTCGACGGCGGAGAACTGCCCCGTGACGCCGATCGCGGCGCGCACCGCCTGGGGGGCGGCGGCCAGGTCGTGGCCGCCGATGTGGATGTCACCGGTGCCCGGGTCGGCGGAGATGAGGGTGGAGAGGATCTTCACGGCGGTGGTCTTGCCGGCGCCGTTCGGGCCGAGCAGGGAGAAGATCGTCCCTTCGGGAACGGCCAGGTCGACGCCGTCGAGCACGACCTTGTCGCCGTAGGACTTGCGCAGCCCGTTCGCCGCGATGGCCAGGTTGGTCATGAGAGGTGCCCCCTATTTACTGACTGCGGATCTACAGGCTGTGGGCGGTGATGTCGCCGTGGGAGGTGGTGGCGCGGATGTCGAGTTCGGTGGTGCCGTCGTTCTTGAGGGCGTTGCTGATGCGGCCGTGGCCGGTGCCGGCGTCCAGGGCGGCCGAGACGCCGCCGGCGGCGACAGAGATGTCGCCGGATTCGGTGCGCAGCACGACCGTGCCGCGTCCGGCCTCGGCGATCCGGATGTCGCCCCGTGCGGTGCTGATC